>JANMSE010000099.1:0-4139 GCA_031389045.1 Deltaproteobacteria bacterium | reverse complement strand
CCTGACTGTTGCGGCTGGATAAGGTGAAATTGAGCAATGCCTTCGACAATGCCACGGAGCAACTCGTGATGACGCTGTGTCTCCAGTCCTGTGCGTTGCTGCCTGCCGACCACGTGCATTTGCGGGCCACGGTAGATGTTTGCCGCGCGCTCGGGGGTCAGATTGAACGCCTTCTCAAAGTGGTGAAGATCGACTCCATCGAGACACACTTTCAGAAGACCGTCTAACGCGGCTTCTGGCGACGGTTGCTCCAGAGCGGCAAGCCGAGCATCTCGCAACGTGTCGCGACGGCTCCAGGGTTCTGCTTGTGGATCGAGAACCACGCCACCCCCTATGGTCCGCGTCGACGATTGGTCGCGAAGAATGAACCGATCGCCGTTCCACGCGCTGATAGCACGGTCAAGGATGATTTGCGCGTGCTGGCTGTCGCCCGGGGGAATTTCTCCGCCTCGGCGAATGCTCAGGCGCCCCGTGACCTCGGCGCTCGCGATATGCAGGTGAACGGGGGTCCAGTGCACGATCGCCTTCGGCTCCAAATTGAGCACCGACACCCGCACGTCCATACGAGTCGTTGAGTGGGCGATAGCAGGAGCAACAACCCAGTCGCCGCGAGCCACCTCTTCAACTGAAACACTAGAAAGGTTGAGTGCGCACCGTTGTCCAACGCTCGCGCGAGTAGCGGATGCTCGGTTGATCTGAATTCCCCGAATCCGGGTTTGATTACCGGAAGGCGAGGTGAGTGCACGGTCATTGATGTTTACTGCGCCGCTACAGACGGTCCCGGTCACAATCGTCCCGATCCCGAAGACCGAAAAAGTGCGATCGACACTGAAACGGAAGTTCTCGCCTTCTGCCGGACGAGGTTGAAGCTCTTCAGCCTCCGCCATCAAGAGTTGCTGCAGGACGGCGATTCCCGTGCCCTCCTTAGCTGAAGCGCGCACGATTGTGAATGATTGCCATCCGACGCTCGCTAAAAGATCTCGTACTTCATTCTCGACCTCGACGACGCGCGCCTCGGTGACGCGGTCAACCTTGTTGATAACGATCGCGCCTCTCTGAACAGCGAGCTGGCAAAGAATGTGAAGGTGCTCAATCGTCTGGGGCATCACTCCGTCATCCGCTGCCACGACAAGCATTGCGTAATCAACTTCGGCAACGCCTACGAGCATGTTGCGAATGAAGCGCTGGTGCCCTGGAACATCAACGAAGCTGATGTGCCGCCCGTCTGCGAGCGGGAGGTGCGCGAATCCGAGATCAATCGAGATCCCGCGCGCTTTTTCCTCTGGGAGACGATCCGTGTCCGTTCCGGTTAATGCCTTAACCAGAAGCGTCTTACCGTGATCGATATGACCAGCTGTCGCGACAATCATTGCGTCAGGGTGAGGAACTCTATGGGGAGGCCGCGTGCGGAAGTCTAACAGCGATGGCGCTATTTTTGCGTTCGCGTATGCGAACAAGGGTGTCACACGCCCTAGATCGTACGGTCACACGAGGTTCGCATACGTGAACAAAGTGAGAAAACCTTTGACTCGACGTGCGGGTCCTCCTAGCATCACACAGTTGATCCGTCGGATAGTCAAGGAGTGTGTCCATGGGGGCCGTAGAACAGTTTCAAGCAGGTGACGAAATCATTGAAATGCACGAAGCTCTGTTTGAGTCTGGGTGGACCGACGGACTCCCGGTAATTCCGCCCACCCGCACTCGCGTCGACCAGTTCATCGCCGCATCGGGATTGCCGGCCGATTACGAGGTGGCGGTTGTCCCGCCGCTGGACAAGGTAGCGACCATCGAGAAGATCGCTGCTAATTCCGTAATGGCCGGGTGTCTGCCGGAGTACATGCCAGTTGTGATCGCTTCACTGCGTGCGTCGGTGGGGCCGAAGCTGAACCTGCGGGGAATGCAGTGTTCCACTCAGATTTCCACGCCGCTTCAGATCGTCAACGGACCGGTGCGAAAAGCTCTTAACTTCAACTTCAGCTCGGGAGTCTTTGGGCCTGGGTGGCGCGCCAACGCCACGGTCGGTCGAGCGCTGAAACTGATTTTGGTCAACATTGGCGGAGCCGTACCGGGAGTGGTGGATAAAGCGACTTTCGCGCACCCTGGCAAGTTCACGTTTTGCATTGCTGAGAACGAGGAAGAAAGTCCGTGGGAGCCGTTGCACGTCGAGTATGGATTCACGCGTGAAGACAGCACTGTGACGGTGTACGCGTCGGAGGCGCCGCAGACAATTCTCGTCGCGGCTCTGCACGACAATCCAGATCAGCCTTACGCGTTGCTCGACACGGTCGCGAGCATGATGCGCGATGTGGGCGCCAATCAAGCATATTTAGGCGGAGAGCACATCGTCGGCTTCTCGCCCGAGCATGCAGCGACAATCGCCGCCGCCGGCTGGAAAAAGGTGCACGTGCAGAAATACTTGTTTGAGCATGCGCGCATTCCGATTCGCGAACTCAAAAAGGCTGGGATCTATGGCCGTGAAGTCGAGAAGTACCATCTTTGGCCGCGGTGGGTAGACCGGTTCAATGACGACTCGTTGATGCCGGTTGCACGCGATCACTCGGACATCAAGATTATTGTGACGGGTGGTCCTGGGACCCACTCGGTGTACTTGCCTGGTCTTGGTTCACGCTGTCAGATCGCGAAGGTGGAATTCCCGTCACAGTCGGGAAGCAGTAACTGATGTTTTTTGTAAGGAGGAGACAATCATGAACATTGAGAAGTATGGGTTTGTTAACCCGGCGTACGACGCAACGTCCAAACAAGTCGCGTTTGCCGAGCGGATCAAGGACTTCAACGGATTACGGCTCGGGCTGCTGGACAATCGCAAGCACAACGTCGATCGCCTGTTAGTAGGCTTCGAAAACGCCTTCCGCAAGCGCTTCGATATCGCCGATGTAGTGAGCTTGACGAAATTCATCTTCTCTATGCCAGCGTCCGAGACAGACATCGCCACGCTGGTGGAGCGATCGGACTTTGTTGTAGCTGCCATTGCCGACTGAGGGTCATGTACGTCGTGCGGTCTGCGCGACATGGTGACACTCGAAGGGCTGGGGATTCCCACCGCTTTGATCGCGACGCCGAAGTTCGAAAACTCGGCCCGCGTGCATGCCAAGGTATTTGGGATGCCGGACTACAAGCCGATATATCTGGACTTTGGCGCGTCATCTATTGCGGGCCACAGTCCTGAACGCATCGAGGAATTTGCAGAACGTCTGGCGGACGAAGTCATTGCCGTGCTGAGCGGCAAGGCGCATGCAACATCCGCCTGAGGGGATCAAGCCGCTCGCGGGACTGAAAGTGATCGACGCCGCGACAATCTTCGCGGCGCCGTTCACGGCTACCCTCTTAGGCGACTTTGGCGCGGAAGTCATCAAGATTGAAAAGCCAATCCAGGGCGATCCACTTCGCGCCATGGGCAGCTCTAAGAATGGCATTCCGCTTTGGTGGAAGATTTATTCGCGCAACAAATTGACCCTCACTCTGGACTTGGGCCGCCGCGAGGGGCAGCAGGTGTTGAGGGAGCTGGCGCGGGAAGCAGATGTACTGATCGAGAACTTTAGGCCTGGGACGATGGAAGCGTGGGGGCTGGGTTGGGAGACGCTTCACGAGCTCAATCCACGTCTCACCGTTCTGCGCATTAGCGGTTTCGGACGTGAGGGCCCGTACTCCAAAAAGCCAGGCTTCGGCACGCTGTGCGAGGGTATGAGCGGCTTCGCTGTTCTGAATGGCGACCCCGATGGTCCGCCCACGGTTGCGCCAATGGCCGTGGGCGACTGTGTAGCCGGTTTGTATGGCGCGGTTGGCGTGCTCGTAGCGTTGCTAGCGAGAGCGAAGGGCGTCGCGAATGGGCAGTGCGTCGATGTGAGCCTGCTGGACTCCCTCTTCTCGATCATCGCTTACCAAGTCGCTGAGTTCGATCAACTCGGCCGCGTGTTGAAGAGAACCGGCAACCGGTCGGAGAGCAGTGTGCCGCGAAACATCTACAGAACTCGCGACGGCAAGTGGATTACGGTCAGTAGTTCGACGAATAATCTTGCCCTTCGCGTGCTTCGAATGATCGGCGGCGAGCAGCTCGCTTCAGACGCCCGGTTTGTCACTGAGTCCGCGAGAAGTTCCAACGGCGATGCACTCGACGCCAT
>JANMSE010000086.1:0-1550 GCA_031389045.1 Deltaproteobacteria bacterium | reverse complement strand
GATCCTGTGTAGGTGCATTGTGTTGCCCAACCCAAATAAACAATTTGTGCTGTCGTGCCTGCTGGACAGGTCGTCATACCGGAGGATGACGTATAGTAATAGCCATCGATCCATAAAAAGTCATTGCTGGGACACGAAATGGATACGGAACGATTCTCTCCGCTATAGGTTGTATAGAGGTTACCGCCGCATCGATAGTGGATGTACGCGTTCTTGATCACTCCAACATCAGGGTCTCCACAGGCATTGTTGGATGGGTTCGTCACCAAAGGGACTCCGCTGGCGGAAGTCGCTCAGCTCCTCCGTGAATTGTTGGGAAACGGGGAGTCTGACGTGACCCGGCCCACTCCCCATCATCCTGTGGCTGAGCCGATGGACTTCGCTATTCTGGTGGTGGACGACCAGGAAGAGGCGCTGGTCTCGACTTGCTTGTTGCTCGAAATGGCAGGGCACCGTGTTCACACCGCAACCAGCGGAACCCAAGCGCTGACACTGTTCCGGCCTGGACAGTTTCAGCTCGTCATCGTGGACTACTTCATGCCGGGTATGAACGGCGAACGGCTCATCCAGGAGATCCGGGCACGGGATACCGATGTCCAGATTGTGCTGCAAACAGGCTATTCGGGAGAGAAGCCGCCGCGCGAAATGTTACGCCAGTTGGATATTCAAGGGTATCACGACAAGCTCGACGGCCCCGACCGGCTGTTACTGTGGGTAGAGGTGGCGTTGAAGGCGGCCGCGCAACTGCACACGATCCGTGACGCGGAACGGGCACTCGCGGCCTCGCAAGCGCAATTGCGTCGGCTCTCGGCTCGTTTGTTTCGTCTCCAAGAAGAAGAACGCGCACAGATCAGCCGCGAACTGCACGATCACCTCGGACAACTGCATGCGGCGATCAGCATGAATGCGGAATGGGTCTCCCGCCACTGTCCGCCGGATTTGTCCGCGCTCCAAGAACCATTACAAGAGACCGTGCAATTGGCACGAGAAGCCCAGCACGCCACTCGAACGCTGTGTACCTTACTGCGTCCGGGGGAGCTGAATCGCTTAGGATTATCCGCGGCTCTCCAAGAGTATGTGGCGGACTTCATGCGGCGCAGTGGGACCGTGGTGGCATTTTCGTGTCCCACCATTGACTCATCTACGTTGCCTCCGGAAAGCGCGACCACCATCTACCGGATCGTGCAGGAGGCCCTCACCAATATCGCTCGTCATGCCGCCGCGACCGCCATTACGATCAAGGGGCAACGGCAATCACGGCAGTTCACCGTCACCATCATTGATAACGGCAAGGGATTCCTTGCCACGGCGGATCCGCCCAGTAGTGGCTTAGGCATTGTCGGGATGCACGAGCGCGCCCGGCTCGTTGGCGGGACGTTAGCCATCCACTCCACCCCAGGACAGGGAACGACAGTGACCCTGCGAGTTCCGTTGATCACGGAAGGAGACAACCATGATTCGTATTCTACTGGTGGATGATCATACGCTCGTACGCCATGGGCTGCGGCGTCTGCTGAGTGACTGTCGCGACATGCAGGTGATTGGCGAAG
>JANMSE010000073.1:0-10167 GCA_031389045.1 Deltaproteobacteria bacterium | reverse complement strand
CGGGGGGAGGCGGGATTGTCTTTTCATGCTCGAAACCGTGACACGGTTTCAGCCTTCTGAAAATCCCCCACAGCCCTTGGTATTCTTGACGCGGAGCGACACTCTCCTCCTTTTTTTGCAACCAAATCACGCGAAGAGCCTCATTCTTAAACAATGCTCGAATCGAACTGTGAATCTCACGGATACTGACCACATCTTAGTGAGAAAGACTATAGAAGGAGAGATCATCGCTGTTTATAAAGTTGCTCCCTATAGTAACCTGACAGTTTGTAGATGTAGCAACTTGTTTGTCGTAATGGCAACTTGTTTCTGCTAATGGAAACAACCTGTGCCGTTCAATAGAAGTTAGCTGGTTTAATCAGCCTACACCACTTTTATACTAGGAGAATCTGAAGCATGAAAGAGTCTGACAATAGGGCATCATGGCGACTATCTCTGATTGCTGATCGTTGCGAGTTTCCTCAAGCCGTCACGCGCGATCAGTTGAGTAGCCTACGTGATTACCTGAACGCAATGGACTACCTGATCCGCAAAACAGAGAAGGATGAAGATGAGACGCTAAAACTTGAGGTCGAGAAAATTCCAGTGGAACGCCGAGAAGCTTTTCTCACCTAGTATGATCCATACCCTTGGAATGATATCGTTGGAAGTCCATTTCGGGCATCTTTCACGATTCTTGCCTTTTCAGTGATGGAGAAACAATTAAAGTTGTTCTGCCGAGATACCGGCATTGTCGCTCAGAAACGGATTAGCGTTGGGGATTTCCGAGGTTCAATGCTGGAAAAGGCAAGGCTGTTTCTGCATCGTTTAGTGGATTTTCAGAGGCCACCAGCATTACTATGGGATCAGTTAGCCAACATGTACGAAGTACGGAATGCCATTGTCCATGACGCTGGGAGTATCAAAGGAACACCCAGGGCGGCGAGGTTGGGCGAATATCTGAAGCACGCGAAGGGACTTCGTGTCAGTTCCGGATTCGTGGAAATCGAACATGATTTCTGCACGGATCTGTTCGAGACTATTAGGAGATTCTTTGAAGAGCTTCATTCTGAGCAACGGGCGCTCTGCGAACGGGTAGCCAGTCGTGTCTCAAAGATCGCAGACTAGCTCGGGCTAACACCTATCAGCCGACTATGAGGCTCGGCCTCGCCCCTCCAGATGCAAAAAAGGCAGCCGCGGGCGACACTAGTTGCGGTTCTGGTGTGCCAGAGGTCGAGAGGCCTTGGTGCTAACCGCCCGTCTATCAGCCGGACCCGAGAACCGTTTTCCTGGAATGGGGTCAGGCATGCATATTGACTTAGGAAAGTGGGGTGGGCAGAAGCGCAGCGTTGCCACCAAGCAGAGCGGCGACTAACACAACACTGGAGCGGGACGCTCACTACGTTCGCACCCCTCAGTGTTCGGTGTTAGGCAAAGAAAGAGGAGAAGATGGCAGGCGACGTTTTCAGATCCCATTGTACGACCAGAATGGAACAGTTGCTCAATTCGTCATCTCTGGCCCTCAAATGGCATAGAGAAAAACCCAGCTTCAGTTCCTGCATCATTGACGTGTGTGGAGAAGGAGAAAACATTCTGTGCCTCTGGAGCGAGAACTAAGACGTGAAGACCCTGTGAACAATGTGATCAAAATATGGCGAGCCATAGAAAATGATCCGCATATGTCCTCGCAAGGACATTTGGTCGTTCTTCACGCTTTCTCCGAATTTTACCAATCACATAAATCCAAGATGGAGAATGCTGTCTTTGCTGGTCAGAAAATGGCGCACGCTATCAACAGGCTATCGTATAAGCCTTTGATGTTTGATCTTCGGCCCCCAGTAGCTCGCGAACTGTTTCCTCCTAATACTGATGAGCAACTTCGAAGGATTTGCGCAGATGTCGTTGCACATGTTGCCCAACACTTAAAAAGTAAGTGACGCCCAGTACCGCAATGTAACGTACAGTGAGCTCGGGGTAGGTTCGCTGCTGCTCATTTCCATCGTTAGGCGTGCGCTACGCAGGTCCTTCGGGTACAATCAAGCCGGAGGTGAACAATGCTGCGAACAGTCGAGGCTGTGATCGACGAGCACGGAAACGTCCATTTACTGGAAGCGATCCAACTGCCTGCAGCGCGAAAGGCGCTCGTGACGATCTTGGAGGACACCCCAACTGCAAATGTTCCTGAAACTGTTCTGCTCAGCGAACAGGCTCTTGCTCAGGATTGGGACCGGCCAGAGGAGGACGAGGCGTGGTCACACCTGCAACCCGAGCCGTAGTCTCAGTGCGCGGACGAAACTGCGTCCTGTTGTGATCTTAGCCGATGTGGGTCGGGACGATTGGATTTTGTGCCAGGTGACCAGCAAACCCTATGGCGACGCTCTGCCATCGCTCTCACAGAGGAAAGTTTTGCGACAGGTTCGTTACGGGTGACCAGCTATGCTCGTCCTGGGAAGCTCTTCACGGCGAATCGTGATCTGATGGCAGATCAAGTTGGCGTCCTGAAAGAGGAAGCGTTCAAGCAAATCATTGAGGCGGTTGTGGCCGTCCTTCGTTCCGGTCTCACTTCTTGAGAGACTGTCAGCCGGTGCCGCTATGCCTCACTATACCGCTGCACCTGACCACCGCCCGCTTACGGTTCGGTGTAACTTCGAACGGGTACGGTTGGGCGGTAGCAGGTGAGCGCCGACGTTAGACATCCACAATCATTTGAGGCCAAGATGTTGCAAAGGACTTCACATTAAATGATCCAATTTCCCCATTGCTTCGGTGGTAATGCCCGCACCCGGTCAACTCCGTCGTTAGACCTCTCGGCACCAAGTATAGGGACTTTCAGCATATCGTCGAGCGATATACGATATTGCTGTGATTCAATCCTTCAAATGCTCCGACACGCAAGCCCTATTCAACCGGAAACGGGTGAAGCGATTCGTGAACATTGAAGCTGTAGCGCGGCGCAAACTGGTTCAGTTGAATGCCGCTGCTACGCTGGACTTCCTTCGTGCGCCTCCGGGCAACCGATTGGAAGCCCTGAGCGGCGACCGCGCCGGGCAACACAGCATACGCGTCAACGATCAGTTTCGCGTGTGCTTCGTGTGGACGGCGCAAGGTCCGAAAGACGTGGAGATTGTGGACTATCACTGACGGAGGACGCTATGAGCAAAAAGTTGCCCCCCATCCACCCCGGCGAGATCCTGCGCGAGGAGTTCATGAAGCCGCGGGGCCTTTCTAGCAACGCGCTTGCGCGTGCGCTGGACGTGACGCCTACGCGCATCAATGAGATCGTGCGGGAGCGGCGCGGCATCAGCGCGGACACGGCACTGCGGCTGGCACGGTTTTTTAAGACCGACGTACAGAGCTGGCTGAACCTGCAAATGCACTACGACATCCAGTGCGCCGAAGACGCTGCGGGTCGCACTATCAGCCGTATTCAGCCGTGGCAGGAAGACGAACTGACAGCGGTCTAGCGTCATGGGTGCATGGTCTCACTCTGCCGTGCTCGTGACCGCCGCCCGTTTGCGATTTCTGCTGAACCTGAAAGGACTCGTCTGAGCGGCGGCCCGAGACGGCGGGCGTTGGGCATTTCTGGAGCGTGCATAAAGCTATTTGCGGACAGCACTTTTGAGGAGGCCGACCAATGACAACCCCAATGACAACCCCTAACCCAACGTTCGACGAGTTCAAGTCACCGCGAATCACTCTTTGGCGCCTTACGCGCGCTGGGATCGAGCATGAGAACACACTGACAAACCATCGTATTACGTGGTTGCTTTACTCTCAGGCGTTCCTCTTAGCTGTGTTCGGTGTCATCCTTCACTGCTTGGGTCAAGGGCGAAATTAAGCAAGAGGCATATCTTGTCCCTATCGTGCTCGGGCTTATTTCCCTGTATGCACTCTACTTGTGCGTTTGTATCCACGACTCCCTTCTGAGGGCACGGCGCCAACTGATCCGCTTGCAGAAGCATTACCATCACGAGCTTAACAAGTTACCTCCCTGCGTGTTTTCCAACCCTCCCCTCCAGTATTGGGGTCCAATACCCCCGCTGGGCCTCGGCCGAAACGACAGCCTGGCTGCAGCTACTGCAATGGTTTGGGTCGTTCTTCTGTTCACCACAAGTTTTCGGCTTTTGTCGCCATTCGAGGGAACTCTGAAATCGCACGGTAGTTACATAGTGGCCGCGTGCTTCCTTTTCGGCTCTGTGTTGGTGGTTGTGATGCTCCTTGCTTACCGCGCAGGGATCAAACGGCCGACACAGGTGACCGATACGGAAGATACCGATTTCGAGCATGAAGGCGACACACCCTAGCGGTTGCGTAAGAAACTGGAGAGTCTGATCGTTGCAGCCAAAGATGAAGATTTGGCGCGCCTTACCCGCGTCCTGGAGGCGTTGGTGGATTGAGAAGTCTTATGGACTCATCTTACGCGACAGTAACAAAAAAGGTGTAGCATCGCGGATATGAAAGCACGCCCGATAGCCGATTTGTATTCTGATTACTTGTTGACGTCCTTTGGGGCCACCACGGCGACAGGGCTGAGCGAACTGCTGGAAGGGGAAGTCAGCCACGATCAAGTGACCCGGTACTTGGCCAGCGCGAAGAAAACCGCGAGCGATCTGTGGGGCACGGTCAAGGCGTTCGTGCGCGCGGTGCAATCTGAAGCCAGCGTGTTGATCCTTGACGACTCGATTGAGGAGAAGCCCTATACCGACGAGCACGATATTGTCTGTTGGCATTACGATCATTCCAAAGATCGGATCCTCAAAGGGATCAACTTCCTGAGGGCGTTGTCTCGCAGCCAGGGGGTGAATATCCCAGTGGGTTGCCACTTAGTGGCCAAGACCGAGAAGTATACGGACCCCAAGACGCAGAAAGAGAACCGACGCAGTCCGGTGTCCAAAAATGCCGTCTGTCAGGACCTCATCAAGCAAGCGGTGACCAACCGTCTTCCCTTTCGCTTCGTGCTCTTCGCTGTCTGGTTCGCTTCGGCGGACACCCTGAGATTCATTAAACAAAAGCAAAAACGCGATTTTATCTGTCCCCTCAAGGCCAATCGCAAAGTGGCCTTGAGTCCGGCGGACAAATCCCAGGGCCGCTATGTCCGAGTGGCTACGCTCGAACTGGAAACGCAGGCCACGCGGGAAATCTAGCTCGAAGGAGTCGATTTCCCGCTCCTCCTCGGCAAACAAGTCTTCACAAACGCAGACGGCAGCACCGGCATGCGTTATCTGGTCTCCAGTGAGACCACCTTGTCTTTTACCACCCTCACTACGACCTACCACGAACGGTGGGAAGTGGAGGGTTATCACAAAGCGCTCAAGCAGAATGTCTCTCTGGTCAAGTCGCCCACACAAACTGTCACCACCCAAACCACCCACTTCTTCGCCGCCCTGTGTGGCTTTATCAAATTGGAACGGCTCAAAAGGAAGACCAAGCTCAATCACTTTGCCCTCAAGTCCAAGCTCTATCTCAATGCTCTCCGCTCGGCTTTCGCCACTTTACGCTCCCTCTCCCCCGCTCAAAGCTCCGCGTAAGGTGAGTTATGGAAAAGTCCGTGCAGGTAGAGTACGTTCGTGTCAAGAAGAGACGCTGCTAATGAACAATGGGAGACTGCAAGAACTGCTCTCCGTTGTTCCGAGAAAGGACGATACAAGATGGAGCGTGTAATCCGCGTTGTTTATGAAGATGGAGTGTTAAAGTCGCTCCAACGTCCCCAACTCGGCGAACGAGCAATTTGCCTCGTTTCTCTTTATCCCGAAGAGAAGTGGTTGAAAGATTTCCAAACCTTGCTCAAACGCGTTCAGCGACAGACCCAGAAACAGTCTTCGGTGGAGATCGAAGCTGACGTTACCGCGGCTTGGACTGAGGTCAAGGCAAAACGTCGTGAGGCCTATCGTCTTGCTTGACACAACCGGAGGCTTTTCAATTTCCCAGTTCGAGAGAGGAACGAGTCATGGACGTTGAACAAATGGTCGTCTCCATGTGCCAAGCGGCGAAAAAAGCCGCGCGCACCCTAGCCACGGTTTCCACACCGGTCAAAAATCAAACGCTACTCAAAGCGGCGACCCGGTTGCGGCAGGACAGTGGCACTCTGCTGGCCGCGAATCTCCAGGATGTTGAAGCTGGTCGTGACAAAGGATTGTCGTCCGCGATGCTTGATCGACTGACCTTAACCGAAACCCGGATTGACGCGATGGCGAAAGGGTTGGAGATTATCGCGGAACTGCCCGACCCGGTCGGAGAAACGCTGACTCAGTGGCGGCGTCCTAATGGGCTCGAAATCGGCCAGGTCCGTATTCCGCTGGGGGTCGTAGGTGTGATCTACGAGTCACGTCCAAATGTCACTGCTGATGCCGCCGGGTTGGGGCTGAAAGCTGGCAATGCCGTCATTCTCAAAGGTGGATCGGAAGCCTTTCGCACCAATAGTGCCATTACCGATACCTTGACCGCCGCTGCGGTTGAGACTGGGTTACCCGAAACCGCGATCCAATTGATTCGTTCGACTGATCGTCAAGCCGTGGCCACGCTCCTCCGCCAGGATCGTTTTGTCGATGTGATTATTCCCCGTGGTGGAGAAGAGCTGATTCGGGCGATCTCCGAACGCTCCACCGTGCCGGTGATTCAGCATTTTTCCGGGATCTGTCAGACGTATGTCGATGCCGAGGCGGACCTCCAGAAGGCGGTGCGTATTTGCATGAACGCTAAGGTGCAGCGCCCGTGGGTCTGTAACGCGATGGAGAATTTGCTGGTGCACGAGTCCGTGGCCGCGCGGTTTCTCCCCGTGCTCTTCGCCGATTTCGAGAAAGCCGGCGTGGAAATCCGTGGCTGTGAGCGGACCCGGAAGATTGCTCCACAAGTGAAGGCCGCGACCGAGGAGGACTGGCGCACGGAGTATCTGGACTTGATTCTCTCGGTCAAAGTGGTGGACTCGCTTGATGAGGCGCTGGATTTCATCAACGCGTATGGGTCCGGGCTCGCTGATGCGATTGTCAGCGAGAATTATTCGCACGTGCGCCGTTTTCTTAATGAAGTTGATTCCGCCACGGTGTACGCCAACGCCTCAACCCGGTTTACCGATGGCTTCGAGTTTGGCTTCGGCGCGGAAGTGGGTATTTCGACGAATCGACTGCACGCGCGTGGACCGATGGGGTTGCGTGAACTCACGACCTACAAGTACATCATTCAGGGTGACGGCCAGATTCGTGGATAACGGGAAAACGGCAAAGCCGGAAAAGGGTGAGCACTCGCATTGTGAACACACCGTCTGATGGTCGCGGCCTGAAGATTGGCATCTTCGGCGGGACGTTTAACCCAATCCACTTGGGACACCTGCGCAGCGCCGAGGAAATTCGTGAAACCTTCGGGCTGCATCGCATCTACTTCGTGCCTGCGGCGCGCCCTCCTCATCGGAGTGAGGACACCCTCGTCGCAGCCCCACACCGGCTCAGAATGGTCGAACTGGCCGTGGCCGACAATCCCTTCTTTCAGGCATCGGCGGTCGAACTTGAGCGCACGGGTCCATCATATTCGGTTGATACCATTCGACACTTCCGTCATGAACTCGATCCGGTCTCGCTCTTTTTTGTCGTGGGGCTCGATGCGTTTCGTGACATCCATACGTGGAAAGACTACGCCACGATTCCCGCGCTGTGTCATCTGATCGTCACTTCTCGCCCAGGCGTTTCCTCGCCATCTCCCGAACAGTTGCTTCCGGTTGCTCTTCAATCCGCCCTTTGGTACGATCCCGCGCATACGATGTATCGACACACGTCAGGCCATTCCCTCATTTTCCACGAAATCCACGGATTGCAAATTTCCGCTTCTCAGGTCAGAGCCCTCCTTCGTCAACGCAAATCCATCCGTTATCTCGTCCCCTCGACTGTGGCAGCCTACATTGCCAACAACGCCTTGTATCAACCGGAGGAACGCGCAGAGTGAAAGCAGACCAAAGCTGGCAGAAGGCCCTGCTGTGCGCCCAAGCGGCGCTCGATAAGAAAGCCTACGACCTCCTCATCCTTGAGGTGAGTGAGTTGACCTCGTTCACCGACTATTTCGTGTTATGTACTGGTCGGTCCGACATCCAGGTCCAAGCGATATGTCGCGCGATTGAAGAAGCGTTAGCCGAGGTCAAGATTCGCCCGCTCGCCATTGAAGGCTATACCCACGGGCAGTGGGTCCTTATAGATTGCGGCGACGTCGTGATCCATGTCTTTTACGAAAGTGTACGGGAATTCTACAATCTTGAGGGCTTATGGATGCAAGCCGTACGCCGTCAGCTCCCCGAACCTTACCATTCCCAAGCCCAGCATCTCCGTACCGCGACGGCTTGAGTCTTTGCTGACGTTGGATGCCCTTGCTTCTTCGTCTATTTTGCGCAAAACCCATTAAAGGGTTCTCCTGTCTTCCCTTTCCGAAAGTTTGCGCTTTATAGTGGGAAAGAAGTCGGACAGGTGATGAGTGGGCCGACGGAGTATCTATGGGACGTGCGTCTTCTCCTTCAGAAACGCTATACTACGGCAGCGACCGTCAACATCAATACTGGGAAAATGAGTCTCAAACCTTGAGAATTGTTCGTGAAGGGGTGTCTTCGCTCTGGCTTGCTTACCAAAAGGAAGGGGATGCGTATCACCCGGTTCCCGCGCGACAACCGCCGCGTTCCGCCGCGAGAAAACGCCGCCGTAAGAAACTCCCTGACACTCCCCCGCTCACGGGACGGAGCGCCGAAGAGGTGGTGGAACTTTTCCATCGCAAACATCACATTCGACTGTTTCTCGAACAACGCCTACGACGATGGATGAATAAAACCTCTGGAGAGCGGGTCCTCGCGTTTCTTGACCCGAATCAAGGCGGAGCCCCGGTGATGAAAGACCCTGGCATTCCCGCGGCGTTACGGATGAAAGAAGAGTAAGAGCGCGGAGCCCTTGCTCCAACAGACACACAAGGAGATTACCCATGCCGGCAAAAGAATGGCCACGCTGCCAACAGTGTCACAAAGGAGTGCTCCTCCCGCTGTCTGATTATGGACCGCAAGGGAACGACATCCCGTTCAAGCTCTGGGCCTGTAATAGTCCAGGGTGCGGATTTTGCCTGCGCATCGACAAAGGGCAAATTAGTTTCGGCCACCCCATTCGTACCCCGTCGTTTGGCCGGGACCCTGATCGAGATTGAGCGGTGGTTCTCACAGAAGACTGGTTTGCACGGAGACGCGAAGGGGTGGGCAATCTTTACGCCGCTGCGTCTCCGCGTGCGATGAGTGACTTACTCAACTAACTCGCGATAGACCCATCCCCTCTCCCCGTTCTCAAGGCGAACCTGAATCCATTCGCCTTCCTGGCTGACTTTTTTCAGTACCGTGCCCTGGCGCACGGTGGCGAGCGTAGCGCTTTGGAGTGAGGGGCCTTCTTTGACTTTTGTTGCTCCTGCTTTCACCATGACCGATTCCAGGGTATTGACGCCAATCCAGGTCGCGGCTTTCGTAATCGCCGTGCGCAAGGTTTGTTCCGCCACACTATCGTGACCAGCGGAATGAACTCCCTGGCGCGGGCCCAAGAGTCCGCTGATTTCCTCTTGGATATCTTCCGGTCGGCCTTCCACCGTCGTGGCTTTGATCAATTTCTTGGTGTTGGGGTCGATCAACCGTACTTCAATCGTGACAATATCTCCGTTCATCGTCGCCGAACAGGAGACGATGAACCGTGGTGCTTCGAGCGCAAGTGGGGCTCCGGTGGGAGAGTTGGAGCCGGGTGACAACCCGGGTACTTTTGGCCCCCGAAAGGTCTTCGCGACGGTGAGGGTCTCTGTTTTTTCCAGAGCGCTGCTCAGCCGTTCCAGCAGTCCATTGCTAATGGGATCGGAGGATGGCCCTTCCCCTTTTTTGAGAAAATCCCAGCGCGCGGACTCGCCCCCCTGGTTCTCGAAGTCTTGGACGATCACGGAGACTTTTTCTGTCTGCCCAAACGCCATGCCTCTGACATGCGGAGCGGCAGCGACAAGAAGCAACGACGCCAAGAGGATTTCAGCCAAACGAGTGGTGTGGTGCATACATGATTCCTTTTAATGCGAATTAGGGGTTAAAAGTTGGGCCGCAACAAAAGCAGAGCGGCGGCGACTTTGCCAAAGACATGGACGAGCAAGCCCTGAGAAGAGCGGACCTTGGAAGCGATCTGAATGCCGGTTTTTTCGTGCAGCCAATTA
>JANMSE010000034.1:0-4344 GCA_031389045.1 Deltaproteobacteria bacterium | reverse complement strand
CATCCTTGAATCGGTCACCCCAACCGAGCGCGAAGCACAGCTTGCGGACGAGAGTAGTCGTGCTCTGTCGATGTATGCGCAAAAGACCGGGAGGCAAACGATTAAGGTCGTCCCAGGGGGAGGTTCACGCACCAAGGAGGTGACCATCCCCGCTACCGCCTTTCGCCTGCTCGTCAATATTTTGGAGCAGATGGCGCAAGGCCACGCCGTGGCGTTGACTCCCGTCCCTAGTGAACTCACCACTCAGCAAGCGGCTGATCTCTTAAACGTCTCACGTCCCTACCTCGTCAAGCTTTTAGACACAGGAGCAATCCCTTCCCGGAAAGTAGGGACTCGCCGACGAGTGCGCGTCACCGATATTGTCACGTATAAGCAGCGCATCAATGAACGACGACGGGCAACTCTGGATACCTTAGCCGCGCAAGCCCAAAAGTTGCGGATGGGCTACGAGTCAACGTCGGACAGGTAACAATGGCCGTGCTGACCGTGCTGTACGATGCGAGTGTCCTATATCCCGCTCCTTTACGCGATTTGCTGATGCGATTGGCTCTGAGCGATGTCTTTCGAGCACGCTGGACCGCGGATATTCACGAAGAGTGGATGCGCAATGTCTTGCAGTCTCGTCCTGACCTGACCCGCGAGCAACTGGAAAGGACTCGTGCCTTGATGGATGCCAACGTGCGAGATGGTGTGGTGCAAGGCTACCAAAGTATGATTCCACGCCTTCAGTTACCGGATCCGGATGATCGCCACGTTCTTGCAGCGGCCATTCGGACGAAAGCTGACGTTGTGGTCACGTTCAACCTGAAAGATTTCCCAGCAGAACAGCTCGCGCGATATGGGATTACAGCCCAGCATCCAGATGTTTTCATTGCCAATCTCTTTGCGAGAGAGCCAGCGAAAGTGTGCGAGGCCGTAGCGGCGCAACGACGGAGCCTCCGCAATCCACCCAAAACCCGCGAAGAGTTTCTCGACATTCTGAGCAAGCAGAGACTGCCGCGGACTGTCGCGCTCTTGCGTACCCAGTGCCCCCAGCTCTAAATCGAACCACAAAACATTCAAGTCGCGAGGAAACTACGAGCTTTCTCCGAGGCGGCGAAAGAGGAACATAATGCAGACAGAGCACCACGTGACCTTTGATCGCTATCGGCTCGATCTGGCCAGCGAGCAGTTGTGGTGTGGGAGTGAGGAAATTCCCCTGCCGGGCAAAGCCTTTGCCATGCTGCGGTATCTCATCGAACATGCTGGGCAGTTGGTGAGCAAAGCCGATCTCTTCGCGGCACTGTGGCCTGGCACCGCGGTGACCGATGGCGCGCTGACGTTCTGCATCGTGGAGTTACGTAAAGCGCTGGGAGATAACGCGAAAGCACCCCACTTTATCGAGACCGTGCATCGGCGCGGGTATCGCTTCCTCCCCGCCGTCACCACCACTCGGCTTCAGGGGTCAGGGGTTGGGGAGCAGGGGTCGGTCAGAGAGCTGCGGAATGAAGTCGCACGCCGGCCTGAGCACGCAGTGTCGGCCCCGAACCCCGGTCCCCGAACCCCGTCCCCTGTCCTCGTTGGTCGTGAACCCGAACTCACGCAACTGCACAGTTGGTTAGGCAAAGCCTTGAACGGCGAGCGCCAGATCGTCTTCGTGACCGGCGAGCCGGGGATTGGCAAGACGACGCTGGTCGAGGCCTTTCTGTTCGGAGTGCGGAGTCGCGAAGAGTTCGGAGTCCAAAATTCAGAACCCCGAACTCCGAACCCCGAACTGTCTTCAACTCCCAGTCCCTGGCTTGGTCGCGGGCAGTGCATCGAGCAGTACGGCCCTGGCGAACCGTACATGCCGATCCTGGAGGCATTGGGACGACTGTGTCGCGAGCCTGACGAGGAACGCCTGATTGCCGTGCTCCAGCACCATGCCCCGACGTGGTTGGTACAGATGCCGACGTTACTGCCAGCGGCGGAGCGAGAAGTATTGCAGAGGCAGACACAAGGAGTGACGCGTGAGCGGATGCTACGAGAGATGGGAGAAGCCATCGCCGCCATCACTGTCGAGCGACCGCTCGTGTTGTGGCTGGAGGATTTACACTGGAGTGATGCCTCGACGTTAGAGCTATTGGCCTTGCTCGCACGGCGGCGGGAGCCTGCGCGGCTGCTGGTGATTGGCACCTATCGCCCGGTGGATGTCATTGTGCAGGAACATCCCTTGCGCGCAGTCAAGCAGGAACTACAACTGCACGGGTTGTGTGAAGAGCTGCCGCTGGGCTTGTTGAGTGAAGCGCAGGTGGCGGAATATCTGGCGCAACGGTTCAGCGTAGGGGCGACCGGCCGGTCGCCCCTACAACCGTTGGCTAAAGTGATTCACCACCGCACGGACGGCAACCCACTGTTCATGGTCACCGCGGTGGACGATCTCATATCACAAGGAGTACTTGTCTCTGTTGATGGACAATGGACAGTACACGAGGAGCTGGCTGCCATCGAGACCCGGGTGCCGGACAATTTGCAGCACCTGATCGCACGACAAATCGAGCGGCTGACTGCCGAAGAGCGACACCTGCTGGAGGTGGCCAGTGTGGCTGGGATGGAGTTCTCCGCCGCTGCAGTGGCAGCAGGCGTAGAGACAGCAACTGAGATCGTGGAAGAACAGTGTGAAGGATTAGCACGACAAGCACATTTTTTGCGAACGAGTGGCCCAGCCGACTGGCCTGACGGCACCGTAGCGGCGCACTACAGCTTTCTCCATGCGTTGTATCAAGAAGTGCTGTATGCGCGCATCCCCGCGGGACGACGGCAGCGGCTGCATCAGCGCATCGGCGAGCGAGAAGAACAGGCCTACGGTGAGCGGGCCCGAGAGATTGCCGCCGCACTGGCCGTACACTTTGAACAAGGTCGCGACTATCGCAAAGCCGTGCAGTATCTGCAACAGGCAGGCGAGAATGCGGTACGCCGCTCGGCTCATCAGGAAGCCGTCGCGTTCCTGCGCAAAGGGCTGATGTTGCTCCCGTCACTTCCTGAGACTCCTGACCTCATCCAGCACGAAGTGAACCTGCAGCTTGCCCTTGGGAACGCCCTGAATATCGCAAACGGCTATACCGCCCCGGAGGTAGGAAAAGCCTACGCGCGCGCACGCGAGCTGTGTGGACAAATGGAAGGGACTCCGCAAGTGTTGTTCGCCTTAGCCGGACTCTTTGGCTTTCATTTGCTGCGCGCAGAGCTAGAGACTGCAGAAGAGCTAGCAGCGGAGGTCCTGCGCTTTGCTCAGGCAGTACAAGTGCCGGCGCTTCTGGTGGCGGCGCATTCGTTGCCAGGGGCGACGTTGCTCTGGCGCGGGCAGTTTACGGCAGCCCGCTCGCATTTGGAGCAAGGGATCTCCTTCTACAGTTCTGAACAACGTTACCCTCTCGGGATCCTGCACCCTGGAGTAGTCAGCTTCAGCTATGCGGGTGTTGCCCTCTGGTCTCTGGGGTATCCGAACCAAGCGCTCGCACGATGTTATGAAGGACTCATCTTAGCCCAGGAGATTGCTCAACCTTTTAGCCTCGCGTTTGCCGTACAGTGGACCTCTTGGCTCCATCTCCAGCGTGGGGAGATACAGCACGCACAAGAGCAAGCGACCCGGCTGACGACGCTCTCGATGGACTGGGCGTTTCCGTTCTGGGAGACGGTTGGCGCACTCCTCATAGGGTCGCTACAAGTGGTGCAGGGACATACGGAAGAGGGAGTACTCCGGCTACGTCAGGCTATTACTACCCACCAAGCCACGGGGGTAATGATGCTGTATCCAGCGAGCCTTGTCACGTTAGCGGAAGCCTGTGGAAAAGGAGGCAAGCCAGAAGAGGGATTAACGGTGCTGCCCGAGGGGCTAACGGTGATGACCACCACTGGCCAATACCACTGGGAAGCCGAGCTGTATCGGATCAAAGGCGAGCTAACGCTCCAACAGTTCAACATTCAAGGTTCAAAAGTTGAAAAAAGTTCAAGATCCAAAGTCCGGAGTCCAAAGTCGAAAAATACCGATCCCCAATCCCCAACCCCCGACCCCCACGCCGAAGCCGAAGCCTGTTTCCTCAAAGCGATCGACATCGCCCGTAAGCAGCAAGCCAAGACACTCGAACTCCGCGCCACCACGAGCCTTGCTCGCCTCTGGCAGCAACAAGGCAAGGTCACGGAAGCACACACGATGTTAGCCGAGATCTACAACTGGTTCACCGAAGGGTTTGATACGAAGGATTTGCAAGAGGCGAAGGCACTTATCAAAGAATTGAGTCATTGAGAGATTGAGCCATCAGGTCATTGAACAATTGAGGCGTTGAAGGATGGCAGTATTATTTTCAGCATTGCTCGCGTTGCCCCAGA
>JANMSE010000031.1:0-1607 GCA_031389045.1 Deltaproteobacteria bacterium | reverse complement strand
CAACGGCAGGTTTGTGGTCCCTAATGAGATCAGCCACAAGATGCTATCGAGAAAGGCCTGAGCAAAGCCTGGGATGACAAGGACCATCAGGAATAAGGGCAAGCTCCCCACCACAAGACCGAGTCCCCATGCACAGAGACGTACGAGCGCGGCCTCGCGGTGGATGCGCAGTTGGATAAAGGCGATCAGCATCGCCCCCGCCAAGAAACTATAGAGCCCATGATTACGCCCGAAAAACGCCGCGACTCCAACAAAGACCCCGGCGAGAAAATGTCGCTTCCGCGAAGGTCGTTCCAAGAGACACACTCCGACATACACGGCGGCCATTTCCACAACGGGCTCGAATAGCTTGTGACTCGGAAACATCCAGGCTACGAGGAGGAGGCCAACGAGAGAGAGGACCCACCAGGAAGACACCACCCGTCGCACCACGAGCAAGCCGAGAAATACACCACCGAGCTGAAAAACAGCCACGGCGAGGCGCACTCCGACCAGACCGGACCCAAAGATTGGCATCCACGAAGCAACCCAGTAATAGCGACCGGGGTCGTAGGACTGGAAATCCCGCAGTGGGACCTGTCCTGCCACGGTTTGGACAGCCCCGTACCACAGAAATCCTTCATCCGATAAACCAATCCCCACACGGCCTTGCAGCCAAAAATTCAGACTCACGAGGCCCACGGCCAGCAGGAACGTCAACACCACCTCTCGTTCGATGACTGGCTGCTTCATCACCAATGGCATGCTCTCCCTCTCCTTATCCCTTCCACTTCGCGCGGCACTGTAGCGGGGACCCCAAGTGAAGGAAAGCGGTTGCCAGAATGCCTCGACTTGATGGAAAGACCGTCATCACGACTGGCGCGATCATTCCCGTTGCTGGTGGATTGAGCGCGTATTAGCAGATATGACAGAACGCGTAGAGCAGTCTCATAACACAAGGAGATCAATCGATGAGTCATCCACCTATTCGCGTTCATCTGATTACTGGCGGGTATCCACCTGGGTCATCCGCTGGCCATGACATGGACTATGCGCGCCTGCGGCTCCTCCAACTGCTGCACGAGAATCCCCAGGTGCTCACTTCGGTCGGCAATGACTTCACCGACATCGCCAAATGGCTCCCAGACAGCCAGCTCTTGATTACCTACGTCGCGGGCCCCTACCCCAATGACGAACAAAACCAGTTCATCCGGCAATGGCTAGAAGCCGGTGGACGCTGGCTCGCGTTGCACGGGACCAGTGGCGGCAAAGCCGTCTCGGTTGGTGATCAGCGCCGCGTGCGCAAAATGGTCAAGTTGAGTCACCATGCCACCCTTGGCGGGTTCTTTCTCAACCATCCGCCGGTGCGCAAGTTCCAAGTCACAGTCACCGATCACAATCATTTCCTCACCAAAGGCGTGCCCGCCTCTTTTGAGGTGATGGATGAACTCTACTTGATCGAGGTGCAAGACCCCGCCACAACCCACGTCCTGTTGACCACCGAACTCGACAAGGATCCTTCGCCGTCGGGATTCGGTTTCACCTACGACAAAGATACCTCGCTCCTACCAGACGGCAAAACGCGAGTGCTGGGGTACAGTCGTGAGATTGGGAGCGGCGGAGTCGTG
>JANMSE010000690.1:0-16406 GCA_031389045.1 Deltaproteobacteria bacterium | reverse complement strand
AAACGGCCCTTCGGGATATCCACTTGGTCGGGCAGACGCTCAAGGAATTGGTGGAACAGTATAAACTCACGCCTCCATCCAACGGGCATCCTCCCTCCCCAACTAGGTGATCTCTGTCACAGTTCACTGGCGGAAGAAGTTTTCGCCGATGTAAGGGGGCAGGGAACGGGGTACGGGGAGCGGGGTACGGGGGTCGGTAAAGACACCGAAAGGCCCTTCCTTAACCGACCCCTGTACCCCGTACCCTGCCCCCCTGTTCCCTATTTCTTTTGTTCCGCCCACCCTTCACTCAGTGGCACCCAATAGAGGATGTTGAACTTGCGGGAGGCGAACTTCCAGTCGTCGCCAACTTTCTTGTACACATCGTCATAGTAGCCCGCCGCCATCATGCTCTTGCCGTTTTGCGTGGCGCGCAGATCCAAGTAGCAATTGCCGGTCGCGTGGGAGGCGCTGTGGAGCGTAATCACGTGATTGTGAATAAAGGGCCGAGGATCGAGCCCAAGCCCCTCGTGATACGCTTTCAAGAGGGCCGCGCGCCCCTTCGCCGCCGTGACCGCGCCACCAGCGTCGAATTCCCCATCTTCCGTGAAGAGGTTCACGATCGCTGGAATATCTTTCTTCCAGACCAAGTGACAATAGAGTTGCGGGAGTTCCCGAATCGCTTCGCGGTCCGCCATTTCTCGCACGAGCTGTTCGATACTTTTCGCCATAGCGTTCTCCTTTTTTCGCCGAGGTGACAGGATATAGGGGACAGGTTATAGGGACCACAGAGGAGAACTGTCAACTATGAAAGTGAAACTCGCATTTGGTCGCGAAGGGGCGGAAGTCCAGATTCCCGCGCACGTACACACCAATGTCCTTGAACCGAAATTCGCCGTCGCCGTTCCTTCTCCCGACGCGGCGCTGGCCGAAGCGTTACGCCAACCCATCGGCTCTCCGGCGTTATCCGATCTCGCACGTGGGAAGAAGACCGCGGCGATCTCGATCTGTGACATTACGCGCCCCGCGCCAAATCGGGTTGTGTTACCTCATGTGTTGGCCACCTTGGAGCAAGCCGGGATTCTACGCGCGGGCATCACTATTCTCATCGCCACTGGGTTGCACCGGGCCGCGACGGAGCAGGAACTCCATACCATCGTCGGCCCGGATATTCTCGCGCGCTATACGATTGCGTCGCATGATGCGCGCGACGCGGCGTCACATAGCGACTTGGGAACGACTCGGTCCGGGACACGGGTGTTGGTCGATCGACGCTTCGTGGAGAGTGACCTGCATATTTCCCTGGGCTTTATTGAGCCGCACCTCATGCTGGGGTTTTCTGGCGGGCGGAAGTTAGTCGCGCCCGGTCTCGCTGGCGAAGAGACCATCAAACGACTGCACAGCCCATTTTTCATGCGTGATCCCAAAGTGGTCGAGGGGTCGTATCCCGACAATCCGCTGCACCATGAGTTACTGGAAATCGCGCGTCTGGCGCGGCAGGACTTCATCATTGATGTTGCGTTGACGCATGCCCGACAGATCGCCCAGGTGTTCGCTGGTGACCCGGTGGCCGCCCATGCCAAGGGGGTCGAGTTTGTGCGCGCGACGACGCTGGCATCACTGACCGAGCCCGTGGATGCCGTCATCACTACGAGTGCAGGGTATCCACTCGACCTCACGTACTATCAGGCGGTGAAAGGCGTCACGGCGGCCTCGCATATCGTCAAACCAGGGGGAACGATCTTGCTGGCGGCGGCGTGTCAGGAAGGGCTTGGGAGTCCAGAGTTCACGACCTTTGTGCGCCGCTTCTCAGAACCCGAGGCCTGTCTTGCGGCGATGGCGCAAGAGCCAGTGGTCATTGATCAGTGGCAACTGGAAAAACTGGCATTAGTGCGACGGAAAGCCCAGGTCTATTTCTGCACACCGGGGATTCCTGTTGAAGATCGTCGCTATTTATGGGGACCGACGTTCGCCGAACCTCAGCAGGCGGTTGATACCCTCTGTCGCGAGCTGCCACGCGACGCACGTGTGGCCGTCATTCCAGAGGGACCCTACGTCTTTTCGCAAATTGGTCTCGCGTCGGAGCCACCGCGGTCCGCTGACGGAGCAACTGAGGTCGGAGTGGAGAGTGAAGAGTGAAGAGCCAGGAATGGATTTTCACTCGCGACGTGCTCCTCATGCGTGAGCCGACGACAAGTGTTCAATCAGCGTCCGGGCTCTCTGCAACGGTTCGGTCGTGAATCCTTCAGTGAACCAGGCGTACACGTCGCCGAGCAACTGGAGAGCCTCGGCATGTTGTCCCTGACTTCGCCACAGGCGCCCGAGGCTAATCGCCGCGCGGAGTTCAAGCATCTTGGCGTGTTGCTGCCGGGCGATGGTCAGCGCGGACTGGAAACATTCTTCCGCCTGTCGCGTGGTGTCCGGCGTGAAACGATACGCATCCATCCGCAACACGAACTCGCCCCGCAAACGCCACAACTCGGCGGTACAGAACTGCTCATCCGCGTGGGCAACGGTCGCCAGCGCTTCCTCGACCGCGAGGAGTCCGTCCGCCGTGCGTCCGAGCTTTCGACAGGCTTGCCCTTTCAGGGAGAGGAAAAAGGGCCGCATCACTCGTGCGCCAGTCTGTTCCCACGCGGTCACCCCGCGCTGGAGCTCTCCGAGCGCGTGTTCACCATCCCCGCGCTGGACTCCCATCCATCCGTGCATGATCTGGCCATACGCGAGCCAGACCGGGAACCCTTGCTCTTCACATAAGGCGAGCCCCTCATCGACCAACGGATATGCCACTGCCCAGGCCCCGCATAACGCGTGGACGGTCGCCGCGACATTCAACGCGATCGCGAGGCTGAACCGATGCCGCAAGGAGCGCGCGAGGGTGAGCATCTCGTGGCAGTGCTGAACCGCGCGATCGGGATACCCCAGGCAGAGTGCCGTCAGCGACAGGTAGGACAGAACCATCACCCCTGGGTCTTGCACGACGTGGGCGCGATACTGTTGCCGCGTATACAGTGGCAATCCCTGGGACAGATGCGCATGTGCCGCGGTGAATTCGCCTTGGTGAAAGCACGCTTGCCCGAGTGCCCAGTGCACTTGCAGTCGTCGACCACGATGCTCCTCCCGCTTCGACAGCGCCAACTCTCGCTCCCCCAGCTCCCGCACCGTGCGCAGCTCGGCACGCATGAAAGAGAATGCCGCCATCCCCAAGGCCGCTTGCATTTGGCGTGGGCTCTCCCCCACGGCGCGACAGAGCGCCAAGGCGCGTTGGTAGCACGCTTCCACTTCCGGTGCCCCATAGCCACGCGTGACAATCAGTGACCTTCCTAATGCCATGTGCGCCGCGAGTTCTTGTTGGGTGAGCTCCGCGGTTTCTGGCAGGGTGTGGAGCAGGGCAATCGCTTGCCCAAAGAGGCGTGAGGCTTCCGTGTGAGCCAAGCGTTCCGCCGCCTGATACCCCGCTCGATACCAGTAGGGGACCGCCCGCGCCGCATCTCGCGCCTCCGTCCAGTGATGCGCCACCAGTTCGGGGTGTCGTTCGCCCATGTCGGGAAACACGGTGCTGAGCACGTGGGCAATCCGTTGGTGAGAGTGCTGACGGGTACGTTTGGTCAGTGATTGGTAGGCCGCCTCCTGAATCAACGCGTGCGTAAAGACATAGGTAGTGTGAGGCGGATCGTCCCGCCGAGACACCAATTCCGCGGTCACCAAGGTCTCCAAGGCGGCCACCAACGTGTGTTCGTCTCCGTCAAAGACGGCCCGCATGAGCTCAAAAGCAAACTCGCGCCCAATCGTCGCCCCCAGTTGCGCGACGCTCTTTGCCGGCCCTAACCGGTCTAACCGCGCGCGCAACGAGTCGTGGAGCGTGGCGGGGATAGGGATCGAGAGCCGTGCACGCTCGCGCGGCTCTTCCGCTCCTCCAGACGCAAGCGACCCCATGGACTCAACGGACTCCATGACGGTTTTCATCAACTCTTCGAGAAAGAGCGGTACGCCATCGGCCCGTGCGATGAGCTGATGCACAAGTCCTGGTGTCAATACCTGATCTTTCATCAGATGCGCGGCGAGGGTTGCCGCGTCCTCACGCTGGAGTCGATCGAGTCGCAGGTGCAACGAGGCGGTTGGCCAGGGCGGTTGAAACTCGGAACGAAACGTCAGCAGCAGGAGGATCGGTTGTGTCGATACCTGAGCGAGAAAGAGCGAGAGCGCCTCCAAGGTGGAAGGATCGGCCCAGTGCAGATCCTCCACGACCCCGACGACAGGTCCACGCTCCGCGGCCTTGAAGAGCCAGCGCTGTAACAGTTCGAGCAGGTGCTGGCGCTGTCGTGGCGGTGGGATGGCACGGGGCGGATAGCGCTCTCGCGGAACTGGCAGGGAGAGCAAGGTGGCAAAGACGGGGACGGCTTCGGCGAGCGGGAACCCGTAAGCGGCCAAGGCACGCTCGAGCTTGTCGAACCGGTGCGCCGGTTCCTCACGACGGGTGAAGTGTAACCCGCGCCACAAGAGATCAATCGCCGGGTACAGCGGGCTGTTGTGATGGTACGAGGCACAGTGACATTCCATCCAGGTGTGCGGGGCATTGGCGATCCGCGCGCGCAACGCCTGCACGAGTCGCGACTTGCCAATGCCCGCTTCGCCACTCAGCAACACGACCTGTCCATGCCCGTGTCGCGCGCGATGCCAATGGGACTCCAGTGTGGAGAGCAACGCGTGTCGCCCGACGAACGGCGTGAGCCCCCGTGCCACGGCCACATCCATCCGACTCCGGACCTCGCTCTCACCGATAACCTGGTAGGCGGTGAGTGGTTCCGTTCCTCCTGAGAAGCGCCCCGCGCCGAACGCGCGACACTCAAAGAAGCCTCGCACAAGCTGAACGGTGGCCTCGCTGATCACCACGCTATTGGGTTCGGCGAGGCTCTGTAGACGCATGGCCAGGGCGGGAGTTTCCCCCACCGCTTCGAGGAGGTCGCGCCCTTCCTGCCCGGCTTTCTCTTCCGCTACCACGAGCCCGGTATGAATGCCAATGCGCACGCGCAAGGGGGAATCGCGCAGGACCTCAAACCTCGACGCGAGCCGCGCATTGAGTTGCGGCAAGGCGGCGAGGATGTCCAACCCTGTCCGCACGGCCCGATAGGCATCGTCCTCATGCGCGACCGGCAGGCCGAAGTAGACCAAGAGCCCGTCGCCCAATGACAGCGCGATGGTGCCCTCGAAGCGGTGGACACTGGTCGCGCAGTGCTCTTGGAACGCGCGGACCACCTCGCGCAACGCTTCCGGGTCAAGCTTCTCGGACAATGGTGTCGAGCCCACGAGGTCGCAGAACATGATGGTCAATTGCCGTCGTTCCGCCCCACGCGCGGGAGCGGGAATGCTCTCGGCTCTGAACGTCGGCGGTGTCGCCATCCGCGGTAATGCCGCAAGCGCGGTTCCGCAGCCGCCACAGAACTTGGTCTGGAGCGGATTGTCAAATCCGCACGCCGTACAAGAACGCGGGAGCATGGTTCCACATTCATCGCACGCTGGCGTCGTCTCACTGTTGCGAAACCCACATGCTGGGCAGTCCACAGGCATTTCCTTTCTCAAGTGGGGTTAGAGCCGAATTTCTCGCGGCGTGCAAGAGAGCGAAAAGGCAGCGCCATTGCCGACCTGGGGTGGTATTTGCTATCAGGCCAAGGCAGTCATCCACTTCCACCGAAGCGCGGAGCGTATCATGCCAAAAGAACACCAGCCCAAACCCCTGCCAGCGGTCGATGAGCTAACCCAACCGTTTTGGGACGCTGCGGCGCGACAGCAGTTGGTCATCCAGCGCTGTCAAGAGTGCGCCTACTTCAACCACCCGCCACGCGCGGTGTGTGACGCCTGCCAGTCGCAGCAACTCGCCTTTGTCCCGGTGAGCGGGCGGGGACGCATCTATTCGTATGCCGTCATGCACCAACCCAACATCGCCGGATTCGAGCAGGAGATTCCGTACCTCAACCTCCTCGTGGAACTGGAAGAGCAGCCACGATTATTGTTGGTGTCCCATCTCCCCATGTCGGCCAAAGCGGCGGTTCAGATTGGGGCCGCGGTCGAAGTCACCTTTCAACCTATCAACGCGGAGATCACGCTTCCGCAATTTCGTCTGGTGTGAGGAGCTACGTGTTATGTGGACAGGAAGAGGCAAAACCGCTATCGCCGGCGTGGGCTATTCCGCGCTCACGCGTCATTCACAAAAACCCTTGGGCCTATTGGCGATTGACGCCTGCCGCGCGGCCTTGGCTGATGCCGGAGTTCAACCAGAACAGGTGGATGGACTCGCGACGTATCCTGAGATGCCCGCGCAGGGGGCTGGCAGTCGCGATGGAGAAGACATCGTTAGCGTGATGTATCTCGTGAACCACATGCCACTTGCCCCCGACATCCAGTGGTACGCGCAGATTGAAACCGGCATGATCGCCAGTCCGGTGATTGAATCGGTGCACGCGCTGCTCGCGGGCGCGTGTGACTACGTGCTGGTGTGGCGCGCGCTGCACCAGCCACGCGGACGCTACGGTGCCTGGTCAAGCACGCGGGCCGCTGGAGAGACCCAGTTCATGGCACCATACGGATGTAGCAGCATCTTTCAGTGGCACGCCATGCAGTGGCAACGCTACATGCACACGTATGGTGCGCGGCGCGAGCATCTCGCCGCCTTTGTCACCAACAGTCGCCGTAATGCGAACCTCAATCCCCGTGCGTTCTTTTATACGACCCCGATGACGCACGCGGATTACCTGGCGTCGCGCTGGATCGCCGAGCCGCTGTGTCTGTTCGATTGTGACATTCCCGTGGAGGGATGCGTGGCCTTGGTGCTCACCACGGCGGAACGAGCGCGCGACCTGCGTCAGCCACCCGCGTACATCGCGGGCTATGGGCAGAATACCAGCCCACGGCGCACGTTGTTTCATTACGCGCTTGACGACTACATGGCCTGCGGCTCATCGTTGGCGAAAAAACTCTGGGCGTCATCTGGGCTGGGACCGCAAGATATGGATGCCGCTCAGTTGTACGATGGGTTTAGTCCATCAACGCTGTATTGGTTGGAAGCGGCGGGATTCTGCAAGGAAGGAGAAGCATATCAGTTCATCCAAGACGGGCGCATCGCATTGGAAGGAGAACTGCCGGTGAACACGTTCGGCGGGAGCCTGAGCGAGGGTCGCCTCCACGGCATGGGCCATATCGCCGAAGCGGTCTTTCAAGTCACGGGCCGCGCGGAGCAACACCAGATTCCTGGCGCATCCGCGGTATGTGCGATCGACGGCTCACCGATGCTGCGTGGGAGTGGAGTGGTGGTGACGAAGGCACCATGAGCCTCACTCATCAAACAATTGATCCTTGTTGACCTTGCGGGTGGTTGTTTTCACGTGAGGCGATATCGTCTCGCGCTGTCGTGGAGGAGATGTCACCTTCGGTTTCCCCGCGTGTGGTTTCACGGTGGATGATTTCGCTCCCTTCGCGACCTTCTCCTCTTTCACTAGCGGACTATTCTTTTTTGGTTGTTGTGTTGGCGGGGCCGCCTTCAGAGTCCGCGCCGATGAACGAGCGGTTTCCGCCGGCATTGGGGAAGTCGCTGCTTCGTATGTCGGCTTTTGTGGAACGAACGGTTCTCGAAGCGGCGTCGGCGTGAGAGGCGCGGCTTCCCACAACCTCACTTCTTGTCGGTTCGCCATTTCTCGCGGTGGCGGTTTTGGGGGCGGCTCTGTGGCCAATGGGCTGATCTCATTTGGCTTCGCGGTCACGGCGGAAACAACAGTCGGGGCGGACTCCGAACGAAGGTACGAGGCGCCAGAAAGGGACAGGGTGGTCATCCCACCAACCACGATGGCGAAACCCGCCGCCTTCTTCATCAGTGGCAACGTGCGAGAAAAAAGCGGGTGCTCCTGAGACTGCCGGATAACCTTTGGAAGCACGCCACGGACAATCTCGGTGGAAATGGGGCGTTGCTCCGCCACAAGTCCCGCGGAGAGCGCGTCATGGCCGAGCATGTTCAAGAGCCGTGGGAGCCCATGCCCATGTTGCGCCAGCAGCGCGATACCTTCCGGCCACAGCACTGGCGTTTCTCCGCACGCGGTCGCCACAAGCCGACGGTGGAGGTACGCTTGGCTTTCGCGCACGCTGAGTGGGGCCATGCTCAGTCGGACCGCGAGCTGTCGGCGCAAGCGCCACAACCGCGGACTGTCCACCGCCACATCGAAGGCCGGACCGCCAACCAGGAGAATCTGCACCAACGCCTTTCCCTCCACCCGGAGCTTGACCAAACGCCGCAGCCACAGCAAACTCCCCGCTGAATAGGTCTGCGCGTCGTCGATGACGAGCACGACGTTCACACCCCGCCGATATTCCTCCATCAGCAAGGTCGAGAGGGAGTGGAAGGAAGCGGTCCCCTCGTTTTCGGTGGCGTAGGTTTCCAGCACCAGTTGTGAATGCGGAGTCGCCGCCGCGTCATCTCTGGTGGCGTCTTGTGCCAGTTCGTGCACCAACGTCTCCAGGAGACTCGGAGAAGAGGTTGTGCCCAATGGGGCAAATACTACCTTTAAGGGCCGCAAGGCTGCGCGTTCGAGCACGGCATGCAGCAAGGTCGTCTTGCCCACCCCCTCTTCCCCCGTGAGCATCATCAACCCTTTGTGTTCGGCGATGGCTCGCGCGAGGGTGTGGCGGAGTTCCTGTCGAGCTGGACTCCAATACAGAAAATCGGAATCAGCACTCGGACTAAACGGGGCTTTGGCTAATTCGTAAAAATGTAGATAATGCGCCATAGCAATCCCTCCTTACTCTCCACCACATCTCTCCGTCAATCCTGCTCAGCACTCATCCGCTCTCTGTTTGACGATCTCCTTTCGCGGGCGGCACGAAAGAAGGCGTGTGCGGTTCCGCCGTGAGCCGCATCATTCCCAACGTCCCCAAAACACCAACCACCGCGGCAAAGACAAACAACGCTCGTAACCCAATGACTTCCGCTAATGCCCCAGCCGCCACGGGACCTAACATCATGCCCGCGCTCATTGCCATATTCAGGACACCCATCACGGCGCCCATGCCACTGTGTTGCCCCTCGTCCGCCGCGAGCGCGGTCAACGCGGGCATCGCCACCGCGCCCATCGCGCCCGTGAGACAGCCAATGAACAACAAGTGCCAAAATCCTCCAGCATAGTAGACCGCCACAAAAGCGAAGGATCCCAAATAGCCGCCAATGGCCGCCAAGTGCCGCCGACTTATGCGGTCGGCCAAGCGACCAGCCGGGACTTGCACCACGGCACTGACCAGCATGTGCGCGGCGATAATCACGCCAATCTGGGACTTACTGAGAGCGAGCACCTCAGCCGCGAGCAAAGGTAAGAAAGAAAACCATAAGCCCATCTGAATCGAGTTGACCATGCGATACAGCGCTAACCCCTGGATTGTGGGTTTGCGCAACATCTCGCCATAAGAAACCGCTTGGGCGCGCGTGTGCTGGGACGGATGCGCCTCTGGCAGAAACAGCAGCACGGCCAAGAGCGCCACCACGTTCAGCGCGCCCATCAGATAGAAGCCTGCCTCAATACCGTAGAGATCGCTGACCTTCCCGCCGAGGAGCGGTCCCATGCCAAAACTACTCGTGAGGAAGAGATTGAAAATGCCCATGTAGGTGCCGCGTTTATTGGGCGGGGCGAGGTCTCCCACGTATGCCGTGGCGATTGGCAGAATAAGCGCCATCGTCCCGCCCTGCACGAAGCGTCCGATAATCAGATAGAGCATAGTGGGCGCGTAGACGAACCAGAGGGAAAGCAGGCTGCACAACAGCAGGCCGGCGGAGATGAACCATTTGCGGCCGTGACGATCCGACAAGCGACTGATCGTCGGCATGAAACAGAGTTGGGCAAGAGGAAAACTGGCGAAGAAAACGCCGATGCTCAGCGTCGTCGCACCGAGCGTTTTGGCATAGATCGGCATGAAGGGAATCACGAGCCCGACCCCCAACATTCCAGTAAAAACGGCAAGATTAAGCGTGTAAAAAACCCGCTGATTCACGCGGCCTCCCCACGACCACCACATCCAGTGCGACACGCTACCAGAAAAATCCCCCCTTGTCGCCTTTCCTCTTCACGAAAGTTTCTGCTAAAGAACGAACGTAAGCGATCAGCTCTCAGCGTTCAGCCATCAGCTAGACAAGAAAACACGGAAGATTTGGCCTAACTTCTCATATACGCCAGAGAACTCAGGGTGCGTATTTCCTTGTTTTTGCTGAAAGCTGACGGCTGACGGCTGAACGCTCAAAACACAGGCGTGTACGAAGGAGGGTTCCCATCATGTTCAATCACCCAGTCATTTCCGCCGATGGCCACATTGATCTGCCGTGGCTGCCACCGACGCTATTCGTGGACAACGCCCCGGCTGCTTTCAAAGACAAAATGCCGAAAGTCGTGGACTCACGCGAAGGAAAAACGTGGATGGCGCATAACGGCGCGAACCTCGGACTCGCGGGCGGCATGGGCTCGGCTGGTCGCCCCTACATTCCTGGTCAGATTTACCGCTCCGACCGCATGGCGGCGGAAGGACTGTATGAGGATTATAAGCGGGGGATTTTCCGTACCGCCGATCCAGAGTATCGCCTGCTCGATCAAGATCGTGATGGTGTGGTCGCCGAAGTGCTCTATGGCATCCTGGGCGCGGCGTTTCGGCTCCAGGACCCGGAAATCGTAGAAACGGTCGTGCGCATCTACAACGATTTCGCCGCTGATTTCTGCAAACCCCATCCCGATCGGTTAGCGACGATCGCGTGTCTGCCGACGTTTTCGCCGGACAAAGCGGCGGACGAGTTACGACGATGCGCGCGCATGGGAATCAAAGGCGCGGAGATTCCTATTTCACCTGGCATGATGCCGCTGTGGCACAACGACTGGAACCCGTTATGGGCGGCGGCGCATGAGTGTGGGCTGCCGATCCATTTTCATACCATCGGCCCCAAACAAGATATGAGCTGGCTGAGCGATCACCGGTCGCGGCGACTATGGCTAGCGACACTGCTGACGGGGTTTCAGATGTCGATGGTCGAAGCGCTGGGCTCGATTGTCTACAGTGGCGCGCTGGAGCGCTATCCCAATCTCAAGATCGTCATCGGTGAAGCTGGCATTGGCTGGATTCCCTACGTGCTGGAGCGCATGGACTATGAGTGGGAAGATCAGTTCAAGGACCTTGAACTCAAGATGAAGCCGAGTGAGTACTGGTATCGGCAGATGTATGCGACGTATCAACAAGATCAGGCAGGCGTCGATCAAATTGACAAGATTGGCGTCAACAATGTCATGTGGGGCTCGGATTTTCCTCATCCCGACGGGGTATGGCCGGACTCACAGGAGTACCTCCAAAAGCAGGTCAGTCATTTGCCAGAAGCCACCCGGCGCAAGATCATCTATGAAAATGCCGCCAAATTGTACGGGTTTCCGATGAAGCAGTAGAGGGCAGTATTCAGCTATCAGTTCTCAGCAGTCAGCCAGACAAGGAAGTACAGAAGATTTCGCCTCACTTCCGACACGAGCCAAGGTCATCCGAGAGTGCACCTCTCTGTTTTTGCTAAAAGCTGACGGTTGAACGCTTACTTGGAAACGCCAAACCCGGAGTGATCCGGGGACGGAAAGCCGACGGGACTTCACCCACGATACTGACACCGAAGTTGGCAGGGAAAAGGGAGAGGCGGTGCGGTAACGCTTGGTGCTAAAGACCAGGCGTGAATGGGAAATCGAAGTTGGCCGGGTTGCCGGAAGTGACCACCGTGTTGGTCACACTGGTGCCCGGTTTTTTTTCGTCCAAAGAAGAATGAAATGAGGTGTCAACCAAAACCGAGGGTCATTCGTTAATACAGATACCTTCTATTTCGTCGGTCTGCACAATTTGAGATTTCGCTACGGCGATGTAGAGCGATTCGATATCGATTACAGCCTTGAAAGAATACTTATCAGCAAGGAGGGGGCCGATGCATCTGTTTACGTCTTTTCTCTCAGGAATGTGGGCGAGTGTGGCTGAAGCGCAGCTCCGGCGCTGTCTCGTCTCTTGATCCTATATCTGCTCGTCTTCGCCGCCTGGATACCGCTAGTCGGAGCACAGCCGGCGTTAGTCAAGGATATCAACGTATCGCCGCGGAGATCATCGGTCACAGCCATTGGTAACGTTTTGTATTTTAGCTCGGTTGACGACGTCCACGGCGAGGAGTTATGGCGCAGTAACGGGACGGCAGCAGGCACGGTCCTGGTCAAGGACATCGACCCCGGCAGTGGAAGCTCTCTTCCTTCCGGCCTCACCAACGTCAACGGGGTGCTGTATTTTGTGGCGGATAATGGTGTCAATGGCAATGAGTTATGGCGCAGTAACGGGACGGCAGCGGGCGCGGTCTTGGTCAAAGACATCTGGCCCGGCAGTATCGGCTCTATTCCTGACCAGCTCACCAACGTCAACGGGGTGCTGTATTTTAGGGCCTTTGACGGCGTCCACGGCCAGGAGGTATGGCGGTTCTCGCCGCCGTAAAGAAGAGCCGAGGGCTACGGGTGATGTGCTCAGAAAAAATGATGCAGGGGGAACGAGGTTATGGGCTGTAAGTTTCAGGCTGAAGGAGAAAGCCGAGAGTTAGGAACAGGGAACAACAGACTGAAGAAATGGGGAACGGACGAAATGGCGCGAAAAAGGGAGGAACACTGAGAAGCGACGGGTGGCACAGCCACTCGTCGCCGGGTGCCACTGCTGGCTGGTCCAGCAGCGGAGTAGGGCGCGTAGTACACGCCATCAACCGGCGCTACGCATGCCCTACAATTCCGAGTTGTCGGGTGCCACGGGCGGCCTGTGAAAAACGGAACCAGCGAATCGGAGAATCGGAGAAACGGCGAGAAAGACGAGTGACGTAGCTTGGATGAAGCGAAGCGCGATCCGGGGAATTGAATTCCCGGATTGCCTCCGGGCTACGGTGCTTTCTGCATTTCCCCCCGCCTCCGGCACGGTTGAACGTATCGTGAGGACCTCCGTGCCTGTCTATAGCGAGTAGACGGGCATCACTACTTCGCGCCCTGCTTTTCGGCGTCGACGTAGCGTTTCTTCGATCATCTTCAATACATTTGCTGTGTAGTAGCGGGTCCCACACTTTCGGCAAACGCCAACCGGAACGTTCTCAAGAAGCACGTACGTGCCCCCGACCTTCCGAGGGACGTCAACGTGTTTCTCGACGATCGATCCGTCGCAGTACTCGCATTTTTCGCCTTCCCAGAAACCCATCTTCTCCTCTCCTGCTTTCCTCTAGCGCTTTGGGTGATCTTCGTAGACCGTAATTACTCTTACCCGTGCTTGAATCCGCCCAACTTTACTCAATCTTAGAGTCTCGCCATTTTATTCTATCGGGAGATTATTCAGTGAGATTCTTGAGTATGTCAACAGGCAATCGTAAGTGGAGTAGGACGTGTAGCATACGCCGGATGCCACGGCTGGCTGGTCCAGCAGTGTTTGAAAGAACTCACGGGCAGACGAGCTGCCCGTGGCACAGCGGTGCGTTTAGAGTAGGGTGCGTAGCTCGCGCGCTCTTCTTATTGCTTGCCTCGTTTCTGTTTTTTCATTCGATGGGTTTTAAGGAAGCTGATGTTGTAGAGTCGGTCTTTTGCGTTCAGAATCGTGAGCCCAACAAGCTTTTCATCCTTCAAGTGTAAAACAATACCTTCATCTGTGATGTCCGAATCATCGGCTGCTTGAGGTGCGCCGAAATTCACATATAGGGCATCTCCTTCAGGGTCATAACGGTGAGGTTGAATTACGGGCACGAGTACAGCTTGGCAACCAGAGCGCGGCTTGACCCGCACAAGACTCGTCGGCTAGAGTGCCCCCGCTGATAACAACACTCAACACTCATGGAGGCGGCAATGAAAATCATTCCCATTCCCGTTCTCGCCGATAACTATGCTTATTTACTGATCGACGAGACGACGAAACAGGCTGGCGTGGTGGACCCTTCTGAAGCTGGACCGGTCGCGGACGCGGTGAAGCGTGAGGGCGTACAACTCTCCGCTATCATCAACACGCATCACCATTGGGACCACGTCGGTGGCAATGAAGAGTTAGCGCGAGAATTCGCGGGTGTCAAAATCTATGGCCACAAACGTGACCATGACCGCACCCCGGGCATTACCAATTTAGTTGACGAAGGTGACACGATGCGGATTGGCGGGATCACCGCTCGTTTCCTCTTTATTCCGTGTCACACCAACGGCCACGTGGCGTTGCATTTCCCGAACGAGAAAGCGGTCTTTACTGGCGATACGCTCTTCATCGCTGGTTGCGGTCGTCTCTTTGAAGGGACCGCCGCCGATATGCACAACAATATGGTGAAACTCATGTCATTGCCCGATGACACGCGGGTCTACTGCGGCCATGAGTACACCGTCAAAAATCTGCAATTCGCGCTCACGCTAGAGCCCAATAACGCCAAGGTGCAAGCGAAACTCCAGTGGGCGCAAGACATGCGTGCCAAGAAAGCTCCCACCATTCCCTCAACCGTAGCGGAAGAGAAGGACATCAATCCGTTTGTCCGGGTCATGAATGGTGAACTGCAAGCGAACGTGAAGAAACAATTCCCGGATGTGTCGCTCGATGCAGTGTCGGTGTTAGCCAAGACACGGCAATTGAAAGACAACTTTTAGGACGGGGGACCGAGGACCGGGGACGGGAAAAACCTGTTATACGCGTTCAGCCGTCAGCTATCAGCTTTCAGCAAAAACAAAAAGATACGCACCCTAGTCTTTCTGGCTCGTGTAAGAAGTTGGGCAAAATCTCCTGTATTTTCTTGTCTGGCTGACTACTGAAAGCTGATAGCTGAGCGCTTACTTACGTTTTACGTGTCTGGGCATCATTATGAGTAAAGCATGTAAATTTGGCATTGGCCTTCCCAATGGATTTCCGCGCAGCGCGGTGAACTCCACTGAATATCTCGCGGTGGCGGAGCGCGCGGAGGCGTACGGGTATGATTCCGTGTGGGGTGGCGATCATATTATTTTTCATATTCCACGCTTCGAGATCTTCACGACGCTGGCCGCCGTGGCCGCGCGCACCACGCGGATACAGATTGGTCCAGCGGTGTTGCTGCTCTGTCTACGCAACCCCGTGCATGTCGCGCAAAGTGTCGTGACCCTCGACCATATCTCCAACGGGCGATTTATCCTGGGGGTCGGCGTCGGCGGAGAACATCCCAAGGAGTTCATGGCCTCTGGTGTTCCGGTCAACGAACGTGGGCCACGCACCAATGAAGCCTTGGAGGTATTACGTCGCTTGTGGACTGGCGAGCCCACGGCGTTCGCGGGCAAGTACTATCGCTTCGATGAAATCGCCGTGCTCCCTACACCGTTGCAAAAACCGCATCCGCCAATATGGATTGGCGGTCGTAGTGAGGCCGCCCTCAAACGAACCGCGAAATATGGACAAGCCTGGGCTCCGGCCTTTGTCACTCCGGAAAAATTTCAGGAAGGGTTAGTCCGTCTCGCTCAATACTGCCGCGAATATGGCCGCGATCCCAAGGACGTTCAGCCGACGGTCTATTTCTTCGCCAATGTGGGGACGAGTCGTGAGTCGGCCTGGGCCGAAGCCGGAGAGTTTCTCAGCAAGAATTACAACATTCCGTCCGCGCCTTTCGCCCGCTTGGCCGTGCATGGCACGCCGGATGAGTGCATCGCCCATACGCGTCGCTTCATTGAAGCCGGGGCGGAACATGTCGTCGTGCGATTCGCCAGTGGCAATCCGCTTGAGCAGTTGGAGCGCTGGACCAAGGATGTGATGCCGGCTTTTGAGACTTGAGACTTGAGGCTTGAGGCTTGAGGCTTGGAACCCGAAACTCCAGAGGCGTTAACTTGAACCGAAGAGCTAATCGTTCCCCCTACTGGCTACTGGCTACTGGCTACTGGCTACTACCCCTTGGCTACTGCCTTCTCCTCCCCTCCTGCGCGTTGTTCGACAACTCACGGTTGGAAAAACTACAGGCGGAAACCGCGCGCCTGCGCCAAGAGTCCGATCAACTCCGCCGCGAGGCCGATGCCATTCGCGATCAACGCGAAAAGGAGGAGCGTGACCGCGCGGCCTGTAATCGTGCCTTTGCCATGTTCGCCGCCGCCCGTAAAGCCGCCGATGAGGCCACGGCCATCACGCAGTACCGTGATGGACTCGACCAATGTCCAAGCGATGATGTCGCGCACAATGAGTTGGGCGAACTCTACGCGCGCATGGGCCGTACCGCCGAGGCCCGCATGGAATTTGAAGCCGCACTCAAGCTCAACCCTAATTTCTCCCGTGCGCAGAAGAATCTCGATGCGTTACGATAGTCGGAGGAAGACCCTGGCGCTCCGTGCGCTCCGCATCAATAAAAATCTGGCCGCGATACGGAATGGCTCCAGAAAATTCCGGCACTGGCGATGGCA
>JANMSE010000668.1:0-14394 GCA_031389045.1 Deltaproteobacteria bacterium | reverse complement strand
AGAGACGGTCGTAATCATCTTGCGGACATAGTTGTACGTGTAGGGCATCAACTCATCTTGTGGGAGAACCGCGTTCACCAATCCCATCGTCAAGGCTTCTTCGGCCAGCACCACACGGCTGGTGAGCAGCAGATCATTGGCCCGGGTCATGCCAATCATCCGTGGCAGTATCCAGGACAGCCCGTACTCAGGGGGGAGGTTCAGCTTGCCGTGGGAGGTGGTCAATTTCGCGCCAGCGGCAGCAAACCGCAGATCAGCATAACAAGCCAGGACTAGGCCACCGCCGGCGGCGGCGCCATTGATCGCGGCGATCACCGGCTTCGTCAGCCCAAAGTGATACGCATAATCAGCATCGAACTCAGGCTGCACGCCAAAGCCAGGCATCGCCAGTTCATCGGGCGTCCCGGCATCGTACCGACCTTTGGCGACATGCCCTGCCAAGGCGCGCGAATCCGCTCCGGCGCAGAAGACCTGTCCGGCTCCCGTAATCACAATCGCGCGCACGGCGGGGTCATGCTCCGCCTTCGCCAGGAGCCAGCGATACTCCGTGTGCATGCGGCCCGTCCACGCGTTCATCCGGGGACGGTTCAAGATAATGGTGGCGATCTCATCGGCGACGGCGTACTGGGTGACTTTCAGTTCCATAGTCGGCGAATGCTATGCCATCAGCCGAAGGAGGGCAAGGTCGCGGGAGGCATCATTGCGTCCCACATTCTTCCCCCTCCCCTTGAAGACTTTGCAACGACCCGCCTTCTCTCTCCTCGCTCCTCACTCGTTCTTCTTGGTCCGCCAATCCGAACCTCGCGCCACTCTCGATCACGCGGCAACTCGCGCATGTCCAGAGGTCAATGATAGTGTGGGGCATTGTAATGTCGGAAATTTCCTTCGGAATAATCAGAAAGAAGGCGAGATGGCACTCTATTCCCCCGATCCGGAACTGTCCGTCGAGAGACATGACTCCCGCGTCCTCAACCTCCGTTTACCTTTCATCATCCAAAGGGAAGCCAGCGGCTCACAGGCGCGCGCGGCGACCCTGCAGACGCTGCATGGTGAAGTGCGCACGCCGGTCTTCATGCCGGTGGGCACGCAGGCCACCGTCAAAGCCCAAACCATCGACACGCTCAAAGCCACCGGCACGCGCGTGCTGCTCGCGAACACCTATCATCTGCTGCTACGGCCTGGGCCGGAAGTGTTTGCGCGGTTCGGCGGTATCCACCGCTTCATGCAGTGGGACGGCCCGGTGCTGACCGACTCTGGCGGCTTCCAAATTTTTTCGCTGCCTCACTCGCGAACCATGAACGAAGACGGGGCCTGTTTCCAAAGTTATGTCGATGGCACCTCGCATCTGCTCTCGCCGGAGTCGAGCATCGCCATGCAGCGCACGATCGGGAGCGACATCATCATGGCGCTCGACCAGTGTATCCCCTCCACCGCCTCCTACGCGGAAGCCGAGGAGGCTATGTTGCTCACCCATCGGTGGGCGGAACGCTCCCTGCACGCCAGAGGCGACTCCCCCCAAGCGCTGTTTGGCATCGTGCAAGGGGCCTGTCATCCGGAACTGCGGAAACAGAGTGCCACGTTTTTACGCGCGCTGCCCTTTGACGGCCTCGCCATTGGCGGTCTCGCCGTCGGCGAAACCCATCGTGAGCGCTACGACATGACCGCGCTGGTCACTGGCTATCTGCCCACGACACTCCCGCGCTACCTCCTGGGCGTGGGTACGCCCATCGACATCCTGGAGAGCGTGCATCGTGGGGTTGATATGTTCGACTGCATCATGCCTACGCAATTGGCCCAACGCGGGGTGGTCTTCACCTCGCATGGCAAACTGAAGTTGCATCGCGCGGTCTATAAATTCGCCGAAGAGCCGCTGGATGCGCGGTGCGAGTGTCAGACCTGCCGCCACTACTCGCGCGCTTACCTTCACCATCTCATCAAAGCCAGTGAAGCCTTAGGCTGGCACCTGCTGGGTCAGCACAATCTGGCGTTCTATCATCGGTTGATGCGCGAGATGCGGGACAGCATTTTGCGCGATGACTTCCTGGCCTACTACGAGAAGCACCGCGTTGAGCTGGTGCGCACCGATGAAGAGCATCCTGGCCACCCACCGAAAAAGCCCGCACCCACCCGCCCTGAGCGGTTGGGCGATTACGAAATTCATCGCCCCGTGCATGGCTTTGCGAGCATTCGCCAAATCAGCTCCGGCGAGGTGATGCACTCGGTCATCGCGCCAGAGGACGAAGCCCAGAAGCTCTACGTCGAGCAGTCGTGCCTGGCCGCACGGCTCCTCACGCCACCGACTCTCGGCGACGACGAGCTTGTGATCTGGGACGTGGGACTGGGCGCGGCGTTCAACGCCATGGCCGCAATTTACTGCTTTGAACGGTGTTACGCGGCAAGAGGGGAAACCACTCCACGCCGGTTACGCCTTGTCAGTATCGAACAGGACCTTGATCCGCTCCTGCTCGCCGCGAAACAGCCTGGTCCCTTCACACATCTTCGGCACGGTGCCCCGTTCAAGCTGCTGGAAACCGGCAAGTGGGAACACGCCTCTGGCCTGCTCCACTGGGAATTGCTCAAGGAAGACTTCCGCGATTGCATCGAAGCCGCGAGCATTCCTGATCTGATTTTCTACGACCTGTTCTCAGCCAATAGCCACGCCACGTTGTGGACCGTCGAAATTTTCACGCGCATTTTTCAGCACTGCGCGGCGAAATCCGTCGAACTCTACACCTACTCCGCGTCCACCGCCGTGCGCGTGGCCCTGTTGGCGGCAGGATTTTTTGTCGCGGAGGGCATGGGGTCGGGGCCGAAGTCAGCCACCACCCTCGCGTTCACACGAGCGACAGGGGCTGAAGAGCATCCGCTCGCGCCGCGACTGTTAGACCAGCAATGGCTCGCGCGGTGGCGTCGCAGTCATGTGCAATTCCCCGCGACGCTGCCCATTGCCGAGCACGCGCATTTCGCGCAGCTCATTGAGAACCATCCGCAGTTTACGGAGTGCCGCTGACTTCCTTCCCCGGGTTGGGACAAAAGCATGCAGTTAGTGAAGGGCCAAAGTTCCCTCTCCCGGCTGGGAGAGGGTGAGGGGGGATTGAGGGAATTGTCTGTTACTTCATGCAGATCGCGTTCAGCTTATTGCCGTCCAGATCGCGAAAATATCCAACGTAGGGTCCCTTATCTCCCCCGCGCCGACCTGGGGCTCCTTCGTCAGTGCCACCCAGTTCTATCGCCTTTTTGTAAATGGCATCGACTTTCGCCGGGCTGTCCGCGCCAAACGCGACCATGACGCCATTGCCGACACTAGCAGCCTTGCCATCAAACGGCGTGGCCACCGCGAGATTCGGCGCGCCGGGTTTTCCCCAGAGTTTAATTCTACCGCCGTCCATCACGACCTTGATCGCCGGATCGATTTCAGCGAACAGCGCGTTATAAAACTTCGTCGCCCGTTCCATGTTGCTGGTCCCAATCGTTACGTATGCAATCATCGTCAATCTCCTTTCTTTCTTCCATGACTAAACTATTCCTTGCCCTACCAGAGCGCACGAAAAGAGGCAAGTCGCCGCTCTCCGCGCTGACTCTGCTCTACGCCGCATAATGCAACCGCAGCCCTGGACGCGGCCAGTCTATCGCCACCAGCTTGCCGGTGCCTGACAACGTCGCATACGCCGTACGCATGTCCTTGCCGCCAAAACAGACATTCGTCGTGAGCGGGTCAGGCAGTGCCACATGGTCGATCTTCTTGCCATCGGGGGAAATCGCGGTGATGCCGCCGTTGATAATCGTCGCCACACAGACATAGCCTTCGCTATCCACCGCGAGCGAATCCAGCAGTTGGTAGCCTGGTAATCCGGTGAGTAATGAAGCTCCACCGGGCCCTTGTAACAACGGGCCTCCAACCCCTTTCTTCTGTCCCAGTTGTCCTGGACCGAGCACGTCCCATTCCCACACACGAGCGGTCATCGTTTCGGCGACATAGAGCTTTTTATCACCAGGGGCGAGGCCAATCCCGTTGGGGCCGTTCATCGGAAACACGACCTCTTTCACCATTGACCCATCGGTCTTGGCGTAGAAAATCCCGGTCCGGTCCTGCGAACGTTCATACACTTTGCCAAAGTCAGTAAACCAGAAGCCGCCATTGCCATCGAAGACAATGTCATTCGGCCCTTTGAGCGCGTGCCCATCACACTGGGTATAGAGCGTCTCGACTTTGCCAGTCGAGAGATTCGCGCGCTGGATACTCCCACGCGTGTAGCTGTGCGGAGTGTGACCGGGGACGGTGAGTCCGTCGATTTCCATCCAATCAAACCCGCCATCATTGCAAATATACACCATGCCATCGGGACCCAAAGCTGCACCGTTGGGTCCGCCGCCGGTCTCGGCGACAACCTGAAGCGTGCCATCCGGCTTCACCCGAGTGAGGGTGCCTCGCTTAATCTCCACCACCAACACACTGCCATCATCCATGGCAATGGGACCTTCTGGAAACTGTAGTCCTGAAGCAATCTCGCGAATCTGCGCCATCGTGTCTCTCCTTATTCCCCCAAGTACGGGGTGCCGCTCTTGGTGACAGAAATTGCGTGTGGGAACAAGAGCGGTAGCCAAAATTGTAGGCCGGGATAAGGCCCCAAGCCGTTCCCGGCGTTCGCGGCTGCTGCCGGTCATTTTCTGCTTCATCGCAATGACCTCGCTCTCGTCGGAGGCGTAGGCCGGGATAAGGCCATAGGCCGTTCCCGGCGTTTCCCTTCCGCGCCGGAAACGCTGCGCTTATTCCGGCCTACTAGGTGTTCGTCATCCTCGTAGGCCGGGATAAGGCCCCAGGCCGTTCCCGGCGTTCCTCTACTCGTATTCCAGGTCGGCGAGAGTTTTGGGTTCTGTAGCACCCCACTCCACGTCGTACCAGTGCATTCCGACGAATTTACGAAAGGAGCTGTACGGCCATGCCGTCGGAGCAGCCACCAACCCATGTTTCACCGGATTGTAGTGGATGTAGTCGAGATGACGCCGAAAATCCTCTTCGTCGCGAATCGCATGTTCCCAAAAGCGAGGTTGCCAAACCGTCTTCGCCCCACCCTTTCTTACCGGAGAAGGAATGCGTCGCGAAAATTCCGTTTTAATCATTTGCCAACGAGTCGAAAAATCGCAATCGTCATCCGGCAGTTGCCACACGCAGTGCAGATGATCCGGGAGCACAACGGCCGCAACAATAGTAAAGGGGCGTCGCGTCTTGACGTAGCGAAACGCTTGGCGCAGCTCTTTCACTCGTTGTTCGGAACCAAAAAGACGTTGTCGTTCGTGGGTAACTACAGTGAAGAAATAGGAGCCGCCCGGAATATAAAGCCGTCGATAGTCGCTTATGACCCTATCCCTCCGCCAGAAACGCTGCGCTTATTCCGTCTTACTTGTGGTTCACCCTTGATGCCGGAAACGCTCCGCTTATTCCGGCCTAGATTTCCATATCTCGTCGCAGGCCGGGATAAGGCCCCAGGCCGTTCCCGGCGTCTCCCTCATGCCGCGGGTCTCTGCCACAGGGCATCATTGAACGTGTCGAGCACCCGCGCGAGTTCGCCGCCGAAGATGCGGTCGAGCCGCGCGAAGCCACCGCCTTCGCGTTTGAAGACCAAGTCCGGATCATCAAACGCGGTACGATCAACAATGAGATTGGCTTTGGTCTGGGCAGCGATCTTCTGTAGCCATTGCCGCTGCGGCGTGGTCCAGGTACGTGAGGCAAGCATCTTCCGCAAGGCATTATCGACCCGCTGTTCGTAGGGCAGCAGTGGATCGCCAATGGCAGCCTGACGGATGTAGCCGACAATGCGCGCGGCGATATCCTGATTGGTCTTCTCGCGCCAGGCAGTGGCAAGATTGGTTTCGCTGTATCCGGCCCTATCAAGTTCCAAAGCAAGCTCACGCAGTTGTTTCCGCGTGAGTTCACGTGGCCGCGTGAGCACGGTGAGCAGCGCCGGGATGTCGTTGCAATGGCTATTGATGAAAGCGGTGAACTCGTTGAGGTAGTCATCTGGCCTCTTGGCTTCCCCGTAGCCACGTTCGATACTGAGTAACTGGTCTTGATGTTCAGAGACGAACATCAAGGCAGCAGGTCCTTCCTCCTTACGGTCAAGAATTTCGCCGAGGTCAGGATTTCGCGTGAACCAAGCCGCGATGTCCGCGAGCGGCATAGCGCGGAGCTGTTGGTCGATAAGATTGCGAGTTTCGGCCTCGTCAAGATGTACCGCGGTCGCAGCCGTGTTCGCGGCCGCGACGAATGCAGCCACGGTTTCTTTCGACTGCGTAACAGTCAATACTTGCTGCGCCGCCAACCGCGTGGCAAGAGCGGCCCTGGCGTTTTCGGCTTCAACCGCCATCTGTTCCCAGAAGGACTGCTCGTCCTTGGCCTCGCGGAGCATGGCTTCCGTGGATTCGAGATGTTGCGCGACTTCGTGATGGGCGGCTCGATGCTCCGCCAGTTCCGTTGTAAGACGTGCCAGCTCGGCACGCAGGTCGTCAGACTCGTCCCGCGGCGCGCGTGGAGGGATAAAGGCGCCGGATTTGAAGGACGGGTCCTTGAAGGTACGGTGGAACCAGACGCCAATTTGCCAGGTGATCTTGAGTGCCGCGAGCGCGGTGCGATGATCTCCAGCCAACGCATGGCTCGCCGCGTTGCCTGCTCGCCTTACTTCGCTGAAGAGTTGGGCGATTTCACGTGGCAAAATACCTTGGTCTTGTAGCCGGCGGATCAGCTCATACTGAGCTTCCTCCGTTGACACATAGGCACCAACATTGGTGGCAACATGCTGCGCGAGCAATTCCGTCAATTGGCGCAACTTGAGCAGTGAGGTATTCGGATCCTCCGGGAAATAGCGTTCCGCGAGCAGCCCCAGGCGCAGGAGTTGTTCGTCATACTCGGCGAGTTGCGCGAAGTTGGTCTGGATAGCCGCCACTCTCTGCCCTTTTTCTTCACGGAGTCCCTGAAGCTCAATCTATAACGGTTTGCACTTGAATGAAGAGAGCAAGGAGGTAGGCCGGGATAAGCGGAGCGTTTCCGGCCTAGACTCCCGCGCCGGGAACGGCCTGCGGCCTTATCCCGGCCTACGGAAACCTGCACATCCTCTCATACAAATGAAAACCCTTGTAGAGAACAAACATACCACAACCCAGAATGCGGACCGTTTTTGTCCTCTCCCCTTCAAGAGCGAAGGAACTTCGGCTCTCAACACTACTTGTTCCGTGGATGTGCCTCGTTATAGTCACGGATCGCCTTCAGAACAGCGCCACTGGAACGTGCCATGAGGTCAACCTTGTTCGCCTGCACGCGGTCCGCCGATACCTGCAACGGGCGGATGAGTCCTTGCGTGTGTGGCATGACGTACCGCGCCAACATCTCGTAGCTGCGCAGTGCCAAGTCGCGCGGGACCCAATCGTGCGCGAAGCAGAGCAGCGTGCCGAAGCCGCCAGAGAGTTGCTGTAACCGCTCGATCTTGTCCAGCGCATCCTCCGGCGTGCCGAAAATCCCGCCGCCATGCTCATCCAGCACGCGCGCCGCCGTGTAGCCGTCATCAAAAGGCTTACGTTTCGGGGTGCCAAGAATCCCAACAATGTAATCGTTCTGCCACTGTTTCAAGCCATCCCCGACTTCACGCCAGGCTTGCTCTTTCGAGGTGGACAAGTGGATAGGCATGACAATGCGCCAGCTCGCACGGTCAAGATGTTGACCATGCTCACGCGCGGAGGTCTCGCCAAATCCCCATTGGGTGGGCAGCGCCGTCAACCCTTCTTCAAGATACGACGCAAGCGAGAGCACCCCTACCCCATATTTGCCGGCGGTCAACATTCCTGATGGTGAGATCGTCGAGGCCACGGCGACCGGGATGCGTTCCTGAAGCGGGCGAATTTGCAAAGCCGCCTCACGCAGTGTGAACCAATCACTCTCGACGCTGACCGGCTCCTGTTCATTGAGTAAGCGCAGAACGACGCCCAACCCTTCGTCCATGCGTTGCCGTTGGACCATCGGATCAATGCCGAGCATCACCGCATCCGAGGGTAACGCGCCGGGCCCGACGCCGAGCATCGCGCGCCCGTAGCTCAGATGATCGAGGTGCACCATGCGCTGCGCGATATGAAATGGGTGATGATAGGGAACGGAGATCACCCCAGTGCCGAGCCGGATGCGATGGGTACGCTCGGCGGCGGCGACCAGGAACATTTCCGGTGAGCCAATCGTCTCCCAGCCAGCGGAGTGATGTTCGCCGACCCAGAATTCGTCGTATTGCAGTTTGTCCGCCCAGGCCGCGAGTTCGAGGTCGCGTTGAAATTGCAGAGTGGGATGTTCGCCAATGGGATGATGCGGAGCGAGAAAGACGCCAAAGCCAAGTCGTTGTGACATGAGGTAACTCCCGTTTTTGTAATGCTGTTGGGGCGGAGGACAAACCCTAGCAAACGCCTGGGAAAGGAGCCAGAGGACGCGGTGGGAAGCGCTGCGTCCTCACATCAATGCCGGGATGCCTGACGCGTGCCGGTTTTCAGTTCCTCCGCTAACGCGGGAATCTCACGAGCCGGCAGGGCAGTGATCTGTTCATCAAGCACGTAGCGCTCGGCTCCAGGATAGACCACCCAGAGGTGCGCGAGGTCCAAGTCCGCGAGCGCCACATGCATGGAGCGTGTCGAACCAGGGGCATCGGCATATTTGCACTCGAACCCGTACCTTTTCCCATGCACAGTCACCAGCAGATCCAACTCCGCCCCCGCGTGCGTGCCCCAGAAATACGCATCCCGCGTCTCCACGCAAGCCAGGATTTGCTCAATCACAAAGCCTTCCCACGACGCGCCACGCTTGGGATGTCCAGCTAGGTCATCCGCCGAAAGGATCGTCTGCAAGGTGTGCATTAATCCCGAATCGCGGATGTAGATTTTCGGCGCTTTCACTTGCCGCTTCTTCAGATTCTCAAACCACGGCGGTAAAACGCGCACCACGAACGCGCCAGCGAGGATGTCGAGGTACCGGCGCGCGGTGGCTTCGTTCGCCCCGAGCGCTCGCGCGAACTCCGCCGCGTTCCAGACCTGGCCATGATAATGCGCGATCATCGTCCAGAACCGCCGTAAGGTTTCCGCTGGAATGGTGATGCCGAATTGCGGCATATCGCGTTCCAAAAACGTCTGCACAAAACTTTCCCGCCACGCCGACGAAGCCGCCTCATCGTCCGCGAGATACGAGCGAGGAAATCCCCCCCGCAGCCAGAGTTGTCGCAGGTGTTCCCTCCCAATTTCGCGCAGATCGAATCCACTCAAGTTGATCAATCCGACCCGCCCCGCGAGCGATTCCGAAACCCCGCGAATCAACGTGGGCGAGGCACTCCCCAGCAACAGAAAACGCGCGGGAGTCTTGGGCCGATCCAGCAGCACCCGTAAGATGGGAAACAGTTCGGGGTCACGCTGAATTTCGTCAATGACCACCAACCCGCGCAATCCGCCCAAGGTTTGTTCTGGGGTAGCCAGTTTCCGGCGATCCACGGGCTTTTCCAAATCAAAGAATGCGCATTCCTTTTCCTTGCTCACAAACGCATGGGCCAACGTCGTCTTCCCACATTGTCGCGGCCCTTCGATCGCCACCGCCGGATGCACGCGGAAAGACTGGCGGACGCGTTCCAAAGCGGCTTTTCGCTCAATCATGCGCCCTACAATAATCCTTGAAAATCGAGAGTTCAAGTAAGGATTTTCAAGGACTATTTTTTTCCATAATAATGAAAGGAAAAATCACTCAATCCCCCTCAGCCTCGCCCTCTCCCAGCCGGGAGAGGGAACTACGAAACCTACTCATTTCATGCCATTACCCCCAGTGGACGAGGGAGCCGGAGGGTCCGCCTCTTTTTCTTTCCCCGAAATATGGCAAGGTAAGAGCCGCCTTCGCCGAAAACAAAGGAGCATATATGACAACCTCGCACGCGACACCCGCCGAACACGACATTGTCACCGCAGCGCAAGCCTTGGCGCCGCTGATTCAGGAGCACCGCGACACCATGGAGTCGCAACGACGGCTCCCAGCCCCGGTCGTCGATGCCCTCAGAACCTTGGGCGCGTTCCGCTTGGCGGTCCCACGTGCATACGGGGGGCTCGAACTCGATCCCATGACCCAAACCCGCGTGGTCGAGGAACTGTCTCGCATCGACGGGTCGGTGGGCTGGTGCTCAATGATCTCGTCGGCGGGCAGTTTCGCCAGCGCGTTCCTGGCTCCAGAGGTCGCGCAACGGCTGTGTGGCGGTACGGGATTTTCTCTGGCTGGCCAAGTCGTGCCGGTTGGACGCGCGGAAGTGGTGGATGGTGGGTATCGTGTCACTGGCCGTTACCGGTTCGGCAGTGGCTGTCAGCATGCCTCACTCCTCGTCGGTGGCTGCGTCGTCTTCGAGAACGGACAACCGCGCCTGCTCCCCAACGGTCAGCCGGAGACGCGGGTGATGACCTTCCCGCCCGCCGCCTGCAAGATTCTCGACACGTGGAATACGACTGGCCTCCTTGGCACCGGTAGTCACGATTTCGAGGTCGCGGATGTCTTCGTCCCGTTCATCGAGAGCTGGAGTTTCGCGGAGCGCCCGCCCTACTCCGGGACGCTCTATCGCTTTCCACCACTCTTTCTCGTGACCCACGCCGGAGTGCCGTTGGGACTCGCCCGCGCGGGCATTGATGCCGTGATCGAATTGGCGAGTCGGAAAGAACTGGCACCGGATCCCCACAAATTGTTTGGCTCTCGTCTCTTGCGTGAGGAGTCGCGGGTCCATGAAGCCATCGCCGTGGCCGAAGGCGCGCTGGCCGCGGTACGGAGCTTCACCTACTCCAGTTTGACGGAACTGTGGGACATGCTGAATCGTAAGGAGAAGCTGTCGCCTCGACAGCGCGCGCTCTATCGCATCATGTTGATCGACACGCACCGCGTCGCCAAGGAGGTCATTACTTCAATGTATGACTTGGCGGCGACCAGTGCCATCTATCGTAGCCATCCGCTTGACCGGATCATGCGCGACATTGTCACCGCGTGTCAGCATGGCATTGTGCACCCCAAGATGTATCGGCCAGCCGGGCGGCTGCTGCTGGGGTTGGAGGCGGGGGACCCGTTGTTCTAGGTCGCGCGCCGGAGCAGCGGAATCTCTTCCAAGTACCGCAGGGGAATGCCGAGTTGGTCGGACAAGAGCGTCAGCACGCGCAGGGTAATTCCGAACACGGTACCCTGCGGAAGGCGGATCGCCGGGTAGACCAGGACATCGCCTCGGTCGCCTAACACCAGGTGATCGAGATTTTGCGCGCTCCACAACTCCGACACCGGGGTCCAGAACGCCGACGCGACTTCTGGACTGCACTGTAACGGCGGGGGTGGTCCGGTGAGATGACAGACAAACGAATCAAGCAGTAGCAGCTTTTCTTTCCCGGCTAGTCGAATGCGGAGTTGCGGCAACTGCACCAACTCCGCCTCCTCATCAATGGCGACGCCGACTTCCTCGTGCACTTCGCGGCGCACGGTTTCCAGCGCGGTCTCATCGCCCGAACGCGACCCGCCTGGGAAGGCAATATGTTCGGACCACGGGTCACCGTCCCACCGCGCGCGGCGGATGAAACAGATATGCGGAGTGGGTTCAGCTTCCGCGACGAGGACACAGACCGAAGCATGACGAGGGGCGCTGGCGAGTGGACCGTCATGCGACGCACTCCCCTCCAGCGCCGCTCGGAGCACTTGGAAACTTTTCATCGTCCTTCGCCTACATCAGAAAACGGGTGAACCACTCGCGAGCCAGACGGGAGGATTCCTCCAACCATTTTCCAGAGTAGATTTCGTAGTGCGTGATCGGCAGCACGACCAGCTTCTTGGGCTCACCCGCGCGCTCGTAGAGTTTTTCGTACCCTTCAATCGGACAGGTATCGTCGTCACGCGCGCCAATCAGCAACAAGGGGCGTGGCGAGATTTTATCGACCACGTCAATCGGTTTGTATTCGAGCGTCTTCTCCACCGTCTCACATGACAGCTCACATCGCATGGTCGGGTGGTCCTTCAACAGTGGCTCCAGAAAGGCGCGGGTCTGCGCCGCGTTGAGAATGGTAATCGCGTCGAGGGTCCCGCCCGTCCCTTCCGTGACACGCCGATGCTGGTCGGCTTGGAGCTGCTGACGGAGTTTCACCCGGTCAGCATGCCCGCGTGAATCCAGGATCAACCGCTCGCCATCGCCAAATCCGACTTGGCCGACGGCTGCTTTGACACGGAGATCAATGCCCGCCGTGTAAGGCGCATGTCCACCACCAAAGCTGGTGCCCCAGAGGCCGATGCGGTCCGCGTCCACCTGCGGCTGTCCTTGCAGATACGTAATCGCGTTGCGGATGTCGTCGATCTGCTCCAGCGGAATCAGTCGCCATTTGGTGCCTTGACTGCCGCCGAAGCCGCGATAGTCGAACGTCAGCGCGACAAACCCCGCTTCGGCGAAGACCTTGGCGTAGTCCGGCAGAATTCCCGCGCGCAAGCCGGTGAAGCCGTGACACAGGACGATCCCTGGTCGCTTCTCGCCAGCCTTGAGCCCGTCAGGCAGAAACAGATCGCCTTCCAGTCGCGTCCCTTCGCTAAAGAAATTGACAGTGCGTTTCTCCATTTTTTGCTCCTCCTTTTGTCGGAACTCGAAACTCGCCAACTTAATGTTGCCCGCCCGTGGGCGCGAATTCTGGCAGAATCTCTTTCGCCAAAATATCGCGCACTTCGTCCGAGCGCGGAAACACGATGTAGTACGTCATGCCAAATTCCTCGATGCGCGCGCGCAGTTCCCGTCGCACCTCGTCAGGAGTCCCGATCAGCGCCACCGGCGAAGCACGCATCGCTTCTTCATTGGGAAAGCCCATCGCCGCCGCCGTCGCCTTGACCGCCGCGTCCGCTTCGCTCTTACCGCGCATGATATTGACCATCGCGATACCACTAATTTCCACGGACCCAGGCGCGCGTCCGGCCTCGGCCACGAAGCCGTTGAGCATGTTGATGCGTCGCTTCAGCTCCGCCTTGTCAAACCGCACCGCCGCCGCCGGGTCTTGCGCGAAGTCCTTCCCGTTGACGATGGGCGGAATGAGATTGGCGATCTGTCCTTCGGCGGCGACGATTTGCAGTAGCTTCTTGCCCGCGCCACCGACCATGATTGGCGGATGCGGCTTCTGCACCGGGCGCGGATTATTGTACGCCTTGTCAATCGAGAAAAAGCGCCCGTGGTAGGTCGGCTCCTCTTGTGTCCACATGGCTTTGATCAATTTGAGCGCATCCTCAAGTTGCTCCAAGCGCTCCATGTTAGGCGGATACGGATAACCATGCGCGTCATATTCGGAGCGTTGCCACCCGGCACCGACACCAAAGATAAAGCGGCCATTGCTGATGTGATCGAGGGTAGCGGTCATCTTGGCGAGCATGGCTGGAGAGCGGAAGGACATCGCGGTCACCGAGGGCGCGAGGCGCACATTCTTGGTCACCGCAGCAATAGCGCTGAGGGTCGCATAGCACTCCAACTGTGGCGTCTGGGGCGACGCGAGGGGCGAAAAGAAATGATCGTTGATGGAGACGGAATAAAAGCCGTGGGTATCGGCCCATTCCGCCGTCGCCCGGGCTTTGGCGAAATCCCCGGTCGGCAAGAACAGACTAAATTTCACATCGTTCATGGTGATACACCTTTTCCTTTACGACGGACGACCCGTCTCTTTCCAATACTCCACCGTGGGCGGCAACGCACCAAGTTGTTGGAGCGCGGAGACCGCATCCCAAAAGGTCGCTTCACGGGTGATCTTGCCGTTCTCATACGTATGCAGCGTCATCCCGCGCACGGTGGTTTCTTTCCCCGCCGCTGGGACACCCAGGAACGGACCGACATGCTTGCCCTGCCACACCCACTCAATGACCCCGTGCTGCGCGTCGCCGGTGTAGGACAGGACCTCGAACACGTTGGTCCCAGCCGGACCCGGTGGAGTGGTATTCTCGAAAACCTTGAACGCGCTGCGCAGTTCCTCCTTGTCGGAGATACGTTGCCCGAGCAGCCGGTCCTCGAAGAGAAACACATCGGCGTACAAGTCCACGACCTTGTCCGCGCTGTCACTAAAAGTTTTGATCCATTTATGAGCCCACGCGAAATTCATAGGTACGGCTCCGCAGAGAAGTGAATGAACATTGTTTCGATTTCCCTCTCCCGGCTGGGAGAGGGTGAGGGGGATGAAGTGTTTTCCGCGTCGCGGTCAGGTTTAGGTTATCCCTGCCCATGACGCAGGAGGCGGCCAGACGTGACACCGGTGGGTTGATCGTCCTTGATCGTGACTTCACCGTTGACCAACACGTAGTGATACCCTTCCGCGCGCTGCACACGACGCCATTCGTTGCCTGGCATATCGTGGGCGACCTCG
>JANMSE010000644.1:0-15745 GCA_031389045.1 Deltaproteobacteria bacterium | reverse complement strand
CATGCCGCGCATCCCCCGTATCGCCTTGAATGGTGGTATTACACGGGCAATGTGGAAACCGCTGAAGGACGGCGGTTTGGCTATCAACTCACCTTCTTTCGCACCGGCGTCACCCCGGCGCCAACCACGCCGTCGCGATGGGCGGTCCGGGACCTCTACCTGGCGCACTTCGCCATCACGGACCTGGAGGGGAAACAGTTCCATTTCTTTGAGCGGCTCAATCGCGCGGGGGTGCATTGGGCGGGGGCGGACCCCACCGGGTACCGGGTGTGGAACGACGGCTGGGAGGCGCGGCTTGAGGGCGATGTCCACGTGCTTTCGGCCAGTGATGGCACCTGTACGATTGCTTTCCGGTTGACACCCGAGAAGCCGCCGGTCCTCCACGGCAAGGCTGGGTTCAGCCAAAAAGGAGCGTCGGCGGGAAATGCTTCTCATTATTATTCGTCCACCCGGCTACGCACGAGCGGCACGATAGCGATAGACGGTCGGACCTTCAGTGTCACCGGCCTGAGCTGGATGGATCACGAGTTCGGCACGAGTTTTTTAGAGCAGGACCAGGTCGGGTGGGACTGGTTCTCCTTGCAGTTCCAGGATGGGCGCGAGCTGATGCTCTTTCAGATTCGTCGCGCGGACGGATCAATAGATTCCCATGCTAGCGGGACGATGATTGAAGCCAATGGGAGCACCACCCATCTGTCCGCGAGTGAATTTTCCCTGGTGCCGGAGCAGCATTGGCAGTCACCTGAGAGTGGAGCGCGGTATCCCATTGTGTGGACCCTGACGCTTTCGAGTCAGGACCTGCAAGTTCGTGTCACTGCCGCCTTACCCAATCAAGAACTCCGCACCGAAGCGAGTACCAGTGTGACCTATTGGGAGGGGAGTGTCGTTGTCGGCGGACAGTCGGGAGGGCGCGAGCTACACGGGCGCGGATACCTTGAGATGACGGGTTACACTGGCCAGCGTATGGGGCCGGTGCTCGGAGGCCAATGATGACATCCCCCACCATTATGAATCCTCAGCCTGGAGTGGAACGACGACTCCTGTTGCTAACCGGCGCTACCGGGTACGTCGGTGGCCGACTCTTGCACGCGTTAGAAGCGGGTGGTCATCGCGTGCGCTGTGTGGCGCGCCGGCCCGAATTTCTCCGCTCCCGTGTCGCGGACACGACCGAAGTCGTCCAGGGTGATGTGCAGGATATGGGCGCACTCACCAGCGCGCTGCACGGCATCCACACGGCGTACTATCTCGTGCATTCGATGGGGTCCGCCGGAGGCTTTGAAGAAGAGGATCGTCGTGCCGCCCGGAACTTTGCCGCCGCGGCGCGCGCGGCGGCAGTGCAACGCATTATCTACCTGGGCGGGCTTGGGGATCGCGAGGAAGAACTCTCTCCGCACCTGCGTAGTCGCCATGAAGTTGGTGACATCCTGCGCGAGTCCGGGGTGCAAGTAGTCGAGTTTCGCGCCTCCATCGTCATCGGTTCGGGCAGTCTTTCGTTTGAAATGATTCGGGTCTTGGTCGAACGCTTGCCTGTGATGATCACTCCCCGTTGGGTGTCCACCCTCGCGCAGCCGATCGGCATCGAGGATTTGGTGAACTATCTCCTGGCAGCGCTTGCTCACGATTTCTCTGGCAACCCTATTTTTGAGATTGGCGGAGCGGACCGCGTCTCGTATGGAGGCGTGATGCAAGAGTACGCGCGGCAGCGCGGACTCACACGCCTGATGATTCGTGTCCCGGTGCTTACCCCCCGGCTGTCCAGCTTGTGGTTGGGATTAGTGACGCCATTGTACGCTCGCGTGGGCCGCAAGATCGTGGACAGCGTGAGCCATGAGACCGTCGTCAAGGATGCCGCGGCCTTGCATGTCTTTTCCATTCGCCCCGTCGGTGTCCGCGACGCGATCCACCGGGCGTTACTCAATGAGGATCAAGAATTTGCGCAAACGCGCTGGTCGGATGCTTTGTCCGTGAGCGGTGCGGCAGGGGGGTGGGGAGGCGTGCGTTTCGGCTCGCGGCTGATCGACTCACGCTGTGTGCGGGTTCCCGTGCCACCGCCACAGGCGTTCGCTCCCATTCGTCGGATTGGTGGCACGACGGGTTGGTACTATGGCGATTGGCTCTGGAGTCTGCGTGGGTTTATTGATCTTGTCCTCGGCGGGGTGGGCGTGCGACGTGGGCGTCGCGATCCCGAGTGGCTGCGGGTGGGTGATACCGTGGACTGGTGGCGAGTCGAAGCGCTCGAGCCAAACCAGCGGGTACGACTCATCGCGGAAATGAAGATGCCAGGCCGGGCGTGGCTGGAGTTTGAGGTGACCGGGGACACTACCGGTTCCCAGATTCGCCAAACGGCGAGCTTTGATCCGGTCGGGGTGAGTGGACTCGCGTACTGGTACCTCGTGTACCCCCTGCATCAGTTGATCTTCGCGGGCATGCTGCGAGGAATCGCCAGGGCGAGCGTGGCGACTGGACCCGCGAGCGAGCGTAGGCGCGTGTGACCCAGAATCCCCAGTGCCTCGTCCGTGGATGACGACAGCGGGGAACGCCGCCGGTTCTCGACAGAACAACACAGTGTGTTCTGTCGATACACGCCCGTGTTCCAGGGCGCGTTGACGCTCGCGGTGGGGTTTAGCGGCAGGCCGCTCTTTTCGATCCGCTCCCTGAGAATGGCGAAATTTATTTTTTCTTCAATATATTGACAAAATCTACTCAATTACTATTATCAACAATGTCAGGCGCGCTGACACATTCTCACGAAGAGGAGGACCGATGCCACCATAAACACGAGCCTTCAGGGTCAGGAGATCGGGACTGAAATGCAACGAAGGTCAACCTATAACCAGAGAAGGAGAATCCCATGTCCATCACTACATTTTCGCGTCTTGCAATCGCCACCGCCTTACTCACGAGCGTGGTTTTCCACAGTGCGCTCCACGCCGGTAATTATGAAACAGGCGCCAAGAAAGATATTGTCGATACCGCCGTTAGCGCTGGATCATTCAACACCCTGGTGAGCGCGGTCAAAGCGGCTGATTTGGTGGATACCCTAAAAGGAGCGGGCCCGTTCACGGTCTTCGCGCCCACTGATGAAGCCTTCGCGAAGTTGCCGCAGGGGACCCTTGAGGACCTGTTAAAGCCCGAGAATAAAGCCAAGCTCCAGGCGATCCTCACCTATCATGTCGTGGCGGGCAAAGTGATGGCCGCCGATGTCACCAAAATGGCCTCGGCCAAAACCGTCAACGGCCAAATGCTCACCATCGCCGCGAACAATGGCGCCGTCACGGTCAATAACGCCAAGGTAGCCAAGACGGATATCGAAACCAGCAACGGGGTCATTCACGTGATCGATACCGTCGTGCTGCCCAAGTAACCAGAGCGAGTCACACGAACCACAAAAGAAAAAAAGACAATCACCCGCTTCAAGGGTGGGGGGACGCGAGAAAGAACCTGATTATCTTCACTTCCTGACCCCGCCAACCACAATCCCGCCCTTGAAGCGGGTGATTGAAAAAAGAACTTCAGGTGGAGTCGTTCGCGTACGACATCTTCACTGTAGTAAGCGTGCGCCGCGGGTGTGTGTATTGGAGAATGGTTTGGTATTGACCAGCGACAAGGAAGTGCGATGTTGATGTCCAAGGAAGGGTGCGGTCGTGCGCGATCGTGCTATGAATGATAATCTTCTCAGCGGCATTCGCGTTGCACCCATACAACGAGAGAGTCGCCAAAAATCTTCAATTGAATGAAGCAGTACGTTACGAAAGGAGAAACCCATGTCAACCGAAACACAGTGCCCGTTCTCGGGCGACGCTCGCAAACACACGGTCGCTGGCGCCCCATCGAACGCGGACTGGTGGCCCAATCAACTCAACCTGAACATCCTGCACCAGCATTCCTCTCTGTCCAACCCGATGGGCGAGGCGTTCAACTACGCCACCGAGTTCAAGAGCCTCGACCTCAAGGCCGTGAAGACGGATCTCGTGGCGCTGATGACCGACTCGCAGGACTGGTGGCCGGCGGACTTCGGTCACTACGGACCCTTGTTCATTCGCATGGCGTGGCACAGCGCCGGCACGTACCGCATCGGCGACGGCCGTGGCGGCGGCGGCACTGGCAACCAGCGCTTTGCTCCACTCAATAGCTGGCCGGACAACGTCAACCTCGACAAAGCGCGTCGGCTGCTGTGGCCGATCAAGCAGAAGTACGGCCGCAAAATCTCTTGGGCCGACCTGATGATCCTCGCCGGCAACGTCGCGCTGGAATCGATGGGATTCCGGACGTTCGGTTTCGCCGGCGGACGCGAGGACATCTGGGAACCGGAACAGGACATCTACTGGGGCTCGGAGAAAACCTGGAAGGGGAGTGACAAACGCTATTCCGGCGAGCGGGATCTGGAAAATCCGCTCGCTGCCGTCCAGATGGGTCTGATTTACGTCAATCCAGAGGGCCCGGAGGGCAACCCGGACCCGATCGCGGCGGCCAGGGATATTCGGGAGACGTTCACCCGTATGGCGATGGATGACGAAGAAACGGTCGCGCTGATTGCCGGCGGTCACACCTTCGGCAAGACCCACGGCGCCGGCGATGCGGAACTTGTGGGGCCGGATCCGGAAGCGGCCGACATTGAGGAGCAGGGCCTGGGCTGGAAGAGCCGCTTCGGCACCGGCAAAGGGGGCGACACGATCACCAGCGGCCTGGAAGTCACCTGGACCTCCTCGCCAACGCAGTGGAGCAACAACTTCCTCTGGAACCTGTTCGGCTACGAATGGGAACTGACGAAGAGCCCGGCCGGCGCGCAGCAATGGAAACCCAAGCAAGACGGCGGGGCCGGTACCGTGCCGGATGCGCACACTCCGTCCAAACGTCACGCGCCCGCCATGCTGACCACCGACCTCGCGTTGCGGTTCGACCCCGCCTACGAAAAGATTTCCCGGCGCTTCCTCGAGCATCCGGACCAGTTTGCCGACGCATTCGCCCGGGCGTGGTTCAAGCTGACGCACCGCGACATGGGGCCGCGCGCACGCTATCTCGGCCCGGAGGTTCCCGCCGAAGAGCTGATCTGGCAGGACCCGATCCCGGCGGTTACTCATGCGCTGATTGATGAAAAGGACATCGCCTCGCTCAAGGGCAAGATTCTTGCTTCAGGCCTGTCCGTCTCACAGCTTGTCACTACGGCCTGGGCGTCCGCCGCGACATTCCGCGGCAGCGACAAGCGCGGTGGAGCGAACGGCGCGCGTATTCGCCTGGCGCCGCAGAAGCATTGGGAAGTCAACCAGCCGGCCGAACTGGCGAAGGTCCTGCCGAAGCTGGAAGCGATCCAGCAGGACTTCAACCGCGCGCAGTCTGGCGGCAAGAAGGTCTCGCTTGCTGACCTCATCGTTCTGGGCGGCGGCGGCGCCGTCGAGGAGGCGGCGAAGAAGGCCGGGCACGACGTGAAGGTTCCCTTCTCGCCGGGGCGCATGGACGCGTCGCAGGAGCAGACCGATGTGGATTCGTTCGCCGTATTGGAGCCGATCGCGGACGGATTCCGCAACTACCTCCGGAAGGGATACGAGGGATCGGCGGCTGAGATGCTAGTGGATCGGGCGCACCTGATGACGCTGACCGCTCCCGAGATGACGGTTCTTGTTGGTGGCATGCGCGCCCTGAATGCAAACTTCGGGCAGGGCAAACACGGTGTTTTCACCAAGCGGCCCGAAACCCTGACCAATGATTTCTTCGTGAATCTCCTCGATATGAACACGACGTGGCGGAAGTCCGCCACATCTGAAGGCGTGTTGGAGGGGCGCGATCGGGCGACGGGCGAGCTCAAGTGGACGGGCTCCGTCGTTGATCTCGTCTTCGGTTCGAACTCCCAACTCCGAGCCCTCGCGGAAGTCTATGCGTGCAGCGACTCGCGGCAGGCGTTCGTGCGTGACTTTGTGGCGGCCTGGAATAAAGTGATGAACCTTGATCGCTACGACCTCGCGTGATCTCAGAGGAAAGACGTAAAGGTTCTCTACCGCGCAGCCGCGACCTGACATCGGGTGACCTGGACCAGGTCGTGGCTGCGTGGATACTAAGCAAGCCTGTGTATGAATAACTTTGTTGGAGTATTGTGTATGTCACTCGTACTTTCCTCCTGTAGCACAACGCGGGAGGTCGGAACGTACAGGGGCTATGAGTTGCCGCCGTATACCGTCCTGCGGCAATTCGCGCAGGCGGAACTCCGTCAGTACGCCCCGCAACTGGTGGCGGAAGTCACGGTGGCAGGCGAGCGCGATGAGGCCATCAATGCGGGGTTTCGCATTCTTGCCGGGTACATCTTTGGCAAGAATGAAGGAAGCCGCAAGGTGGCGATGACCACGCCCGTTACCCAAACTCCTGCCGCGGAAACAATCGCGATGACCACGCCCGTCACCCAAACAAAGGCTGGCCAGGCGTGGGTCGTGCGCTTTGGTATGCCAAAGCAATACACGATGGAAACGCTGCCCACACCTACGGATGCACGGATTCGTTTTGCGATCACCCCACCCAGCAAACGCGCGGCGGTGCGGTTCTCTGGTTTTGCCGGAGATGCGAAAATCGCGAAACAAACCGAGCGCCTTGACGCATTTATCACCCAGCAACAACTCAAGCGCGTCGGCGAGCCGGTGATGGCTTTTTATGACGATCCCTTCACCCTGCCGTGGAACCGCCGCAACGAGATTTCCGCCGAGGTCGAATAACATGAGGAGCAGGTGCATCGATGGCGCGCGTACTGATTGCCGGATGTGGTGACGTGGGCACGGAGTTAGGAGCGCGGTTAGCGGAAGAGGGGCATACCGTCTGGGGCTTGCGGCGTCACTGCGACACGCTGCCCCCGAGCCTGCACCCGTTTCCCGCTGATCTCACCCAACCGGACACCTTGCGCGCCTTACCCCCGGCGCTGGATGTGGTCTTCTATACCGCGGCACCGAGCGGGTCCTCCTCCGACACCTACCACGCCACGTATGTAGACGGCATCCGTCACTTGCTAGCGGCGTTGGAGACACAGGGACATGCGGTGCGGCGGTTCATGTTCACCTCCAGCACGGGGGTGTATGGGCAAACCTCCGGGGAGTGGGTCGATGAGACCTCACCGACTGAACCGGAGCATTTCTCTGGTAAAGAACTCCTGCTCGGTGAACAGCTTGTCTTGCACAGCGCGTTGCCCGCCACCGTGGTCCGACTTGCCGGAATTTACGGCCCCGGGCGGACACGTCTGATTGACAGCGTCCGACAAGGGACAGCGGTCTGCCCGGATGGCCCTCCCGTGTATACCAACCGTATTCATCGTGACGACTGCGCGGGAGTCCTGCGGTATCTCATGCAATTGGCGCGGCTAGATCAGTTATATATTGGGGTGGATAATGAACCGGCGGATCAATGCGAAGTCTTTCGCTGGCTCGCGCTCCAGCTTGGGCTGCCTCCACCGCGCAGGGCACCCGCCACGGCTTCCCACCGGCCGCTCCGCAGTAACAAGCGGTGCAGTAACCGTAATCTGAGAGCGGCGGGGTATGTGTTTCGCTACCCCACGTTTCGGGAAGGATACGCCGCGCTGCTCAGGATGAACCCCTCCGCGGGAACCACGGGATAAAGGCGTTCGTGCGGGTGATGTAGTCGCGATAGGCTGGTCTTCGCTCGACTATGGTTTGTTCTAGCAGCGCCACCCCCGACACTTTGAGGAGCATCAGGGTCATCACCACCGGACTGAGGATCGTCCACAGACTGCCAGGAACCGCCAGTGCGAGGAGGAAATATCCCCACCAGACCAGCGCATCACCAAAGTAGTTGGGGTGTCGGGTATAGGCCCATAATCCCGTGTCCATGACCCGTCCACGATTGGCCGGGTCGGCTCTGAAACGCGCAAGCTGCCAATCGCCCACGGTCTCGAAGCAGAAACCGATGCTCCACAACAGGAGGCCAAGCATATCCGTCCATGTCCACAAAGGCGGACCGACACTGAGCTGAACAACAAACAGCGGCGTGGCGATGAGCCAGATCAGGACCCCTTGCAAGAAAAAAATGGTGAGCAGACTCATCCACCAGAAATTGTCGCTACGATAGGCGCGCATGGTTTGATAGCGTGGGTCTTCGTCGTGTCCCCAGTTGCGCCACAGCAGATAGAGCGCGAGCCGGACGCCCCAGAGCGTCACCAGAACGAGCAGCACCCAATGTCGAGCCGTCATTGCCGGTCCGAGCATGCGATAGCATAAGGAGAGGAGGATGAAGCCGAGGCCCCAGAAGATATCCACGATACTGACATCCCGCTTCACCAGGCTCAGGAGCCAGACGAGTGTGACGGCGACCAGGATAGTGGCGAGACCCGTGAACAAGGAAGCAAACAGTGCGGTCATGATCCTCTCCTCAGGGGGTGGTCGGATGATTGAGCAAGGAGCCACGCATGCGCGCGGTATAGTCCCAAGTCGTCACCGCCACCGGCTCGATTTCGATGACGACCTCATCAGCGCTGTGCGCCAGCAGACGCTTCGCGAGCGCGGACGAGGTCCCTCCCAGGTAGCGCTCAAGCAAACGTGTCAGCACCTCGGTGCCGCCGGTTGGGGAAATCAACGCTTTGCCCCGCCCCCGGACCCCGCGATACGGCGGCTGGTCCCCAGCCACTTCAAAAGCACAGCGCGGGTCCCGCCCGAGATGGGCAACGATCTTGGCCGTGCGCTGGGTGGCGCAATAGAGACGCTCGTTTTCATACAGATACCACAGCGACATCACCAGCGGCCACCCGCCGCTGGTGACCACAGCCAGGCGAAGAGGGATTCGCATCTGCCGCAAGAAAGTGGTGAGTGTCGCTGGTGACCAGACCTGAGGCGCGGGGGGGGTCGTGTTTGTCATACTCTTACGAGTACAAGAGTTTGTGTCGGAGTCAATATCGGTCCACTTTTCGCGCCGCGGCGCGGTGTCATTGACTATCAGTCCGCGGTGTCTATGTTCCTAGAGAGGGGAGTAAAAAATAACATAATGTGACGAAGATGCCGCACGAGGCGAGACCCTCCATTCCCAGGAACAGTCACAGAGAGGAAGCACCATGCCCCATCCCGCCGCCATCAAGGAACTGATTCTCCATCCGCGACGGCACGCGGTCGTCTCCATGCGCGACCCATTTGGCAATGCGAGCGCGCTCAGCGCGAAAGAAGAAAGTGAGGACAAGACATGGCTGCTCCTGACGTATTGATTATCGGCGCTGGACTAGCGGGCCTCTGCGGTGCGCGACGACTGGCCGCACATGGCATCTCCTGTCTCATCCTTGAGGCATCGGACGGAGTTGGCGGACGGGTGCGAACAGATGTGGTCGATGGCTTTCTCTTGGACCGTGGGTTTCAGGTGCTGCTGACCGCCTATCCAGAAGCCCAGCAGAGCCTTGACTATCCCGCGCTCGACCTGAGGCGCTTTTACGCTGGGGCGCTGGTGCGCGTGGATGGGCGCTTCCAGAGAGTCGCGGACCCCTGGCGTCATCCTGTCGATGCGGTCCGCACCCTCTTCTCTCCCATCGGCACACTCCGGGACAAACTGGCGGTGGCGCGGTTCCGGGGCGAGGTGCGGTCCGGGGCGCTAGACGACCTCTTCCACCATGAGGAAACGACCACCCTCGAGGCGCTCCAGGCTGCGGGCTTTTCTCATGCCATGATTGAGCCCTTCTTTCGGCCTTTCTTTGGTGGCGTCTTTCTCGATAGTACGTTGCGGACCTCCAGCCACATGTTGGCGTTTGTCTTCCGCATGATGTCACTCGGCGACACCGCGCTCCCCGCCCACGGGATGGGCGCGATTTCACAACAGCTCGCGAACGCGTTACCGCCGGGCACCGTGCGCACGCGCGCCCCCGTCGCGGAGGTCAAGAGCGGAACGGTGATATTAGCCTCGGGCGAGCACCTCAGTGCCCCGGCGGTGGTCATCGCGACGGACGGCTCCACCGCCGCGCGGTTGAGCGGAACGCTCCTTCCCGTTTCTTCCCAGAGTACGACATGCCTCTATTTCACGGCACCGCAAGCGCCGATCGCCGAGCCGGTCCTGGTGTTAAATGGCGAGGGGCGGGGACCAGTGAATAGCTTTTGCGTGGTGAGCGCGGTGGCTCCATCCTACGCCCCACCGGGAGCGGCGTTACTGTCCGCGACCGTGATTGGGAATCCGCCCCACGATGATGAGGTGCTTGAGGCCATGGTGCGCGCGCAGTTGGCGCAATGGTTTGGACCCGACGTTCACCAGCACTGGCGACATCTGCGCACCTATCGCATTCCCCATGCCCTGCCCCAGCAGGTCCCCCCCTCCTTCGTGGGGAGCGACCGCCCCGCGCGACTTCAGCCTGGACTCTTTGTCTGTGGCGATCACTACGATACCGCCTCCATTAACGGCGCGATGCGCTCTGGGCGACGCGCCGCCGAGGCGGTCATCGCGGATCTCGCTCGCTGAGGAAAAGGCCAGTGTCCATGAGCATCACCATCGCGTCGCCAAAGTCATTGGGGTGCCGGGGGTATGCCCAGAGCCCGATATTCAACATATTGACTAACAAGCATCGCGCGTTACGCTCAAGCGAGCGATCGGTCGTGACTTCACGTTACCGGACGATCACGCGAAAGGAATCACCATGGAGACTTTTGTTCGTCGGATTCGTATCGACAGGCCAGCCGAAGAGGTGTTTCGCTGGCATACCCGCCCGGGGGCGTTTGAACGACTCAATCCACCGTGGGAGCCGGTTGAAATCGTCGCGCGCAGCGGTGGCGTGACCAACGGATCGCTCGTTGTCCTGCGCATGCGCTTCGGGCCGCTCAGCCAGTACTGGGTGGCGGAGCATCGGGACTACGAGGAAGGGCGCCAGTTTCGTGATGTGCAAGTGTCAGGGCCGTTCGCGCAGTGGGTCCATACGCATCGCGTGGAACCGGACGGACCGTCCGCGTGTTATCTGGAAGACCATATTGAGTACGCGCTGCCTTTGGGGACACTCGGTCACCTGGGGGGCGGAGCGTTCGTCCGGCGAAAACTGGAACGCATGTTCACCCATCGCCATCGTATGCTCTGCGATGACCTGGCGACCCATGCTCAGTATCAAGGAGGCCCAATGAAAATTTTAATGAGCGGCGCGAGCGGCCTTATTGGTGCCGCGCTCAACGCTTTTTTGACGACCGGCGGGCATACCGTCACGTCCCTTGTGAGACGACCCCCGCGGCCCGGTGCGCGGGAAATCGTGTGGGATCCGCGGCACGGGACTCCTGACCTGGCGAGCCTCGAAGGCTTCGACGCGGTCATTCACTTAGCGGGCGAGAACCTTGTGGGACGCTGGACCCCGGAGAAACGCGCGCGGATTCGGGACAGCCGGGTTGTCGGAACCACAACGCTCTGTGAGGCATTGGCGCGATTGTCTGCCCCTCCCAAGGTCTTGGTCAGTGCTTCCGCTGTCGGGTACTACGGCCATCGTGGCGACGAGGTCTTAACCGAAGAGAGTCCGGCGGGACGCGGGTTCCTCGCGGAGGTGTGCCAGGCGTGGGAGGACGCGACTGCGGCGGTGCACTCGCGTATGCGCGTGGTCCAGACGCGCACCGGCATCGTGCTGAGTCCCACCGGCGGCGCGCTCGGACAGATGCTGACCCCCTTTCGGTTGGGGTTGGGAGGCGTGATTGGCTCAGGGGAACAGTACATGAGTTGGGTGACACTCGACGACGTGCTTGGCGCTATTCACCATGCCCTGATCACGGAGAACGTGCGCGGCCCCATGAATGTCACCGCGCCGGGGCCAGTCACGAATCGTGAATTCACCACCACCCTCGGGCGCGTGCTGAAACGGCCCACGGTAATGCCACTGCCGGCGAGCATGCTGCGACTGGCTCTGGGAGACATGGCTGACGAGCTGCTGCTGTCGAGTACGCGTGTACAACCACGCCAGCTTGAGCACACCCACTACCCTTTTCGCCAGCCCGAGCTCGACGGAGCCTTGCGGCATGTCCTCGGGAAAGTGTAAGCGCGCGGCGAAACAGCGGAGACTAGACCTGGTTGCTTCCGCTGTGTGAATGGCCATTTCCAGAGAGGCGTGGAGACTGTGTCGGTCTTGAAAAATTTTCTATTCTAAATCTGTTCAATACATTGACAAAAAAATTCTTATCATTACGCTAGACGCATGGTGGTGAACGAGCGGAGTTCCGCGCGCGTCGATGTTGTCACCACCTCACACGGCGAGAAGTCATCCTCGGTTATGAAGTGCGCCATTGTTATATGGACTGACTTCGCTAATGACTGCTCAATGACGTGATCCCTATGTCGCAATCCTTGTATGAGAAGTGTGTCCTTGGTGGATTCGTGCTGCTCTGCTTCGCCGTCGCCGCTCTTGGGTCGCTCGCGACCACCCCGGCGATTGACGGCTGGTACGCGACCCTCCGCAAACCCGCCTGGACGCCGCCAAACTGGGTGTTTGGACCGGTCTGGTCGGCGTTGTATGTGAGCATGGCGGTCGCGGCGTGGGTCGTCTGGCGAGGGAATCCGTGGTCAACCACACGGCTGCCCCTCTTCGTCTTTCTCGGTCAACTGACGCTCAATCTGCTGTGGTCCATCGTCTTTTTCGGGCTGCAACGCCCCGGCTTGGCGTTTCTCGAAATCCTCCTGCTCTGGGGAGCCATCGTGACCACGCTCCTGGCCTTTCGTCGGCTGTCGCCCCTCGCCGCGGTGCTCCTTGTTCCGTATCTGCTCTGGGTCACCCTCGCCGGCGCTCTCAATTTCGCGATCTGGCGAATGAACCTGTAGGATTCCGGATTTGCCAACCGGCGTTCGCGTGCTTAGAGATACTTGTGGACCCGGCAGTAACGGGCGACGAGCCGCGCCGGGGTCGCAAGAGAAGGAAGACGACAAGCCATGATGGACAAAAAGACGAAATTCAATCTGTGGTACGTGTTCTTCGCGCTCTGGGGGGTGATGGTCTTGCATAGTGCCTGGGTGCGGGCGACGCGGATCACCCAGATTCCCTATAGTGAATTTCAGACGTACCTCAATGCTGGGCAGATCGAAGAGATTCGGATTAGTGCGAACTATATTCAAGGGAAACTCCGGGAGCCGAAGGAAAATCAGTCCCCGCATTTCACCACCATTCGCGTCGAACCGGGCTTGGCGGACACCTTGAGCACGCACAAGGTGCGCTTCGCCGGGGAAATCGAGAGCACGTTCCTGCGCGATCTCCTCTCTTGGATCGTGCCCACGGTGATCTTCCTGGGCCTGTGGCTTCTCCTGGTCCGGCGCTTCGCGGGGCAGCAGGGGATGGGGGGCGGGTTCATGGCCATCGGGAAGAGCAAAGCCAAAATCTACGTGGAGAAAGATGTGAAAGTCACGTTCGCCGAAGTGGCTGGGGTCGAAGAGGCCAAGACGGAACTGCAAGAGGTGATTGAGTTCCTCAAGACGCCAGAAAAATTTCATCGCCTCGGTGGAAAAATCCCCAAGGGCATTTTGCTGATCGGCCCGCCAGGGACGGGCAAGACGCTGCTCGCCAAGGCGGTGGCGGGCGAGGCCGGAGTGTCCTTCTTCTCCATCAGTGGCTCGGAGTTCGTCGAGATGTTCGTGGGGGTGGGCGCGGCGCGGGTGCGTGATCTCTTCGAGCAAGCCAAACAGAAGGCCCCGTGCATCATCTTCATTGATGAACTCGACGCGCTGGGCAAAGCCCGTGGGATGGGGCCAGGCGGACACGAAGAACGGGAACAGACCTTGAACCAACTGCTGGTCGAGTTGGATGGCTTTGATTCACGGGCCGGGGTCATTCTCATGGCCGCCACTAACCGCCCGGAGATTCTTGATCCCGCGCTCCTGCGCGCGGGACGCTTTGACCGGCAGGTGCTCGTTGATCGCCCGGACAAGGAAGGGCGCGTGGCGATCCTCCGGGTCCACGCCAAGGGGGTGCCGCTCGCGCCCGATGCGGACCTGAGCGTGATCGCGGCCATGACCGCCGGATTCGCCGGCGCGGACTTGGCCAACATTATCAATGAAGCGGCGTTGTTGGCGGTGCGACGCGATAAGGATCAGGTGGGGCTCGGGGATTTACAAGAAGCGGTGGAGCGCGTCATCGCCGGCCTCGAAAGGAAAAATCGCGTATTGAACAAAGAAGAGAAAGAGCGGGTCGCGCATCACGAGGTGGGACATGCGCTCGTGGGATTGGCCTTCCCCGGATCAAGCAGTATCCAGAAAATCTCGATCATTCCGCGTGGCGTGGCGGCGCTGGGGTACACCTTGCAGATTCCCACGGAAGATCGCTTCTTGATGACCAAGTCGGAACTGGAGAATCGGATCGCGGTGCTCCTGGGCGGGCGGGGCGCGGAAGAGCTGGTGTATGGCGAAGTCTCCACGGGCGCTCAGGATGATTTATTGAAGGCCACGGATATCGCCAAGAACATGGTGAAAACCTATGGCATGAGTGAGAAGCTCGGCCAGGTCAGTTTTGATGGAAAATACCAGCCGCTGTTTCTCCAGACGGGGCAGCCGACAAGCGCGCGCGACTATAGCGAAGCCACCGCGCAGGCGATTGATAGTGAAGTGCGGCGTATTATCGAAGAACAAACGGTGCGCGTCCGCACCTTGTTGGCGGCGCAAAAGCAGCACCTCCAGGCCGCGGCACAAGTGCTCCTCAGGAAAGAAATGCTGACGGGGGAGGAACTCAGATCGCTTCTCGGTCAGACGCCGTCGCCGGTCGTTCTCGACGGTCTTGCTGCCCACACGGCACCCTTGATGCAGTAACGGAGGCTGGCATTCGGCACCTGGTTGTTGAACTCGCGACACCGTACGATCGGGAGTTCCTCCGTAGAGAGCGCGTTCTTAGAGATGAGCTTTCCCCGCGCGAATGCCCGCCAATCGTTCGTTCACATAGTCCCAATTGACGACATTCCACCATGCTTCAAGGTATGCAGTGCGCCGCTGCTGGTACTTGAGGTAGTAGGCATGCTCCCACACGTCGTTGATCAACAGCCCAGGCTTCCCTTCGAGGAGGACGCTCTCATGGTTTGGTCGCGAGAAGACTTCTAATGTCCCGCTCGCGGGATTGACGACCAAAAAGACCCACCCCGAGGCAAAATGCTTCACGCCAAGTTCAGTGAAGCGCGATTGAAACGACTCAAACGAGCCGAAGTCGCGGGTCATCGCTTCGGCGAGCGCGCCATGCGGGCGGTTATTCTCTGCTCCTGGTCTCAGGATCTTCCAGAAAAACTGATGATTGGCGTGCCCGCCACCCTGATCACGCACGGTTTGGCGAATAGTGTCTGGCACTTCGTGCAGACGGCTGAGCAGTTGTTCAATCGTGAGGTCGTGTAATTGCGGATACTCTTTGAGTACCGCATTCAAATTATCAATGTACGTCTGATGATGTTTGTCGTGATGCAGCCGCATCGTCGCCTCGTCAATATACGGCTCAAGCGCGCTATACGCGTATGTGAGCGGCGGAAGCGCGAACGGATACGTCGGCGCTTTATCGGTTTGCTGTGTGGCATTTGATTGTTGGTCGTTCATATTTTCTTCTTCCTTTGACTGACTACTCGGTCGATTGCGATTTTTGCGAACACGTCATTGATAATCTACTCTATCGTATCGAGGAGCAAGTCTTTTTCTTTGCAAAGTTTGGATCGGTTATGTTGTTTTCCCCTATGAATGCGAATTAGGGGTTGAACCAATCCTTGTTTCCTGATGCTAGGTTAGTGAAGCACCACCCGCACTAAGCTGCGGCATCAGGAGGGACAATGGATTGGCAAGAACGGTTAATATCCATCTTTGTGTATGTCAGCAAGCA
>JANMSE010000153.1:0-26449 GCA_031389045.1 Deltaproteobacteria bacterium | reverse complement strand
TGAGGACGCCGTTCTTGTTGTTTCTTCGGAAGCGGTCGGGATGGTTGTAGCCGGCAAGGTCCGCTCCGACCAAGATCGTGGCCACGGAGCCTGAGTTCTGAGACTTGTCGTTCCTGGGAGTGTGTCCTCGCCCTTTAGTGTCCAGACAGCGCCGTAAGCCTTCTTCAAAAGAGCCGGTCGGGGTGCCAAGTCCGAGTTTTTGCGATGTGTCCGCGTCGCCGTAGACCTTCGCGCCAATGATATCACTGAAATTGAACGTCCCTTGGACCCCCTGCGGGATATTGGCATAGTTCAACGAAAAATCGAACCCGCCCACGCTGGTACCGAAGATACGGAAGCCCATCGCGGTGGTACAGAAATTCCACATGCCGTTCAATGGCCCTTTGCAATTGCCCCTGTAGATCTGGGGCAAATATGTGACACGCGAGTTGGCGATGTCCGGGGAATCCGACGAGTTGTCAAAATCGGGAGAGCCAGAGCGTGGATTTGTCCCCCGGCTAATGAACGCCCACGGATGACGCGACTGTTGTCGGCCCCGCCAGGTCGGGTTCCAGGGCACGAACACGCGTGACCCATCCGCTCGTCGGAACGAACAGTTCTCGGCTCGGTAATCCACCAGCTCGTTGTCGTCGTTCAGACAGCCTTTGATATGTACCGGCGCACGGAAGCCCAGCCCGTCCAAAATCAGGTCGGAACTGGGGCCGCGGAATCCGGGGGAATAAAAGGGCTCAATGAACACGTTCGAGAACATCGACCCCACGTTGCCGATGGAGTAGTTAAGTTTGAGAGCCCAGAGGGGAGTACGAAACTCGTCAAACTTTTCGCCCGCGCCCTGGTTTTGGTCGATGCGCAGGGGGTTAATAACGTCAATTGAGCGGTACAAATCGGATTCGCCCCAGACGATCTGTTGTTTGCCGATACGCGCGGTCAGCTTGCCAATGCCCACTTGACCAAAGTCGAGGTCCAAAAAGAGATCCCGAAAGCCGTTCTCAGGAAAAAGATAGCTCTTGCGTTCGTGTGGATCGTATTGGTTGCGATAGCTTTCCCGGATGGCCCACGTTGGGTCGGCGCGGAAGCGATAGCGCGCGTTAAATGTCGCGCTTTGGACGAAGGGGATGGCCAGGCTGTCTTGGTTGAGAATTTTGCCGTTCTTGACAAAATCGTCGTAGGTGAACCAAAAGAAGGCTTCGTTCCGCCACTGCACCCAGTTAAAGTTATTGCCCCCGTCGGTGTGGAACGTATGGCGCGTACGATACCACATCTGCATTTCCGCGTTGCCGATACGTGTTGAAGCCCAAGTTGTGTGGGCGGTGGAGACGAGTGTCCCCACTAATCCCAATAGGATAAACAGTTTCTTACCAATTGCCCTGATCTGCATGATCCCTCCTTCCCAAAATTTCTTAAGAAGTCCCTCGTTTATGCCCTGCACCGATGACGTTGGTGCGCCGGTAGTGTGTCAGTGAAATTACTTTATCCCGCTTGCCTGATGTCCCCCTTTCGTTCTAGAAGATGTCGATGATGAGTAGAGGTTGGGGGCTCGTATATAGTAAATTTGCGAGCAATGCAAATTTTCAGGTCACACCGAAGAGAAAAGATGGGGTTACATGCCCTTGGGAGACATTTGCGAGGTAGAACCGCCAGGAGAGGGAGCTGATGGTCTCGATGGTTGATTTCCAGGAGGAGCGGAGCGCAGTCCGGCTTCCTGCATCAGTCGGGCGAGGTCGGTAAGGGCATCGGCAAGCGCGTTTTGCGCCGCGAGGAGGTCGTCATTGGCTTTCGCGAGCTGGAGGTAATCTTTCTTCTCGACAGCATCAATCATTGAGGCGAACGCCAAGTAATGGGCGCGCCAGGCTTCAATATATTCCAAATGGACATTCCGTAACGGCGGAGTGCGTGGGTTATGGCTTTCCAGTTGTTGGACATATTTTTGCGAAACGTCGACGATGGGTCGCAGGGTAGAGATCACCAAGTCATCGTGAACAAACTGGTCTTCTCGGACTTTGGCGATGGCCGCGTTAATTTGCAATTCAGTTTTCGCCCATGAACGAGCGGTCTCAATGTACTGCGTGAGGTCCACTTTTGTTGGGTCGTCCCCTGGGCGTGGACAGGCGGAAAGCAGCAGAAGAAAGAGAGAGAGAAAAAAAGCCCAAGGCATATCTCGTATTTCCAGGCGATCAAAATAAAACGGACGGATGAACGGCTGATACCTCACCGTCGTCCACTGTCTGACGGCTGACTACTGACTATGCGTCTGTACAGACGCAAGATATTGAGTCAGTAGAGACGCAATATCTTGCGTCTCTACTGACTGGTTTCCGCCGGCTTCCCATTGAGCTTCTCGAACACCAGTTGGGCGTAATAACTGACGCTCTGCCCTAAAAGATAGACCTGCGGAGAGGGTTCGATTCGGGCGTAAACGGAGGACGACGTGGGATTTGTCCCTCCAAGCGAGACGGTGGCCACGTCCTTGCCGGTTTTGTCCTGGACGACGACCGAAGTATTGGGCGGATTCAGGCCAAAGGGTGTGAAATCCTTCGGCTCTTTCGCGATGATGACGATTTGCTTCGTCGGTGTGAGATTCTCGACCAAGCTCGTCAACAAATCCGAGGAGACTTCTAGCCCAGCCGGTTCTACGGCTGTCCACCGTTGTCCGTCGCGGCGAAATGTGAGCGCGAGGTTGGGGCGTTTCAATATCAGTCCGTGGATGTCGTCGCGCGCGATAGCGAGGAACTGGCTCTCTTGCGCCGTGGGGCCCGGCTCCGCGAGCCCTATTTTCTTGGGCGGACGCCATTCGAAGAGAAAAAAATATGTCCCAAAGACCGCCGCGAAGAGATAATAGAGACCGACTTTCTTCCAGCTCATCCGTGCTGCCTCCGCCATAAGAAAACGGAGATTCCGGTCAGTAGGAACAGTCCCGGAATCACCACGGTGCTCATAGTGAGGAGCCACCGGCCATCCGCGTCAGTCGGAGTAAAGGTTGTGACAAAAGGCTGTTCGCGCGAGGGGCGCTCGCCGAGAATCTCTTGATCCTCGGCTAACCAATTGATGGCATTGACGAAAAGATCACGATTGCCGCCCTGATCGAGCAAATTGTTGTTCAGCATGTCGGCATCGCCGAAGACGGCCAGGCGGCCGATCTTCTCCCCCCTCTTGATATCGACTTCGCCGGCGATCGGCACGGGTCCTGGGCTATCAGTCTCGGCGTTAAACGTTGCGAGTCCCGCTTGGTTGATGTTGCTCAGCGCGGTGGCGAACCCTTCTCCTGATGTCGCGAGGATGGGGCGCGCGGTGATCCCCTTGTCCAGGTCTTGCCGCACTTCAACCATGCGGGCGAGCGAAAAGATTGGCGGGGCATTGACCGAGAGAAGCATGGGATGGGTCTTGGCTGTCGCCGAAACACGGTAGGTGAGCATCTCGCCCGCGTACAAACGCTTGGTGGGGTCCACGGCGACCAAGTCCGGGAGACGGATGTTGTACTGCTCCAGGAACGGCACCAATGAGGGCGACCCGTTGACGTCAAGCAAGACAAAAAGTGCGCCACCCCGTTGGATATAGGCGTCAAGCGCGGCGAGTTCGCTGGCGGGAAATGGACCTTTGGGGCCGAGTATGACCAGGACATCCGCGTCGTCCGGCACTTGGGTGCTCACGGAAAGGACCAGCGTTTTCTCTTGGTAGGTCTCGTCGGCGATGGCCCCGCGCAACTTGGAATAGCCGCCTTGTGGGACATCAGCCGCAAGACTGCCTTCGCCGTGACCCGTGAGGAAGTAGATGGTTTTTTCCTTGTTGCGAGTGACTTGCAGGAGGATGGAGGCCACGGCGCTTTCGCCACTTGAGAGCATCGTGCCTTTGCTTTGTCCATCCGATTCGAACACCAGCGTCCCGTACTGGAACGCGTGGTATTGGCGCGCGAGCGCGGGATTGCGATTCATGTCGATAATGGAGTAGTGGAAGTGTTTCGACAGACTGGCCATGCGCCCCATCATGTCTTCGACGAAAAAATTCTCTGGCCGATCACTGTTGATGAACGCCAGCGCCTGCACGTCCTTCTGGAGATTCTTGACAATCTGTGCCGTGCGGGGCGAGAGGGTGAATTTCTTTTCCGGCGTGAGATCAATACGATGATTCCTGCTGACCAAGATCAATTGGATCGCGAGCAGCAGGGCAAAGCAGCCCACCGTGCCCAGGATCAATTTAATAACGTTACGGAAGTTGGCGTTCATTTCCGTCCCCTCCACTGCCGCGCTTCGAGCGAGCGCAGAGTCAGGAAGCTAAAAAACAAGACAAAGACGGCGAAAAAAGAAACTTCCTTCGAGTCGATGAATCCTTGGGCGAAACTTTGGAAATGCGTGACCATGGAGACCTCGGCCAGCCAGCGGAGGACACCTTGATTCGTCGCGCCGTCGTTCCAACTGAGAATCCAGAACAGCAACGAAATCCCTAGGGCGGACAGTCCCGCGACTCCAAGGTTATCCGTCAGGGAGGAAATAAAGAGACCGCAGGCGATAAAGGCGAGGGAGATGCAAATCAGGCCGACATAGCCGGCGATGGTGATCGTCCAGTCGAACGGCTGCACGCTGTAGAGGAGGACCGGATAGATGATCGTGAAGGACAGCATGAAGAGCGTGGCGATGCTACAGGCGACAAATTTTCCCCAGAAGAGTTCGCTATCGCGCATGGGGTAGGTGAGCAGCAGTTCGATGGTGCCGAGACGTTTCTCCTCGGTGAATAAGCGGATCGTGAGAAATGGCACGGTCAACAGGACGACGAGTCGAAGATCGGTGAAGAACAATTGCCAGAAGTTGACCAAGATATTGGTACCGAAGCCGTATTGGACGTAGAAGATGAGGTCGGTGTAGAAGTAATAGCCACTGAGCAGCAGAAAGACGGCGGAAATCAAATAAATAAACGGCGAGAGAAAATAGGAGCGGAGTTCTTTGATGACCACCGCCCAGAAGTTGGTAAGGGCTTTAGTACTTGCCGTCACAATTTACCTCGAACTCTACTGAGACATCGGGTCATTGGGTCATCGGGTCATTGAGTCATTGAAGAATTGAAGAATTGGGGGAGTGGTTTGGGTATTTGAGCAATGACCCGATGACTCAATCACTCAATCACTCAATTCTTCTCACGCCGCTTCTTTGCGTTGCTCGCCGGTGCCAGTCAGCCGCACGAAGAGTTCTTCGAGGCCCAGCGTCGTTGGCATGAGTTCATGCAATGCCCACCCACGATTGACGATGACTTGGGCAACATCGCGAGCGATGGTCTTTTCAGGTGAGAGCACGATAAAGCGATGTCCGTCCGCGTCCATGTCGGAAGTCTCTTGTGGCTGCACTTCTTTGACATTGGGCAGCGAGCGTAATGCCGAGAGAATCTCCGCTTGTGGTCCAACGACACGCAGTTGGATGCGCGTTGCGCCCTGCACCTTTTCACTCAATCCGGCGGCGGTGTCCTCGGCGATAATGTTCCCTTTATCGATGATGACCACTCGATGGCAGGTGAGCCCCACCTCATGCAAGATGTGACTGGAAAGCAAAACTGTTGTCTTGCCACCCAGGCTCTTAATGAGGTCGCGCATTTCAATGACTTGGTTGGGGTCGAGACCGACGGTGGGTTCATCAAGGATAAGGACTTCCGGTTCACACAGCAGCGCTTGCGCGAGCCCGACGCGTTGGCGGTAGCCTTTTGACAGCGTGCCAATGTGACGCTGCGCCATGTGTTCGAGCGAGCACTCGTGAAGCACCCGGTCCACTTGGCTGCGGCGTTGGGCGGCGGCGTTGCCTTTGACCCGGACGCAAAAATTCAGGAACGAGGTCACGGTCATGTCGGGGTAGAGGACGACACTCTCCGGCAAATAGCCGAGACGTTGACGCGCCTCAAGCGAAGAGGTCTCAACGTCAAGCCCCGCGACACGGACTTTTCCCTCCGTGGGAGGGAAAAAGCCCGTGAGAATCCGCATGAGTGTTGTTTTGCCAGACCCATTAGGGCCCAGGAGACCAACGATCTCGCCTTTCTGAACGTCGAAAGAGACATGATTGAGGGCGCAGACTTGACCATAGTATTTCGTCACATTCTGTACTTCAATCATAACGAGATCTTTTCAGGCTCACTTATTATGGTGTTGGCGGAGTGGGAACCGCAGTCGGTGGAGTGGGTGGTGTTGGTGGTGTCGCTGGCTGTGCCGAGGCGGAGGCCACTTGTTTTTTGAGCTTCTCGATTTCCACGCGGAGCGCACCTTCGGTGATTTTATTCGTATCGCGCTCATTCCTGACGATCCCAAGGTCTCGCGTACATGTTGTGACTTGTGTGCGCAGGGTGCCAACTTCTCCGGGCAAGACGCCAGAAAGCATATTCGAGGTGAGTCCGAGCCGCTCAACCGCGAGCCCGGTCAGTATGAGGGAAATCCACAAGATGCCCGCGCCAACGTACCCCCAGACCACTTTCTCCAGTGGTTGCTCTTCCGGTGTGTTATGAACTGTGTTTGCCATAATCTTCCCCCTTTCTTCCCTTCGTACCGCTGAAATTTAAGTGGGCATCTAACTAGCAGAAAAAAAAATCAGGGGGAAGCGGCACGCTGCGTGGGAGAAAAATATTCTGTGCGTGGGGAAGAGAATGGAGAGGGAGCGAGCAGAGGGAAGGGGTCCCTCTGCTCCGCGTCCGTTTAGCGAGCGCTCTGGATCAAGTTATTGATCGAGAAGGCCTCGGCTGTGTTAATCGGCGTTGATTCGTTGAAGTACCACTCGTTGACCCAGTCAGCGGGCTTGGCATAGCCTGATGGTGCGTCCCACGGGCTGCCATGCGAGGTCTGGAGATCGGCGGTCATCCCATGTGGATCGAAGGCCCATTCGTCTTCGTAGTTATACTTCGCACCTTCGATGCCGCGTGCTGGATACCCGTCGTAGGGCTTCTTGCTGTAGTCGAACATGTTGAAGAACACGCGCCACAACTCGCCACCTTGGTCGTAGGCTTCCATGAAGATGACGCCCAGGGTGTCCTTGTCGATATACATGATCCGTTTGGAGAACGCGTATTGGCTGAACGCGGTCGGGAGTCCTTCGACCACCCACACGTTGCGTTTTTCCCAGTTAATGCCGCACGGCATGAACGCGAGCGGTCCGTGCGTCCCATCGGAAGGTTTGCACGCGATACGCTTTCCGTACCCACCAGCGTGCATCGGCGCGAGAATTTCTTTCTCGGCCAACAGACGGAATGTCCAGAATCCGACTTTGGAGTTGAAGCCCCAAAGCGCGTCCAGGTCATAGTCCGTGCCCCAGAAGGCGTCGGACCGGTTCGACACGCTGATACGGCGAACGCGGCGCAGTTCAGGCAGGTACATGTAGGAGTCGTCTGGCATATCGGCGGCCATATACCGGTTACTCAGCACGCCCGCGCCCTTGAGATCGTTTGGTTCGAAGAGCGGGCCAAACTGTTCGGTGTAACGCATGGCGGGGTTGTGAGGGACGACCGGCTTCGGATCGGAATAGAGACGACCGGTCCACATCATGCGACGCCAGAAACCAGAAGAATAGCGCCGTTCCATTTCACCTTTGCTGTTAATCAGTTCGACGATCCATTCAGTGCCGACGTTGTCCGTGTAGGCGGGTTTCTGCTCTTGGTTCCACATGATCTTGAAGCCGACCAGTGGGTCATTGGCGTCGATTTGCGGGAACGGTGCTCCGGCGACATAGTTGAAGATGTCACGGCCATCAGCGGAAATCTTGACCTGCCCGGAGTATTTCTCCGTGGCTTCCTTGAAGGCTTTCGGCCATTCGATCTTCTTGTAGTCGATGATCTTCATCGGCATACCGTTCGTGACGTACCATTTCATGGCGGGGGTGAGGAGCTCTTCCGCACTCGCCATGTTTTCCTTGGTGATCGTGTCACCAGCCTTGACATCAGCGATTGAACGCCCGGCTGTTCCAAGAACCAGCCCCCCTGTGGCGACAACCGCGCAGGTGGTCTTAAACCAACGAGATAGTTGCATACTGTGCCTCCTTTGCACGTAGTGTTTTTTAGGTCCTAATTTGGTGAACATCGTCCACTTCCTCACATTACTACTGACTCTCACACACAGTGCCAGGAGAAGGGCCATCCTGGCAATAGCCTCGCGGGAGGTTTTTTCCCCCTCCGCCAGAGGGGGAGGCGCATCACGTCGCGGCTTGTTCCCGCAGAATGAACCGTGGCTTCAACATGACAATCATGACAGGCAACAAGGTGACGGTGGCGAGAAAACTGATGCCCATCCACATCGCCAAGAGGAGCCCCATCTCCGAGTTGAAGCGGATATTTGAGAAGGTCCAGAGCAGCGTGCCCATGATCATGGTGATGGCGGTGAAGGTGACCGATTTCCCCGATGTCGCGATGGCGAGACGCACGGCGGCGGGTAAATTGATGCCAGTGCGGAACTCTTCGACGATACGGCTGACGATATAGAGTCCGTAGTCGATGCCAAATCCCACGCCGACCGTCACCACGGGGAGGGTATTGATGTTGATGCCGATGTCGCGCGCGCCCATGTAGGCGTTGACCACGGCGTTGGCCACCAGGAGCGGCAAGAGCATGTAGATGCCCGCCATCACCGAGCGATAGGTGATGATGAGGACAATGAAGATGGTGCCGAATCCCAAGATATTGATGAGAATATCGTTCTTGAGCAATTCTTCATTGGCGGCGGCGAGCACGCCAATCGGCCCACCCGCGAGCAGGAGTGTGGCCCCATTCATCGGGTTGGCTTTGATGAATTCCTCCGCCCAGTTGATGACACGACGGATATTTTCTCCCTTATGATCGGCCAACAAGAAGTGAATCGGTGCCGCCCGTAATTTCGCGTCAATAAACCGGTTGGTGTCCTGATACGAATTGCCAGCGAAATAGGAGGCCAGCACGAGGCTCACCTGGCCTGGGGTGCGGGGGAGGACTTCCCATTTGGGTTCCGAGTAATTGAGGACGGCGTTGACGGTGACGAGAATATCGACGAACGAGAAACTCGCGCCCACCGAGGGGTCGCGTTCCATGTGGCGTTGGAAGCGCTCAATGATTTTGAGGGTTTCTGGCGTCGTGACCGTCTGATTCTTTTGCCCTTCGACCACGACCATCAGTCGTTCGACCCCGCCAAACGTTTCCTGCAACCGGGAATGCGCGCTGTTGTACGCCGAGTCGCGCGGCAGCAACGGGGTGGCGGAGGTGGGATCACCAATCGTGAGGTTTTGCCAGAACGAGGCGCTGATGAGCACGACGGCGATCCAACTGACAAGGGTCACGACCTTGCCGACCGGGGAAAGGATGGCGTCGGTCGCCGTCTGGATCAGCCGTTTGAACAGCCCCTGTTCACGTTGTTCGACGACGCGAATATCCGGTTCGCGGAGATAGTAGTACACGATGGGGTTTAGCAGCAGTTCACTGACGGTGATCGCCAAGATCCACACGGCGGCGCTGATGGCCAGCTTTTGCAAGAGCACGATGGGGACCAGCAGAATCACCAATAAGCCCAGGGCGTCGGTGATGATACCGGAGAGGGTGGGGACGAACAGTTCGGCGAACGAGGCGATGATCGCGGGCTCTTTTTGCCAGTTGGATTTTTTGTATTCCTCGTAGTAGCGGTCGTGCATTTGCACGGAGTGGCTAATGGCCCGTGCCGTGACGAAAAACGGGATCACTAAGGTCAAGGGGTCGAGGCTAAAGCCAATCATCTTGATGAAGCCGAGTCCCCAAATAGCGGAGATCGCACCAGTAATGGTGGGGCGGAGCGCGCCCCGGATGTCGTGGAAATACCAATAGAGCAGGGCCCACATCAGCACGGCGGTGGCCAAGAAGATGAGAAAGACTTCTCGCGCATAGTAATAGACCCAGCCATAGAGCCACACTTCGCCAGCGGCGTAAATTTTCGTGTTCTCGTCCTCAAAAGGCGCGATAACCGAGCCGCTCACCTCATCGAACATCCGGCGGTGATTCAAGCGATCCTCAATGAACGTGGCTTCGAGCTTGGTCGCTTTTTCGTCGAGCGACACCACGATGCCGTAGAGGTTACGTGAGGAATGGACGATCTGACGAATCAGTTCCACCTCTTGATCGTTCTTGGGGGGACGGGACATGACTGGTTCGACGACCTGCATGCCGCCACTCATCATGCGCACGCGGCGATTGGTGCGATGAGCCAAGGAATTCACGAGATCATGATTGACCCCGTACACCTTATCGAGGCGTTGCGTCATCTCGAAAATTTTGGTGAGGGTTTCCTTGGTGAAAATGGTTCCCTCTTTGACCTCGAGCATCAACATCAGCGTATTCGCCCCGCCGAACGTGGGCGCGTACTGGCTGTGCATCTTGATGAAGGGATGCTGTTGCGGAAGGAGTTCGTCAAAGCGTGTCTCCAGGTGCAACTGGGACGCGAAGGCGGCGAAGATGAGTGTGACCGCGGTAATGCCAACCAGGACCGGTTTGCGTTGGTCAATGAGATTGCGACCAAGCTGATAGAGGTAGCCTTTTTCTGCTTCGCTCATGGGAGCCTCCTTTCCAGTTGAGAGACAGTGGCGCTCTTCCGAGGTGGGATGCGCGAGACAACGCTCGCCCTACTTTTGGGGTTTCTTGGGTGTGACCTTGAGCGTTGTTTTTTTCTTTTCGAGTAACCCGGTGATGATGGTTTCGAGGTTTTGGGGGGTCAGCTCTTTCACCAAGATCCAGCCGTCAAACACCACGCCAGGCACGGCGTCAATGTGGTAGCTCTGGCCGAGGGCGAGATTGCGGTCCACTTCCGTGCTCCCGTCATTCTTGTCCAAGCGACTCAGGAGCAGTTCAGGGTCAAGCCCAATCCCGTGCGCGACTTTGGCGAGGCCGTCTTTACTGGTGGTATCAAGCTGTTGCTCGAAGTGGGAGTGGAACAGTTCTTTCTGCATCTGTTCACCCAAACCCATTTCTTGGGCGATGATGTAGGCACGCGCTGGTAAGCGAGATTCCTCGTGCACGAGTGGGTAGCCGATGAGGCGGAGGTCCAGCCGGTCGCCATATTTCTCTTTCAACCGTGGGAGGATTTCAGTCGAGAAGCGGTAACAAGAGGGGCACAGGAAGTCCTCGAAGACCTCCATCCGCACCCGCTCGGCGACCGCGCCATCCGGTTCACGTCGCACGAACACGTAGGACCCTGGTAACGAGGTGTATTGGTCCATGAGATCATCGGCGGCGGAACTCCAAGACGGGAGGAGCAGGCAAGTGAGGAGCAATAATAACCAGTGTGGCATAGTGGGGCGGGATAATACCCACCTCCCTGGGCGCAACGCAAGAGTGGGGCGGGACCAACGGGGAAAGGGGGGAACGGGGAATAGGGGGAAGGGGGAAGCGGGGAAACGGGAATATCCTCATCACGTGTAGTCGTCGGCGCGATTGCGGTTCTGTGGGCACGAGCGGCAGCCGGTCCGCGAGTCTCGGCTCGGCCACAAGCTACGACCGACGTAAAGTGTCGCGACAACAATCAGTGTGATGACGATAAGGGTTTGAGTGTCCATGTGGAATTAAAACCTAAAACGTAATTGAAAAGATGCCCGACCCCGACCTCCTAGACTCCGAGCTCCTAGACTCCGAACTCCTAGACTCCGAACCCCCAGCCCCCAGCCCCTAGCCTGCTGCCAATCTGGTACACGAGCAGCGCCCCGACATACGCAAGCCCGGTCATATAAGTGAAAGTAAACAGCGCATAGCCCCACGAGCCGGTTTCGCGTTTGATAGTTGCCAGCGTGGCTCCACACTGACAACACAGCGCGAAGAACACCATGACTGACAACGCGACCACTGGAGTGTAGACCAAGCGTCCGTCAGGCCACCGTTCCGCTCGCATGGTCTCGCGCAGGGCAATACTGCCTTCGTCCTCTTTGCTGCCCAGATTATAGATCGTGCCCAGCGCGGCAATAATCACCTCTCGTGCTGGAAAACTGGCGAGTGTCGCCATCCCAATCTTCCAATCCCAGCCCAGCGGATGAACCACCGGTTCAATCGCACGTCCGGCCTGTCCAAGATAGCTGCCCCGTAAGCGCGCGCCCGCCTCCTCGATATCAAGTTGGGCGCGTTCTTCTTCCGTGGCTGTCGCGCGGCGGGTGTCGAATTCCTTGGTGAGCTGCGGTTGAGTGGGGTAGTACGACAACGCCCAGACGAGGATGGTCGTGGCGAGAATGATCGTGCCAGCCCGTCGTAGAAAGGCCCAACTGCGGTCGTACATGCGAAACAGCACCACACGCCACGCCGGAATCTTGAACGGTGGAAGTTCGAGAAGAAACGGCATTGATTCTCCACGCAATAGCGTGCGCTTCAAAAGAAAGGCGATCGGCGGGGCAACGATAATGCCGACCATATACATGGCGAAGAGTGTGAGTCCTTGCAGCCCGATAATTCCCCAGACCGTCTGCGCTGGAATAAAAGCGGAAATAAACAGGACGTAGACTGGAAGCCGCGCGCTGCAACTCATCAGTGGAGCGATCAAGATGGTGGCGATGCGGTCGTGGTGATTATCAATCGAACGGGTGGACATGATGCCCGGCACCGCGCACGCGAATGACGACAAGAGCGGGATAAAACTTCGACCAGAAAGGCCAAAACTCGCCATGATCCGGTCCATGAGAAAGGCCGCGCGTGCCATGTAGCCAGAGTCTTCGAGAATGCCGATCAGACCGAAAAGAATAGCAATCTGCGGCACGAAAATGACCACGGCGCCAACCCCACCGATGATGCCGTCCACTATCAAACTGCGCAGCGGACCCTCGGCAAGCAAACCGCCGACACGATCTCCGAGAGCGCTGAAGACCGCGTCGATGGCTTCCATCAGGGGTGCAGCCCAGGAAAAAATCGACTGAAAGGTTACGGCCATCGCGACCAAGAACACCAATAGGCCCCAGACTTTATGCGTGACAATCTGGTCAATGCGTTCCGTCCAGGTGTGCTGATTTGTGGCTAGTGGCTGGCGCACACTCGCAAGCGTCACCTCGGCAATCCAGCGATAGCGCGTGTCAATTTCTATCTGTGGCACCTGAATGCCGACACTGGCGAGACGGTCACGTGCCGCCTGCGCCAAGGTGCGCACAGACTCCCCACCGTGCTGGGCTAACTCGTTTTCGACAGAGCCTCCAGCATCAAGGAGCAGGCGTTCCACCAGAAAACGAGGAATAGGAGCCGCGGTGTTTGCCGTATTTGGTGATTGTGAGAGCGAATGAGCCAAGGTTGTCACTTCGGCGGTCAGTGCGTCAGGCAAGCGCACCGGAGGGGTGGGACTCGTACCGGACTGTGCCGCCGTACTGAGCGCATGCTGTAAATCCGTGAGGCCCACGCGCCGAGTCGCTTGGACCGGAATGACCGGAACCCCCAAGCGCGCGCTTAACGCTTTGGTGTCAATTTCGAGACCAAGCTGCTGGGCCACGTCCGCCATTGTTAGCGCGACCACCACTGGACGGCCAACTTCAAGCACTTGCGTGAGCAAGTAGAGATTGCGGTCCAAGTTGCTGGCATCAAGTACGTAAAGGATGACATCCGGAGCGGTGACGCCTTTGCCGTATCCCAAGAGCACGCTCACCGCGATCATCTCATCGGGCGCACGCGGAGCCAGAGAATAAGTGCCAGGCAGATCAACCGCGAGAAAACGGGTGCCGTCAATCGAGAGTTCGCCAAGTGCGATTTCAACGGTGACCCCGGAATAGTTGCCGGTATGTTGAGTCAACCCAGTGAGCGCATTGAAGAGGGTGGTCTTCCCGGTATTGGGGTTGCCAATGACCGCGATGACAGGTCGTCGGGTAACAGCAGGGGCGGGGGAGGAATCGGTGGCCACAGGGAAATGGTGCGGAGATGAAGCAGCCATAAATACGCTTCTCCTCGTCAATTAGGCTGGCGTGAGGAGAATGCGGCGCGCTTCGTTGCGTCGCAGCGCGATGCTAAATCCACGCAAGCGGACCTGCATCGGGTCACCGAGTGGAGCGAAGCGGACCACGCGCACCGCTTGTCCGGGGGTGAACCCCATTTCTGAAAGTCGCTGCGCGATGCTATCGACTCCGGTGATTGAGCTGATGTGCCCTTCTTGTGCGGGGAGGAGATCGGCGAGTGTTCTCATAATTCGCAAATGATATTGATTTTCAATTTCATCGTCAAGCAATGGTGCGTAGCTCTCTACTAGGGACGGCGACAAAAGGCAAGAGTCTCAAGCAACCCCATACCGCGAAGCGTAAAAAATGTGCTACGGTAGCCCGGTCTTCCTGAAGTGGGGATCGCGAAAATTTCTCCGAGGTCAAAGAAAGGGACAATATGCGACAGCAACGACGAAATACCATCATCGGGTTTCTCATCGGACTCGGTGTAGCGAGTGTGATCTCAATTGGCGGCAACGGACTGCAGAAAGTGGCGGCGCTGAGTAGCGATCCGTACGCGGGACTGGAGTCCTTCACCAGCGTGCTCGCCGTGGTCCAGCGGAACTATGTCGAAGAGGTGGCGACGCAAAAGCTCGTGGACGGCGCGATCAACGGGATGTTGAATGCGCTCGACCCGCATAGTTCCTACCTCACGCCAGAGTCCTACAAGGAACTCCAAGTGGATACGGAAGGGAGCTTCGGCGGGCTCGGCATTGAGATCACTCTTCGTGATGGATTACTGACGGTCGTCGCGCCGATCGAGGATACGCCAGCGTATCGGGCGGGTGTGAAGGCTGGGGACCAAATCATCAAGATTCAGAGTGAGTTAACCAAGGACATGGGGCTCGTCGATGCCGTGAAGAAAATGCGCGGCCCCAAGGGAAGCAAGATCACCATCGCCGTGCGCCGCGAAAGCGTCCCACGGTTGCTTGACTTCACGCTCACGCGCGAGGTCATCAAGGTCCAAAGTGTCAAAGCCAAATCCTTAGAAAAGGGATATGGCTACGTTCGTCTGACTCAGTTTCAAGACCGTTCTGGGGCTGACCTTGAGGCGGCGTTACAGAAACTGACTCAGGACAATGGTTCATTAACCGGCCTGGTCTTGGACCTGCGCAACGATCCAGGGGGCTTACTCAGCCAAGCGGTCAGAGTCTCGGACCTCTTCTTAGAGTCGGGGCTAGTCGTGTATACCGAGGGTCGTCTGGATAATCAGAAGCAAAAGTATTTCGCTCATCCGGGCGGACAGACGGAAATCCCCCTGGTGGTGTTGGTGAATGGTGGAAGTGCCAGCGCCTCCGAGATTGTGGCGGGCGCCCTTCAGGATCACGGGCGGGCGGTGATCGTTGGCACGAAAACGTTTGGCAAAGGCTCCGTGCAAACGATTCTACCGATGGAGAATGGCGCGGCTCTGCGACTGACGACGGCGATGTACTTCACGCCCAGTGGGCGGTCCATTCAAGTCACCGGTATTACCCCGGACATCGCGGTGGAGAACATGACGGCGGAGCAAATCGCCGCACGCGAGCAGCGCGAGATTCGTGAAGAGAATCTCCGTGGTCATTTCAATCGGCCAGAGGCTGGGGCTCCTGAGCAAAAGACGCCAGAGCCAGGGGAAAAGAAAGAGCCCGAGGTAGCGCCCACCACGCCACAATCCGAACCACAAAGCGGTACGCCTGAGAGCGCGGGAGAAAAAACAGCCGCCACGCAAGAAGAGAAGAAAGACGAGATTAAAGAAGGCGAGTTGGGGAAAGACCCACAACTTGACCGTGCGCTTGAGGTGCTCAAATCCTGGGAGACCTACAAGAAGAAGACGCACGTGGCCACGATAGCGAAATAAATATCAAGAAGAACAGCGTCGTCATTCCCGCGTAGGCGGGAATCCAGGACTCCCGCAATCCACGGGACCCCGCGCTTGGATTCCCGCCTGATCCCGTTCATGTCATTGCGCCATCTGAAGCCGGTCACGTCCAACATTGGAGCCTGGCCTTTCTCGGCGCGGAGCTTCAGGCACCACAAACTGGAAATCGCCTGAGACATGGCCGCCCGCGAGGAACGGTTCGTAACTCGGACGTTGCGCGTCTCCAGACTTGGCCATGCGGCGCGTAATCTCCTGAACGAGTTCTTCCCCGCTTGTGTTCTGTCTCATCTCTTGCAGTGTCGCCGCGAACGCCAAACTGAACGGCGACCCTTTGGGCGAATCCATGGGGTGATCTTTGGTATAGGAGCTGAGGAGGAACCGGGTTCTCGGTTCCTTTGCTTGACTGTCATATCGCTGCAATGTGGACGCGAGTAACCGAGCAAAACTCGCGTCCACGACGAGCAGTGCCTGCGTGACTGGAATGTTACGGAAGAAGGCGGCGATCTCCGTGCCTGCGATCCCCGTTGTGCCAACAGGAGCATTGGCCTCTTTTGCCGCTGCCGCGAAAATAAACTGCTCACCCACTCTGGTCGGTGGAGCAGTCGTACCTTGTCCAGACAGAAAAACCAGCAAACGATCATCAGGCCGAAGCTGTCGCGTGAGGTCGGCAAACGCTTGGCGTATCTGCTGTTGTGAAGCGTTCTCGAAGGTGAAGACTTGGAAGCCTAATGGTTCAAGCGCTTTCCCGACCGCTTGGACATCAAGAATTGGACCGGCCAGTGAGTTGCCCATGCCCGAATCATTATTGCCGACGAGGAATGCCACCGCGCGGGGAGGTGAGGCGTTAGGTGTGAAGCGGTGCAGTTGGAGACTCTCGCGACTCACGGACGCCAAAGTCCTTCCGTCCGGACTCATAGCGACGGCAGTGACAGGACGGTCGTGCGTCAGGCGTGCCACTTCTTGGCCGGTGGTGAGCTCCCACACTCGTGCGGTGTTGTCGTGGCTCCCACTGACCACGTAGCGACTATCAGGGCTCACCGCGACGGTTCTGACCCGCTGGTCATGTGTCATACGAGCGACTTCTTTTCCGGTGGTGAGCTCCCATACCCGTGCGGTGTTATCGTCGCTCCCACTGACCACATAGTGATTGTTAGGGCTTGCCGCGACGATATTGACCCATTCGTCGTGAGTCATGCGGGCGATTTCTTTTCCGGTGGCCAGCTCCCATACGCGCGCGGTGTTGTCCCAGCTTCCACTCATCACATCCCGACTATCGGGGCTCACGGCGACGATCTCGACCAACTTGTTGTGAGTCATGCGGGCGATTTCTTTTCCGGTGGTGAGCTCCCATATCCGCGCGGTGTTGTCGCTGCTCCCACTCACTACGTACCGACTATCGGGGCTCACGGCGACAGTGTTCACCATCTCCTCATGGGTCATGCGTGCCTGTTCTTTTCCGGTGGTGAGCTCCCACACCCGTGCGGTGTTGTCCTTACTCCCGCTCACCACATAGCGACTATCAGGGCTTATGGCGACGGTCTCGACCAAATTGTCGTGGGTCATGCGGACGACTTCTTGGCCGGTGGCGAGTTCCCACACCCGTGCGGTGTTGTCGTGGCTTCCACTGACCACATAGCGACTATCGGGGCTCACCACGATGGAATAGACCCGCCCGTCGTGCTTTACGCGAACCATCTCTTTGCCGCTCATAAGGTCGGTCACGATGACGGATTCCCCAAAAGCGAAGGCCAATATCTGACTGTTCGGGCCGAAGCTCAGGAGCCGCACAGCCGGGACCGATAATGATGCCAGTGGTGGGAAGGGCCAGGCCGCGAGGCCACCGCTTAACAACAGGCAGGCCGTCAACGACACCCACGGGCGCCACCCTAACCAGGCATGTCCACCCGGAAACAGCGCACGGAGAAAAGTTCGTGGAGCCGTGGGGGTCAATGTCGTCAGGCGTTTTCCTGAAAGAAAGCGTACGAAGACGTAATCCTGGAGTGGACTGCCCTCCGGCGCTTCACGAATCAGCGTCGAGATGCTCTGCCGCCGTGACCACCAGTTCCGCAACCGCGTCCACCATGACAACTGTTGGTGAGGCGGGGCCTCGGTTGCCACCCGCAGGGAAAAACTGGTGGTCGTTGCGGTTCCAACCGAGGACAAGATGTCCATGAGCACCCGCCGTACCTGTTCGGCCTCGGCGGGCGTGAGCCGTTGTAATAATGCGTCACGGAGCCAGTCGGGGATGAACGCTTCACGTAACCAAACCAGTGGAGCGAGCAGCGGCAGGAGGCGTTCAATATCTCCGCTGCTGGAAAAGAGCCCAACCCCTAACCGGAGAGTGAATCCCCAATGAATCTCTGGATAGGCGGCACATGCCGCGAGCCAGAGAAACCCTTGGCTGCCCAACGTCTTTCGCAGGTCCTCGCACAAGCGAGTGACCACGTCCGGCGTCGGGGCTCGCCGTTCGAGCCAACGGCCAACCGTCCGTTTATACACAAGCGGTTTCGTCGCGGTGGCTTCCGCCCTGAGTATGCGTGGCGAGGTCCCGCTCTGAAAGACTTCGGTGAGGATGAGGAAGCCCGCGCGTGAGAGCGGGATGATGGAGAATCCCAATTTTTCCAGGATCCATTCGGCTCGCCCCCAATGCTCCGGCGGCTCCGGGGTGAAAATGAAGCGCTCTTCCCACGTCGTCAAATGTTCCACCCATGCTCGTGGTAAACCAGTCAGCCCATCGAATAAGAGTGACGGCGTACAGAAGAGCAACAAGCGGTGGGTCGGGGTTTTGGCCAGTAATTCTTCCAGCGCGGTCACGTGCAACGCGTCGGCGGTCACCAGCGCGGCACTGCTTCCCCTGTGGACGACTCTGCCACTCTCGATGTGCCGCAGCATCGTGGGGTCTCCATCAAATTCATACTGGTCAATCAGCACATCGCTCTTCACCAGATCGGTCACGACTTGCAACGCGAGTTGCGCCTGATGGTCGGCGACACTGGTGCGATCAACAAGCACCAGATATTCCGGTTCGACACGAGAGCCAAAAATAGGCAAGAACAACCCGCCTCGTTGGGTCGTGACTTCCACCGTTTTCAGTGTATCCAAGACCGCCGAATGGACATGGCGGCGCCGGCGAAGACTCTGGGCGAACCGCCGCAGCGGCACCGAGGGCAGTAACGCGGCGGTTCCGCCATGCAGCACCACTTCGCGTAACGTCGGTGGGGTGTGACTCGTTAAGCGCTGGAGGACTGGACGACGTAGCCGGCGGCGGATCGTCCACATCAACCAGAGCAAGATGGGGAACAGGCTCAAGAAGAGGTTGCGCCACACCAATCGTTGCCACCACGGAAGTGGTGAGGCGAGGTCAGAGGCATTGAGACGCAGCAAGGGGTCTACCCGCGCGACTTGTGAGCCCGCCTCCTCGCGCAGTTGGATGACGGGCTGTGCGCTTTCTTGCTGGCGGAGCGGGGACAACGCAAGATCACCAAGGACAAATGAGAGCGGGAGCGTGAGTCCTTTGAGAACGCGGCTCCACCAGGCTGCTTCCAGACTGTCGTCGCCCACCGGGCGCGTGCGCGACGCATAGCCTTCCGCGACAATGACAACGTCTCCAGGTAGCTCGTAGGCCGTAAAAGAAAGGGCGAATTGTCCGTCGGCATCGGTCCGCGTTTCGCGTTCGCCAAGCGTCACGCGGACGTCCGCGAGTGGTGCGGCATTCGCGACAACACGGCCAGTGAGTTCCCGTGGACGAAACTCTTGCCAGAAGAGCCAACTCAGCCCTACGCCGAAGACCGCAAGCAACACGGACGCGATCCTTCGGCTCTTCGGCTTCGGGAGTTCGAGTTTTGGAGACCGAGATCGTTTTTCTCTCGGAGGCTGATGGGGGAAGCCAAAACGCTTTTCGCTCCATTCCTGGTAGAGCGGCGCGAAGGTGCGCTGTTCATCCGGTGTGGTGCAGAAGATCGGCGCCAGCACGGTCCGTAGGCGAGCGTGAGGAACCTCCTCGCCGACCTCGCGCAGCGTGTCGAGAACCTGCTGGGCGGCGAGGATTTGTTGGGTGGAGAGGTGAAAACTTGCCCGCCGCAGCTCTTCTCCGAGGTCAACCAGATCTTCCGTATGCAACATGGGAGTCGGTCTCTATGGTTGCTCCAGATAGTTCTCGACGAACCGTTGGAGTTCCTCCAGGTCTTCTCGGGTCTTCACCAAGGTACTCAGGCTTTTGCGGAGAGGGACGGGGCACTCTTTCAGCGCCTGATTTGCCGCGGCCCCCCACTGCACCAGCGATTGGAGCCAGTTAATGAGTTCCGCCGATGCCGGAGTTTTGCGGAGATTCAGGTTCTGTACCTGGAGGAAGAAGTCAACGGCCGATTCATGCAGCTTTGTGCCACGAGGCGTTGCTGGTGATTCCGACATGCGGCTACGCACGATGGCGAGGAGTCGCTCTCGGCTTGGGCGGGGAATGTGGTAATAAATGCAGCGGCGTAAAAAGGCGTCGGGGAGATTCCGTTCTGAATTGCTCGTCAGGATCAGGATTGGGCGGAGTGTGGCGTCCGCGCTGATTTCAACGTTGTCCAGTTCCGGAATACGGAAACTCATGTTTTCGACTTCGTTGAGGAGATCATTGGGAAAGTCGCGTGGCGCTTTATCGATTTCGTCAATCAACACGACCCGCCGTTGTTTGCCGGGATGCTGAAACCCCGGCGTCAAGGCGTGCTCGACTTCGTGCGGTTCCCGTGACAGCAGAATCGCTTGGCCGAGCGCGTTATACGTGAGGTAGTCGCGATTGGACTGGCTTCCGGAGTTGGTATTGGCGGCATGAAATCGCCGTAGCGTGTCGTAGCTGTAGAACAAGTCACGCGCGGTGCTGGTCGATTTCGTATCAAACCGTAGAGGGCGACTCAGCCCCAACTCCCACGCGACCCGATAGGCGAGTTGCGTTTTGCCGGTGCCCGGATCACCAGTCAACAATAATGGTTGCCCAAGCAAAAGGGCCACGTTCACCGCGTCGACGAGAGGAGTGTCTATCAAATAGCCTGCGGGATCGGTTTGTTTACCACGGTCGAGCGCTGGCAACACCACCGCTTGGTCGGGTGGGTGTGTGGCTGTGCCATCGATGAATGGGAACTTCATGGGGTCCTCCTTCTCACGGTGGGGGCGAAGCGGGCACGATCACGACGGAAGCAGCTCCAGCAATTTCTCATACAGTTCTTCCATCGGGAGACTCGGGCGACCAGCAAACAGGTTGAGCACTTCACGTTGCGGAACGAATGGGACATGGTGCTTCACTTGGTCATATTCAAGCCAACGAAAGACGTGTTCTGGCGTGGGGGAGGTGAGGGGCGGCAGTTCGACAAAACGGAGGCGTGGGTCGCTGCGATACTTCTCGCGGCAGGACCGCAGCTCCTCGCGGAGCGCGCGGTCGCCATCCGAGGTGGTGGGGCGAGTCCGCCAGGGTAACCATCGCCGCCAGCCCGGCTCGGGTTCTTCCTGTGAGGGTGTGTCCTCGTAGTGGAAGCAGACGAGAAAACTCACGAGTAATCCCTCTGGCAGGTCTGGAAATTCCGTGAGGTACGCGCACGTTTTCTCCAGCAGATTCCCTCGCATGTTCATCTGTTCCGAGGACTGCACCGAGAGAACCGGCACCAACGCCTTGAGTTGGTGGCGGCGGGCGAATTCCACGATGAAGCGATCGTCCTCCTGATATGCGACTTGTAGTCTCTTGGCCAAGGCCATCCGTAAGGTGGCACCGAAGTCCCGCTGCGATTGATTGGCTCTGATCGCCTCGTTGATGCGTACCACTTTCCCCTGCCCACGCACGCTCGCCAGTGTCAGGATATCAAGAAGGGACTGAAGCTCGAGACGATTGACGTAATGGCCATGTCCCTCCAGCTCGTGACCGTGCACGACAAGCACTGACGGGCGCGTCCGCTTCTCACGAAGGGTTGGCACCAGGGTGGTCTGGAGTTCCTGGTCCTGCTGCTCCCGGTCGCAGAGGCATGGGAGCAATTCCGGCTGAATCGCCCGCGGGTCCTTGTGCCGAGATCGGCGCGCTTTGCTCGTCAACCACTTCTGGACGTCCTGTTTGACGAAGTTCCGCAGCTCTTCCAAGGAAGTGAACCAGCGAATGGTCACTCCTTCTCGTACTTGGCCAATCTCGTCAAGGAACTGTTGTAACTCGGAGTCACGCTGTTCCACCGCCACGCGCTTCTCGAAGATCAACCGATCCATGCCGAGATCACAAGCGGTTTGGTATTCTTGAATCGTGTACTCGCCATACCCCCGCCAAAAAAGACCGATGTAGAGGTCCGCTTCGCGCAGCTCCTCGACAAAGGTTTGTTCAATCGTTGTTTCGCGAGCACCAGCATCGGCCTCAAAGACAAAGGTGGCGATGAAGAGCTCTTTCAGAGCCGTCTGAATCGCTTGGCGCTCCTCGGCGAGTTCGGCCATCTTGGAACTGACAAAGACCCGGAGATTTCTCTGATCGAATTCCATCGCGATTATGGTCCAATCAGGAGCATCCGCGTATCAAGGTGGATAAAAGCCGCCCCACGCTCTTGCGCGCGTTTGACCATATCTTCGGTACCCCCAGGCCCGTCCCCCACGTCCCCGTTCCACAGGGCGATTAACAGAAGATTGTCGTTCGACTTCGCCAGCGCATGCTGGAGCATCCACAGATTCGCGCGTTGCCAAATGGTGTACCCGTTTTTCGCGCGCAGCCAGCGTGGCAACTCGTCAGCGTCAGTCAGGAGGATCGGCTTGTTCACCTCGCACAGGTGCTGGAATCGTTCCACCCACTGCGCACCGCCATCGGCCACTGAGGCCGCGCGATAGGCATCCTGTGGTAACGCGAGGTAGAGCAGGGTCGGAATCCCAAGTTCCTGGCAGACCTCGTGAAACAGGATGTCGCCCCCGGAAGCGCCACCAGCAATCCCCAAGAGTTGGCCAGTCGCTTTTTGCTGCTCCGCTACGACCGCGTCTCGGATCAACGCGCGCGCCTGGGTTTCCTTGGTCCGTGGGAACCGTGGCTGCTCACGTCCCGCGGCGTCGATGCGATGGCCAGTGAAAAGGATAACGCGAGGAGCGGCCTGCTCTGGGGCGTTTTTCTCCGCGCTGGCCGCGACATTTGGCAAAGCCGCCTGGGTGTTTTCCGTAAGAATACCAAGTTGTTGATAGAGCACTAACTGATTGCGGACTGATTCCTTGACCTGTGCGTCGGCCCCCGCCAGCGCGCTCTTATAGCGGTTCTCAGTTGCATGCGACCTGTATTGCCGAGAAAAACGGCACCAATGGCCACTTTTTATGAACGCGCGCATGTGAAAACCGCTATAAGGCAAGTAGCGATCCGTTTTCAGATCAAAGGGCACTTCGTCACTCACCGATTTGAGGAGGAAGGTGCGCTTGTCTCGCAGGGCATGGCGGAGACCTAATTCGTAAAAGACGTTGGCGTTATGAATGGAGATGTCCGCGATCACTATATCCGCGATCAGCAACTGCTCGAACATATCCGTGCGGATGTTGCCTTGTTGGACAAATTCCCCAGTGGTTCCTCCCGTCAAACCAGCGGCCCGCATTGCTGGACGAATCAATTCGGTTTCCACACGGTCGAAATTGATGTTGTTCTTTGTCCCGAATGGGCGGACGATGAACACGTGCATAAACGGCTCCTCCTCGGTTGCTGGCGTATGGGACGTGTGTGGCCCGTGCCCTCCGTTCATCCCACCTGCAGCAACTCTCGCGGCAGAGAAATCAACCGTTCCGCTCCGGTTTCCGTCACCAACATACTTTCCTCGAACGCCACGGCCCCAAAGCCGAGTTCATGCACTTCCAGGTCGATGTTAATCACCATGCCCGGTTCCAGCGTGAACGAGTGCAGCCGTCCGCCCCACGCGCCGGGAATCTCGATATGTTCAAGCCCCAGGCTGTGCACGATGGCAATGCGAAATTGGCCGTGCCCAGCTTGGCGAATGGTATCGACAGCGAGCGCGCGTAAGGTCGCCGTCGAGACGCCAGCCGCGATTTTTTCGTAGGTCGCGAGTACCCCCGCCCGCACGGCGGACCAGTAGCGTTTCAATTTCGCTGACGGATCGCCAATAACACAGGTGCGTTGCAGATCGCCGAAGTAGCCTTGGTAGGTCAGCATCGCGTCAAAGGCGATTGGGACCCCGGGTGCGATAGGGTAGGGGACACTGGTCCGCAACGGGCCAGCCGCCTTCGCGCCCGCGCCACCGAGCATGGAGAACGGGCGCGCTTTTTGTGAGAGCAGATATTGTCGCCACGCTCGTGGGACCTCCGGCCAGGATCCCCCCGTCTTGACTATCGCGAGGGCGGCTTCAATGGCCTCTTGGTTAATTTTCGCGGCACGGCGCAGGAGCGTGAGTTCCTCGGCACTTTTGACCATGCGAATCCGGACCAGCAGCTCTGTCGCATCAACTGGCTGGAGGTTCTTGAGCGTCTCTTGCACGAGCTGACCAAAGCGAATGTCGTCAAAGCCGACGCGAGCGTTGGCCAGTCCCATCCGTCGCAGCGCACGCGCGACCGCGCGGATGCTTCCCGCCGAACCATTGGCGGTGACGGCGTCGGAGAGCAGCATGTTGATTTTTGTATCTTGCTCGTCCAACGGTTCATCCACGGAGGCGTCGAAAACCGCGAGGGATTCATTATCAAATGAGAAATGATACGCCTGCACCGGCATCCAGCTTGGGCGTTCGGCGAAGAGCGACAGTTCCAGGTCGGGCAGAATCAGCGCGGGCTCCGTGTCGGCATCGCGCGGTAGAATGGCCGCCGCCGTCCACGGCACATCTTTCGGTTCCGCCGCGTCGTAATCGCTGAGATAGTACACATTAGGCGAAGCGACGGCGACGAGTGCATCAAGCTGTTGTTCGCGCATCAACGCGACGGCGCGGTCTTTGTTCAGTAGCATGCGGGTCTCCTTCTCAAGAGGGCGGACGAATTGTACCCTTGGGTCATAACCGAAGAGCACGAAAAGGAGAAGCACGATGAGTCAGCCATTTCCCGACGATCCATTCTTGCGCGGCAACTACGGTCCCTGGCCGATGGAGGGCGATATTCACGATCTTGTGGTGGATGGAGAGATTCCACGTGAACTGGACGGCACTTTGTATCGTAACGGTCCAAATCCACAATTCGCCCCACGTGGTCGCTATCACTGGTTCGATGGCGATGGCATGGTGCATGCCTTCACGCTCCGCGATGGGAAAGCCCATTACCGCAATCGCTGGGTGCGGACTCTGAAATTCAATTTGGAGCGTGAACACGGGGAGGCGCTCTTCGGCGGGCTCAGCGATTGGACCAACACCGACCCTCGTGCCGAAGGAGTGTTTCCGAATTCCGCCAATACCAACATCATCGTGCATGGCGGCAAATTGCTGGCGCTCTGGGAAGCCGGGCCTCCGCACGAGCTTGATCCCCAGACCTTGGCGACCATTGGCCCTTACGATTTCAATGGGCAGCTCCTGAGTCCGATGACCGCGCACCCGAAGATCGATCCGGAGACGGGGGACCTGCTATTTTTTGGTTACAGTCCCTTTCCACCGTTCCTGCGCTATTACGTGGCGAATGCCGCGGGCACGATCACGCGGAGTGAAGAGATCGAGGTGCCGATGCCGACGATGATGCATGATTTCATCACAACACGTGAGCATGTCATTTTCACGGTGTATCCGGCCACGTTCCGCGCGGAAAACTTCGAGTCCGGCTCGCCGATTCGTTGGGAGCCGGAACTGGGCACCAAAATCGGCGTCATGCCTCGCAACGGCGGGAATGCGGAAGTCCAATGGTTCACGACCGACCCGTGTTTCGTCTTTCATCCCATGAATGCGTACACGGAGAAGGACCGTATCATCGCCGATGTGTGTCGCTTCAGCCGTCTGCCACTTTTTGCCGGGGATGAACAACGTGAGGGCGACAACATTGACTTCGCGCACCTGACGCGTTGGACTCTTGATCTTCGGGCTGGCACTGTCAAAGAGACGCCGCTTGATGACAGCGCGGTGGAGTTCCCCCGGTTTGATGAACGCTTCACCGGGCGCTCCTATCGTTACGGTTACACCGGAGGGCGAGTCGGGGCGACCTCGGAGACCGGGATATTCAATGCGATTTTTCTGTATGACCACCAGACTGGGCGGCGACAGGAGCATCAGTTGGGGGCGACGAGTTTTACCTCGGAACCGGTCTTTGTCCCGCGTACTCCGCATGCGCCGGAAGGGGAGGGGTTCCTACTTGCGGTGGTCTATCGACAGGAAACAAACCGCAGCGACCTTGTCATTCTTGACGCTTCGAATATCGAAGCCAAGCCACTGGCAACGGTGAAGCTGCCTCACCGGGTGCCGTATGGGTTTCATGGGAATTGGCGGCGAGAAGTATAAGAAAGTCAAAAGTCAAAGTGCAAAAGTCAAAAGGCAAAAGTGGGAAGAGAAAAGGCTGTTGGCTTCCATTTTTTGCTTTTTGTTTTTCAACTGGCAACTCTGGATTTTCGTCTGGGCAATTTTGACTTTTGACCTTTGACCTTTGACTTTTGACTTTTGACTTGCCCCTCTTGCTCAGAGTCTTCTTTCCGGCGCGAACGAAAACTCAGCTTGATTGGCGTGCCGGCAAGGTCGAACTGCTCGCGGAGCTGATTCTCCAGATACCGAGTGTAGGCCGGGGTAATTCCTTCCGGCGCGCTGGTGAAGATCGCCAAGCAGGGCGGCTTGATGCCGACTTG
>JANMSE010000641.1:0-3044 GCA_031389045.1 Deltaproteobacteria bacterium | reverse complement strand
TGTGCTCTTCTGTTGGCTGAACAGGAGTTTGATGACTTCCACCGCTTCTCCCAACCGTTTCGCGCGTTCACCCGGTGTATAGAAAGGAATTCCGTATGCCGTATGCTCAGCCTCGAACCACGCCGCGCCGAGCCCCAGAATAAGCCGACCATTGCTGATGTGGTCAACGGTCGCGGCCATTTTGGCTAAGACCGCCGGGTTACGATAGGTGTTGCCCGTCACCAGCAGCCCAAGTTTGATCCGTTTGGATTGAGCGGCGAGCGCGGCAAGCAGTGTCCACCCTTCAAAACACGGACCGTTCGGATCAGACATAATGGGGACAAAGTGGTCGAAGAGAAAGGCCGTATCAAAGCCCAGGTCGTCGGCTTCGCGCCAGGTTTGCAGAATATCGGGGTACGTCGCATGTTGCGGCACGATCTGTACACCAAAGCGCAGAGGGCCAGCAGCGGCTGGCGCGGCCTGCACACTCTGTGATGAGGTTGCCACGTGTCCAGCGACGGTGGCGGCTACGGTTGCCGCACCAACACTGTGGAGAAACTGTCTCCGCGATACTCGTTCGGTCAGCATCCTGTTCTCCTTTCTTTCCGCGTGTGGCAAAGACGGATTTTGTTTTCCCGCGTATTCCGCTGAGTCGGCTTAGTCCGCTTATCCCGGCCGTCTCTTGCCGCGATTCTCCGACACCCGCACGACCGAGCCCGACGAGCGCTTGCCACCTTTTGCGCGCGACACGCCGGATTTTCCCGCGGACTTGCGGGCTCGTAAAGAGGCGAGTCGCGCGGCGCGCGCTTGCCGTAATTCCTCAAGGCGTGCTTGTCGTGCGCGTTCTAACGCCGCGAGCCGTTCACGCTCGGCCTCTTGCCACACGGCATACCGCTCCTGAAAAGCCGTCGCTGTTCCAGAAGGCACTCGTAATTGATAGCCCCGTGGCACCGCCGCATCTCCGGCATGGATCGCGCCTCCGAGCGCGGGATTCAACGACCGCAGCTCCTCACTGGTTGTGTTCGCCCACTCGGCCACCGGGTTCAGCGAGACGGGATGGTCAACGTACACCTCGTCGTACGAGATCGCCTCTTCCATTTCGAGCGTGCCGAAATGGCGCTTGGCGTTTTTCTCGACCTCAATGGCCGCCAGGAACTCAGGATAAAAGTTGCGCGAGGCAAACCCAAACGCGCGTCCACGGTACGAGCGAATAATGTCGGCGATGTCGCTTGAGCCGACCGTGTTGACCGCGTTCGCCATCCCACCAGGTCCATGATTATAGGCCGTGATCGCCAACGGCCAACTGCCGAGGCGCTCATAATTGTCGCGCAGAAAGCGCGCCGCCGCTTCGGTGGCGATCAGCGGATCACGGCGCTCATCAATATGATCGCTCACCCGCATATCATAGATACGCCCAGTGGACGGCATGAATTGCCAGATACCGGACGCGCCCACTTTCGAGGTCGCTTGCAGATTGAAGCTGGACTCAATCAGCGGCAGCCGCGTCAACTCCACGGGTAATCCTTCACGACGAAAAATCTCCTCCATCGCCTTGAGGTAGCGACGCGAGGTTTGCACGCCTTCTTGAAAGCGTTCGCGCACCCCCGTCTGTGAGCGGAGCCGATCCTCGCTCGCCGCCGCGCGAAACCGCTCTGGATCATCGACGCCCTTATACATGTCCCAAATCTTCTGTTCGTCCGCGGCCAGGGGATCGCAGCTCTCGCTGCCTTCCACGCAGCGTTGCAGTTTGGCGAGGGTCAAACGCAGCATCTCGATTTCGAGATTGGTCTGGTCCTGTTTGATCTGACTAATGGTCGCGTCATCCAGTCCTTCTTCGTCGCGCAGACGGCGGAAGTCCAGCACGCGATAAATTTGCATGGTCTCACTGTCGTGGATGACGCTCTGATAGCGCGAATAGACCGCGAAGATTTTTTTCCAGAACTCCACTTGTGGACGGAGCGCCTTCGGATAAGGAAATTCTGCGGGCAGCGTGGAGTTCGCGTTGGTGCTCTCTTCCGCGCCGACGGGCGCGCTACCGAGGAGAAGCATGAGCATGGAAATCAGCAAGCCGGTCTTCTTCATACGTGAATGTGTCATAGTTATTCCCTTTTCAGCGTTGTCATTCCTTTTCCACCCAGAACCCCAGCCGGGAAGCCTCTTCCCCCGTGCGAAACGCGTATTGGGACCGTGAGCGCTCCTTTGAGTAGCAAAAGCGGCGAGCGACTGCAACTTTTTCTGACCTGCCAGAGGCTTCTTTCCCGCGACCAAGTGGGATATAGGAAAGGGCCTCCGCCACAGCGAAAAGGAGTTCTAGCTTGTCGTTTTCTCGTCTCAATGCAATCCGTCCCACGATCCAGCGCATGCACGGCTACATCCCCGGCGAACAGCCGCGGGACCAGCCGTACACTAAGCTCAATTCCAACGAGAACCCATACCCACCCTCGCCTCGCGTGCGGGAAGCGCTCCAACGCGCGATTGGCGAAGACCTCCGCTTGTATCCCGACCCAGTGGCGAATCGCCTGCGCGATACCGCCGCCACGGTCTATGGCCTGCGCCGTGAGCAGATTCTCGTGGGCAACGGGTCCGATGATCTGCTGACCATGCTGATGCGCACCTGTGTTGGCCCTGGCGATCGCGTGGCGTATCCCGTGCCGACCTATACCCTCTATGACGAACTGGTCATGATGCAGGATGGCCACATCGTGCATGTGCCCTTTCCCGCGGACTTTTCTCTGCCGCCTCAACTCGGAGAGAGTGACGCGAAGCTGACGATCCTGTGTCATCCCAATGCGCCGTCTGGGACGCTGCCGCCACTGGCGCATGTCGAGGAGTTGGCCCGGCGCGTGAAGGGCATGCTGGTCATCGACGAAGCGTACATTGATTTCGCCGACGAGACGGCACTGTCGTTGGTACACAAGTATGACCATGTGGTGATCCTGCGTACCTTTTCCAAGTCGTTTTCCCTCGCTGGGATGCGGATTGGATTGGCGTTCGGCCATCCCGACTTCATGCGCGAGTTGCTGAAGGTCAAGGATTCCTACAACGTGAATCGCCTCAGCATTGTC
>JANMSE010000571.1:0-3086 GCA_031389045.1 Deltaproteobacteria bacterium | reverse complement strand
GCGGTGCTGTCCGCCGAATGGGCGACTGCTTGATGAGGGTACCTAATCGGGTAAGGGCGGTCATTGCTGACCGCCCTCCCCACACCACCTAGCATGCGGGTCCGCACGAGGCGGTTCTAGGGTATAGGGGACGTTGCCGGGAAATTTGGTTTATAGCGAATCTCGCAACCTTTAGCTTGTGGTGGATCACGTCACGCAAAATGCGGCATGACCTTATCGGCAAAAAGCTTCATGCTGCGGAGCACCTGCTCATGTGGCACTTGGCCGCCCATGTTGAACCAACAGAGGAACCGGCCCATGCCGAACTCCTCGCGCAGTTGGGTGAGACGATCCACAAACGCTTCTGGCGTCGTGAAAATGCCCATCACTTCACACACCTGCTCGTAGGTGGTCTTGCGCAGACGTTCCGCCGCTTCCTCGAGCAGACGATTCCCTGTGCCCACTGGAAAGGCCGCAATGAGCGAGTCGAGAAAGTGCCGGATGCTCGGCTCGACTTCGCGTCGCACCTGCTCAGCACTCTCCGCTACATAACACGGCGCGAGCAGTGACAGTTCTTCACCATTGCCGCGCGGATGCCCGGCTGCCTGGCGGGCTTGGCGATAGCGCGGGATCAACTCACGCAGTTTGGGAAAAGTGGTGATCTGCGCGGCGGTCAGGATCGATAATCCGAGTTGCCCCATCTGCTCGTAGGTCTCGACGGTATTGGCCGCGACACAAATAGGCGGATGCGGCTGTTGCACCGGTTTGGGGACAACCGAGATATTGTTAACGGTAAAAAACTTCCCTTGAAATGAGAGCCGCTCGGTTGTCCATGCCTGCCGAACGACCTGGAGCGCTTCCAGGAACCGTTCGCGGCTCTCCTCTTGTGGAATACCGAACCCGGCGAAATGGCTGGGAAACACACCGCGACCGACGCCGAACTCCACCCGCCCATTGCTGATCACATCGAGTGTGGCGATCTCCTCGGCGACCCGCACCGGGTGTGAGAGCGGCAATAAAATAATTCCGATCCCCAGACGCAACGTCCGCGTCCGTTCCGCGATGGCGGATAACAGCAATAACGGCGAAGGGAGAATCGAGAACCCTGGATCAAAATGTTGCTCGACCGGCCAGACCGACTCAAAACCGAGCGTTTCGGCGTAGGCCGCTTGTGCGATCGTGTCGCGGTAGCGCTGCACGGGAGACTGCGCGGGTGAACATGGCAGTTGGTAATGGAGCCCAAATTTCATACAGTGATTCCCCTCAACTCAATGACGCGGAGGCTTCCCTGAGACAGTGGCGGCGTCTCACACCTGCGTGTTTCGCCCAGCATTAGCGGCACCGGGCGTGACTTTGTCAACAGCCCCCAACGGAAGCATGGATCGGTTGCTGGAGTGGATTGATGTCGGTGTGGATGGCTTCAATCTGGCTTACGCCATCACGCCGGGCACGTTCGCGGATTTTATTGACGGAGTCGTGCCGGTGCTTCAGCAGCGCGGATTGATGCAGCACGACTATCAAGAAGGGACATTCCGCGAGAAATTATTCGGGAGTGGCCATGCTCGCTTGTCTGCTCCACATCCCGCGGCGCGGTATCGGCGGGCGTCGTAACCGCCGTCTTGTGGCGGCGGTAGTATTAGACTTGATGGGACGCAGTGCGCATACGCAGGAAAGCATATAGATAGAGATGCCTGCCAACTGCCGACGGGCATCTACTATTAGGCTCTTCGCTAGAGGCCGTGTACTATACGAACAGCAGAGCCGTGTGTGGAGGAAACGATGCAGATGAAAATCAAAGTCACCGAGCAGGGCGTCCTCGTGCCGAAGAAGTTCCTGAAGGGCATCAAAGAAGTCGAGATTCGCAAGGACAATAGCGTCATTCTCGTCGTGCCGGTCACGGAGGACCCTATTTTTGCGCTTGGCAGTCAGCCGATTGCGGATGAGATTACCGATGCCTCCGAACATCACGACGCTTATATCTACAGCCGATGAACGCGGTGTTCCTTGATACAGGCTATGTGTTGGCGCTGGAGTTGTCGAATGACCAGAATCATCGCGCCGCATCGAAGCATTGGCTCAACCTGAGGAAGCGGTTGCCACCGCTGGTTACTACCTCGTATGTGTTCGATGAAGTCGTGACGTATTTCAACAGTCGCGGGCATCACGCGAAAGCCGTGGAAGTCGGGAATAGATTGCTGACGAGTCCATCCGTCCAGCTCATACAGGTAGATGAGGAGTTGTTTAGGGAGGGCTGGCGCTATTTTCAGCAGTATCAAGACAAGGACTATTCGCTCACCGATTGCATATCGTTTGTCGTCATGAAGAGGCGCAAGATAGAGGCCGCGTTTGCCTTCGATCAGCATTTTGTGCAGGCCGGATTCAAGAGAGTCCCGTAAGGGATAGGGGAGGATATCACCTTCCCCACTCCTATCTCTTCACGCTCTCCACACACTCACGGAATATCCGATGCCAGTTAGTGATCGTGCGAAACTGGTGCGTGTAAGAGTCGAGCCCCCATAAGGCGCGGACGAGAAACAGCCGGTGACCCGGCGCGTTGAAGATGCGGTTCTCAATACCAATTGAGGTAATCTCCATCGTCTTCTTCGCTGAATCGAACTCATGTGGATCGTAGTCGCGGTCCTCTAGCACCGGCTCGAAGATGAGGTACATGATCTTCACGAGCGGGGTCGGATCAACCCCCGGATCGATATAGCCCAGGATGTCAAAACATCGCGCCATCGTTGGCTCGTCCCGATCCAGAATGGCTTTGGCGAGGGTGAGATACCCTTTGCGAATCTCTTCGGGGAAGACGCGCACACTGCCAAAATCGAGCATCGCCAGTTTGGGATGATACGTGACCAGATAATTACCGGGATGCGGGTCGGTGTGCAGGACGCCAAACTCCAGAATCTGCCGCCAAGTCATTTGAAAGTATTTGATCGAAACCCAGTCTTTCAGCGTTTGCTCGACTCCCGGCGCGAGAATGTCTTGCAGCTTGTAGCCATCGAGATACTCCATCGTCAGCACTCGGCGGGACGACACCCGTCGGGTCGACATGTCGGGATACACGCGCGGAATCAGCACCTCGTCGTCATCAGCAAAGAGCC
>JANMSE010000565.1:0-24602 GCA_031389045.1 Deltaproteobacteria bacterium | reverse complement strand
TCGTGTGGTCCAACCACGGGCGGGCAATCGCCACGCGGTGTTCTTTACCCACCCGCGTGAAGCCATCAACTATCACTACGAACGCAATCCCGCCGACCCACGCCTGCGACATGCCTTGACGCTAGAGGTTGATGGCTTTGGCAATGTGTTGAAAGAAGCAGCCATCGGTTATGGCCGCCGCCAGCCGGACCTGGCCTTGGCGGTGGAAGACCGAGCCAAGCAGGCGGCCATTCCTATCACGTACACGGAAAACAGCGTGACCAATGCCGTGGAGGTCGCCACTGACTTTCGCACGCCGCTGCCGAGCGAGTCGCGCACCTATGAGCTGACTGGGCTGCCTCTTCCCGTCGGTCAAAGCCGGTTCACCCTGACTGACCTGCTAACCGCTGGTACTGGTGCCGTGCCCCTCGCCTATGAACACAACCCAACCTTGGGTGTTTTACAGAAGCGGTTGATTGAACATGCGCGGACGTTGTACCGCAGCGACGATTTGACTGGAGCTTTGCCGCCGAATGGGCTGGAACCGCTCGCGCTTCCCTTCGCGAGTTACAAGCTGGCGTTCACGCCGGGACTCCTCACCGAAGCCTATGGTGGGCGGGTAAACAATCCCCTGCTGGAAGCCGAAGGTCGCTATGTCCATAGCCAGGGTGATACGAACTGGTGGATTCCTTCGGGACGGATATTCTACTCCCCTGGGAGCACGGATACCGCCGCGCAAGAACTCGCCTATGCCCGCCAGCATTTCTTCTTGCCACGTCGCTATCGTGATCCGTTCCATACCAACGTGGTAAGCACCGAGAGCTTCGTCACCCTCGACGGCTATGACCTCTTGATGGTGGAAACCCGTGATGCGCTGGGCAACCGCGTCACTGTCGGTGAACGTGACATGGGTGGCAATCTCACGACTCAGGGCAACGATTACCGTGTCCTTCAGCCCCGCTTGATGATGGACCCTAACCGTAACCGCACCGCCGTCGCTTTTGACACGCTAGGGATGGTGGTGGGGACGGCGGTCATGGGAAAACCCTCGCCTGCCGTGGTTGAAGGTGATTCGCTCGTCGGCTTCGAGCCCGACCTAGCCGAGCCGGTTATCCTCACCCACCTGGCGAACCCCCTCCTTGCTCCACAGGCCATCCTTAGCCGTGCCACCTCCCTGCTGGTCTATGACCTGTTCGCGTACCACCGCACCAAACATCTTCCCACTCCCCAACCTACCGTCGTGTCCACCTTGGTGCGTGAAACGCACGACAGTGACCCTGTTCCCACGGGTGGGGTGAAGATTCAGCTCAGTTTCTCCTACTCGGACGGATTTGGCCGCGAGATACAGAAGAAGATTCAGGCCGAACCGGGACGGGTGCCGCAACGCGACGCGGGCGGCACGATCATGGTTGGCCCCGATGGACAGCCACTGATGACACCGACTGATGTCAGCCCCCGCTGGGTGGGAAGCGGCTGGACAGTATTCAACAACAAAGGGAAGCCCGTGCGTCAGTACGAACCGTTCTTCACCGATACCCACCGCTTCGAGTTTGATGTACGTATCGGCGTGAGCCCGGTGCTTTTTTATGACCCGGTCGCGCGCGTGGTCGCAACCCTGCACCCCAACCACACGTGGGAGAAGGTGGTATTCGACCCGTGGCGCCAGGAAACCTGGGATGTCAACGACACCGCACTGATGGCGGATGCGAAAACCGATGCAAGTGTTGGTGATTTTTTCATCCGCCTGCCCAATGCGGACTATTTGCCTACCTGGCATGCGCTCCGTCAGGGCGGTGCGTTGGGGCCTTTGGAACAGGGCGCCGCCCACAAAGCCGCTCTCCATGCTGGCACCCCGACCGTTGCTCATGCCGACTCGCTCGGCCGCGCTTTTCTCACCATCGCCCATAACAAGTTCAAGTATGGTAACACCCTTCCGGCTGACCCACCGGGTGAGGAATTTCACCACACGCGGAGCATCCTCGACATCGAAGGTAACCAACGGGAAGTGATCGATGCGAAGGGGCGCGTGGTCATGCGTTACGACTACGACATGCTCGGCAATCGGATCCATCAGGCCAGCATGGAAGCGGGTGAACGGTGGATGCTCAACGATGTGGCGGGCAAACCGCTCTACGCCTGGGATAGCCGCGATCACCAGTTCCGTACCACCTATGATCCCCTGCGCCGCCCCACGGATTCTTTCTTGAAAGAGGGGGTGGGTGCCGAACTGCGGGTTGGCCGGAGTGTGTATGGCGACACCCTGCCCAACCCAGAGGCTACCAACCTGCGCGGGAAGGTGGTGCGGGTGTTCGACCAGGCGGGTGTCGTGACCACCGACGAGTACGACTTCAAGGGCAACCTGCTGCGCGGCCAGCGCCAGTTGGCACTGGCGTACAAAACCACGCTGGACTGGTCGGTTGCCGTGCCACTGGCAATGGAAGTGTACACCAGTCGCACGCGGTACGACGCCCTCAACCGTCCGACGGAATTGACCGCGCCGGACAACAGCGTCATTCGCCCAAGTTACAACGAGGGCAGCTTGCTAGAACGGGTGGAGGCGAACCTCCGGGGCGCGGCGGTGGCCACTGCTTTTGTGACCGACATTGATTACGACGCCAAGGGACAGCGCCGGCTGATCGCTTATGGCAACGGTGTCAGGACCACCTACGAATATGATCCGCTGACCTTCCGTCTAGTGGACCTTCTTACCCGACGTGATGCCGTCGCCTTCCCCAACGACTGCCCTCAGCCACCCCCGGCGGGTTGGCCTGGTTGTCAGGTGCAGAACCTGCATTATACGTATGACCCGGTGGGCAACATCACGCATATTCGCGACGAGGCCCAGCAGGCACGGTACTTTCTCAACAAGCGGGTTGAGCCGAGCGCGGACTATACCTATGACGCCATTTATCGGCTGATCGAAGCGACAGGACGTGAGCACCTGGGGCAGGTCGGCGGGACGCCAATCCCTCATTCCTACAACGATTCCCCACGTGCTGGTTTGCCGCATCCGGGAGATGGCAACGCCATGGGAACCTACCTTGAGCGTTACGTGTATGACGCCGTTGGCAACTTTCTCACCGTGCAACATCGCGGCAGCGATCCGGTGAACCCCGGTTGGACACGCGCTTACGTCTACAATGAAACCAGCCTGATCGAACCCGCAAAACAGAGCAACCGCCTGACCAGCACGACCATTGGCGCGACGACGGAAACCTACAGCACGGTGGGGGACGGCTACGACGCCCACGGCAACATGCGGCGGATGCCGCAGTTGCACATCATGCAGTGGGATTTCAAGGACCAACTGCGCATGACCCAGCGTCAGGCGGTGAACGCTTCCGATACCGACGGCATGCAGCACCAAGGCGAGCGCACCTGATACGTCTATGATGCGGGTGGGCAGCGGGTGCGTAAGGTGACGGAACTCGCCACGGGTGTGCTCAAGGACGAGCGTATCTCCCTCGGCGGGTTCGAGGTCTACCGCCGACATGGGGTGAATCCCCTCGTGCGTGAGACGCTGCACCTCATGGATGACAAGCAGCGGATTGCTCTGGTCGAGACCCGCACCCAAGGTAACGAACCAGGTGTCCCGGCGCGACTCATCCGCTATCAGTTTAGCAATCACCTTGGCTCGGCCAGTCTCGAACTGGACGACCAGGCGCAGGTCATTTCTTACGAGGAATATACGCCCTACGGCAGCACGTCGTATCAGGCGGTGCGGAGCCAGACAGAGGCGGCGAAGCGGTATCGGTATACGGGGAAGGAGCGGGACGAGGAGACTGGGTTTTACTATCACGGGGCGAGGTATTACGCGGCATGGCTCGGACGGTGGGGCTCCTGCGACCCGAGCGGAATCGACGATGGGTTGAACATCTATGCTTACGTCGGTGACCGCCCCGTGGATCATGTGGACCGTGACGGTAAGGCCAACACGCCGATCCATGAAGACCTGACGCGGCTGGTCGCGCTCCAGTATGTCGAGTCCCATGTCGCCTTGAGGATCGGCCGGGCGACGAACGTCCCGGACACGGAGAAACAGTACGAGTCCATTGACGCGAGCATTGGCGGCGATCCCGAGTACATCAACAGAGATGTGCATGTGCTCGGAAGCGGCACCCGGCAGGAGAAGGTGGACGCCACGATGGCGAATTTCGCCAGGAGGGACCTCCGGTTCAGCTCCGACCCGATCCGGGACGCTGGTATCTACCTGTTGCACCCCATCCAGGACGCGAGCTACCACGGCGCCTCGTTCGGGCGGGGCATGGGTCATGCGTTGACGCCAGAATCGGACCTGGCGGTCGGCGACAAGACCTTTGCCCAGTTCCACCAGGTCGTGCGGGACACTGAGAAAGGCATCGAGCTGATGCAGGAGAAGGGAATCATCGACAGAAGCAAACGGGCTGAACGACTGTCGAAGGAGCAGTGGGCCGGCATCTATCAAGGATTGAAGTCGATCGAAAACAAATACAGCGTCGCACTCGGCTTTATGAACTTCCTTGGGGTGGGCGGTCGCCTAGCGGGTCCGCTCGCCGGCCTCGTGGGAGGGATGGTGGGTGGGGAGATCGGGGCCATCGGTGGGTTCTTCGCCGCGCTGTTCTCCGGAAAGAACGTGGCGAAGGGAGCGGCCCGTGCGGCGGAGAGCGGGTTTGTCATTGGGCAGGCCGTGCTTGGCGTAGTCGTGGGCACGGTGGCTGGCGTGGCCACGAACGCGATGAAGAACGAGTTGCGCAACGAGGTTGCCGACAAACAGTCGACGTACCTTCGCGAGCGAATCCATGAGATCAAGGAAGAGATGATGAAAAAAGCCATACCCCCGAAAACGGTTCACTCCGAAGGAGGCGTCCGTTGATACCCCAACCTACTGTTGGATGACGACGTGGAGGAGGAATGAATGCAGTATCGGCGGGCGGATGTGGCGGGGAATACGTATTTCTTCACCGTCAAGCTGGCCGAACGGAAACCGACTAGCGACTGAGATCAATCACGACAACGCCCGGAACCGCACGCTCTGGGATAGAGTCCGACACAGAGAGGAAGATTCTTATGGCCACGCGACACGACGCGAATTGCATACTCAGCGGACGCATCACCAACCTACAAAATCACCCGTTGGCGGAATTGACCGTCCGCGCTTATGACCACGATCCCCTCACCGTCGACGACCCGCTGGGCGAAGCCGTGACCGATGTGGAGGGGCGCTACACCATTCGCTTCTCGACGGATGTCCTCGGCGTGGAGTTCGGTGGGCCCGATGTCTTCATCCGCGTCTACCGCGACGGCCTGCTCGGTCAGAGCCCAGTCTATCGCGATCAGCCGCGCGAGATCGTGATTGACTTTCAGGTGGATGAGAAGATTGACGATATGGCCAAGCTGCCCCGGGTTGTACACGGCACTGTGCGGGATTCCCAAGACCACCTGCTCACTGGCATGGCGGTCGCGGCTTTCGACCGTGACCTGCGCACCGAGCAGCTCCTGGGCAAAACCCGGACCGACGAGCAAGGGGCGTATGAAATCTCGTACGTCACGCGCCAGTTCCGCAAGCATGAAAAAGGCAACGCCGATCTTGTCGTCAAAGCCTTCGCCGCCGACGGCAAACTGCTGGCCACCTCGCCGGTGCTGTTCAATGCCCCGCCGGTCGCTGAGGTGAATGTGACCATTCCCGCCGAGGTGCTCCAGCCAGCCTCACTGTTTGAGAGAATTGGACAAGCGCTATCCCCTCTTCTTGAAGGCGTGCCGGTGGAGGAGTTGGAGGAAGACACGGAGCATCAAGACCTCAGTTTCCTTTCTGGCGAAACGGGTTTCGCGAAATCCACGCTCGCCCGTTTTGTTTTGGCGCACGGGCTCGCCCGCGCCGGGCTAGCCCGCGCCGGGCTGACCCGCGCCGGGCTGGCCCGACATGGTATCCCAGCGGAATTCTGGTTTGTCCTGTTGGGGGGCTCGTTTTATCAATTCAGCGAGAATCAAAGTCTCAAGGAGCAGTTGGCCGCCGTCTTGGCCGCCTTGCCGTCGCTGGATGCGACCGCCGTGCGCAAGGCTCTCACGCGCGGTTTTCACCAGAAGGATATCGCCGAAGCCTTCCGTGCGAACGTGGACGGGTGGATCGACGCATTTCTTCGATTCATCGCCAGCCAGGCGGTGAGCGGGGAGGGTACGCCCACCTTTGTCAAATTGGCGCTCGAAGATGCCCGGATCACCGGAGCGGACAAGCAAGAGGCTTTCGCACGGCTGTTCAACGAACACAAGGCGATCACGCCGGAACTGGTGGCGGCGCTGGAGAAGAATACGTCCTTCACGCAAGCGGAAATCGCCGACTTGCGCACCTCCTTTCAGTTGAGCGACCTCAGCAGGGGTGATTTCTCCGTGGTCAAAATGATTAAGGACGAGTTCGGCGTACGCCAGCCCGACCAGATTCGCGCGGTGGCGAAACGGAGCGCGGACGAATGGGTCCGATTGGTGGAAGCCAAGCATGCCGCCGGCGACATCACGTTGCCCTTCGAGGTGAGCGCCGTCGCCGGGGAGGCGAAATTACCTGAAGCGCGAGTCTACGGACAAATGCTCGAACGCCAGTTTCGCGAAGCCTTCCCCACGTCGGCCTTCAGCGGCGGCCTCGAGCGAACGTTACAAAACGGCGGTGCGCATGGACTGCGCCAGGGGCCGGTCGTCAGCCGGTTTCTGGACCGCCATGACACCTTTGAGTTCCAGACCACGCCGGTCGATGATTTCTTGAAAAGCAGCGTCCACCCAGATTTTCGCGCCCAGGCGCGGGATGAATCCTTTCGGCTGGAACTCAAGGCGGTGCAGCGGGTGTTCAAGCTGGCCCCGACCTTCGAGGCGACGGACGTCCTACTAGCGGATGACCTGCACTCCGCGCAAAAAATCTATCGGCTTGGGCGGAGTGAGTTTGTCCGACGCTACGAAAAGCAACCGGGCTTTACGACCGAAACCGCGCAACTGACTTGGAATCGCGCCGCCGACACCCATGCCGCGGTGCTGACCGTCGTCGCCGACCTCAAGGCGCTGGAAGCCGAGACTCTGCCGCTGGCGCTGAAAAGCGGCACCAACGAGCTGTCCACCTTTCCGAATTGGAATACTCTGTTCCAAGCGGGCGACCTGTGCGAGTGCGAACATTGCCGCTCGGTGCTGAGTCCCGCCGCGTACTTCGCCGACCTGCTGATGTTTCTCAAGGATCGCAGGGCGAAAAATCCCGCTCAATCCGTCAAGGACCTGCTGTTTCAACGACGCCCCGACTTGGGCTTTCTCGAACTGAACTGTGCCAACGCGCTGACGCCGTTTCCCTATATCGACACGGTGTGTGAGGTGTTGGAGCAGGCAGTGGATGCGACCGGGGCGAACGACGTGGAGTTGCTAGGTTTCACCGTGGTGCCCGCCGGTGCCGCCGCCACAGTCGCGGTTGCCGCCGCGTTCGCCGCTCGGAACCTGCGTCTGGGTGCTGACTTTTCTCTCTCGCACGTGAACCCGGCGGATCCCACCCGCTGGGTGGCGCACGGCGATGACATAACCTACCTCTTGAAGAAGAAAGCGACCCCCAATTTTTTCGCCGAGATTCTACGCAACACCAAGGCGAGTGCCGCCGAACTCCGAGCCTATCCGCGCTACGTCAACCCCGAGGCCTACAAAAAATTGCGCGCGGCCAGGTATCCACTCGCACTGCCCTTCGACCTCTTCGCCGAGGAGGTGCGAGCGGCGTTCCAGAAAACCAACCTGCAACGCTGGGACGTGATGCGTACCTTGCGAGGCGCCGCCGCTCCTAACAATCCGAGCGACGGTGACATCGCCGCTGAATACTTCGGCATCAGCGTCAGCGCCACCCCTGGGGACCCGGACGAGAAGAGCCTCATCCTGGTGGCCGACACCACGGTCGCTGGGCAGCAGACGCTCTGGGGCGAAACCGGCGGTAGTTGGCTGACCACGGTGGGCAACGTCAAGAATTTTCTCAACAAGACCGGCTTGGAGTATAACGACCTCCTCGCGTTGCTCGATCTGAAGTTCATCAACCCCACGGGCGACATTGCTATCCAGCATCTCGACCCGTCGTGCGACACCGACCAGAAAGCCATCCAGATTTTGGATGCGCCGAAGTTGGATCGTCTGCATCGATTCCTGCGGTTGTGGCGTAAGCTCAAGGGCTGGAAGATGTGGGAACTCGACATGGTCATCCGCCATCCCCGCATCGGTAACGGGGCGCTGGATGAGGCGTTCCTGGTCAATCTGTTCTCCTTTAGCCAACTGCAAATTCGGCTCGGCGGAAAAACGAGTGTCGAGCAGGTGTGCGTCCTCTTTGGCGACCTGAACACCGAGACCCGGTTCACCCAGCTCCACGAGAAGAGGGCGGACGCCCTGTACCACAGCCTGTTCCTCAATAAACGCCTCATCAACCCTCTTGATCCAGCGTTCCAACTCGACCCCGGCACCGGCGCTCTCCCGGCGGGTGACACCCTCACCGCGCACCACCCCGTCATCCTCGCGGCGTTGGGTATCCGGGAAGCCGATCTGACGCTTCTCAAGACCTTGACCAAAGCGTCTGACGGCACGCCCTACATCACTGACGACCTGACGCTGGGGAATCTTTCTTTCCTCTGGCGTCACGCCTGGCTGTCCAAACTCCTCAAGTACAAGGCGGAAGAGTGGAAGACTCTCCTGAAAATTGTCCAACAGGACCTCGCGCATTTTGCGAATCCGCAGGTGGCCTGGGAGTTTGTCGAAGGGATCGACCGCCTCAAAGCCGCCGGGTTTACCCCGGACGAACTCAACTGGCTGCTGGCCGCCGACCGGACAGCGAAGGCCGCCGTGAAAGAAACGGACGCTGCCCGCTTTCTCAGTGTGTTGCGGAAGGAATTGCAGGCAATCCAGGCTGAGCACGACCCAACACAATATGACTTTCTGGCTTCCCCCTCCGACGTGGATAGCCTTACCGCGCTGCTGACTTCCCTTGTGCAACAGCTCAATCACGATGAGGCGGCAGTACAGTTTTTCATTGCCACGCTCCGGGACGAAGTGAGTATGGAATTACAGGTGGGGGGGCTGCCCGCGGGCTTCGCTTTCCCGGCCTCCATTACGGGCGCACCGCACCATATCCACATCAGTTACGATGAGCCGGCGACGACTCTGCGCTTCACCGGCTTGATGACCGCTGCCCAGCAATCCACCCTCTTGACCGATCCCGCGCTGATCGCCGTGACCGGCATCGCCTCCTACCAGCAGGCGATCGCGGAGTTTTTCGCGAGCCCCCGCCTGGCGCTGAAATTCTTCGAGCCGGTGTTCACCGCTTCACTTACCAACCTGCCGGCCGCGGTGGATTTCAAGACGCTGCCCGATCCCGCCCTCGTGCTGAAGGTGTCCTACGACGCCGAGCAACGGGAGCTGCGGGTCGTGGGCATCTTATCGAAAAAGAAAAAAGAGGCGCTCGATGTGCTGTCCGCTGATCTCAGCTATCGCAACGCGGTGAACAGTCTGTTCACCCAACCTACCGTCGGGGTGTTCCCGTCCGAAAAAATATGGCTGCAAGACGCTGACCTGCAATTCCCGCTGCGGGATGTGGTCACCCCCGCCAATGACCATCTCGCGGACAACCTTGCCACGGCAGTGACGCAAGCGTTGGCGTATCTATCTAAAACGCGGTCGGAAAACGCGGTGGTCCAGCAAAGCAGTACACAATTCGGACTGACCGAGGCGCTGACCCGCCGCTTGCTGACACACTATGCCCTGCTGCCCGCCACACTGATGACGCACCTGACGGACGTCTTTGCGGCCACCACGGGGGTAGTCGATTACGCCACGCTGAAACCCACCTTCGACGGCTGGTTCTGGGCGAGTCGGGTCGCCGCGCTGTGGAAAAAATGGAAACTCACCCTGGCGGAGTGGGAACAGATAAGCGCTCTGACCGCCGGTGCGCAATTGCTTGATTTCCTCAGTCTGCCCTTGGATGCCACCGGCGCCATTGCTCCGCTCGCCCGCTTCCTCAACACCAGCCGTCTGTTCCGACTGCGGGACAGCTTACCGGAGACGGAAATCACGCTGCTCTCGGTGTTGGACAAATTGCGTACGAACGCCTATCCCACCGCCGCCGATTTCGCCGCCGATGTCCACGGGCTGAACGACGCCTGGCTCGCCGCTGACGTGGAAGCGCTCACCGCTTCGCTCGACCTGGTGTATCCCACGGACTATCTGCTGGCCGAAAGCTGGGAGCGGCTGCGCCGGGCGTTCTCCTTCCTTGATAACCTCAATGCCAGCGCTGACACGGTGAAGACCTTCGCGGCATCCGCCATGACTGATACCCACGCCACGATCATCAAGGAGCTGCTGCGCGCCAAATTCGGCACGGAGATATGGTTGACGGTCTGCACCGAAATCCAGGATGTCCTGCGGGAACGCAAGCGGGATGCCCTGGCCGCGTATCTGCTCACCCAGCCTCAGCCCGCCGATGTCCCCAGCGGCAAGTGGGAAAACACCAATGACCTCTATGCCTACTACCTGCTGGAGGTGGAGATGTCGTCCTGCCAACTGACCAGCCGCCTGGTGCAGGGATCGGGATCGGTGCAACTGTTCGTGCAGCGCTGCTTCATGGGCTTGGAGCCGGATGTGGTGGTGAACGCCGACGGCGCCACCGGCGACAGTGCCTGGCGCTGGTGGAAATGGATGCGCAAGTACCGGGTGTGGGAGGCGAACCGCAAGGTGTTCCTCTGGCCGGAGAACTGGATCGAGCCGGAGCTGAAGAAAGACCGGTCGTCCTTCTTCAAGGACCTCGAAAATGAGTTGCTGCAAAACGAGGTCAACCAGTACACGGTTGAGACCGCGTTTACGAACTACTTGGAAAAGTTGGACGGTGTCGCGCAGCTTGAGATCGCCGGGTTCTACCAAGAGGACGACGGCGACAACGCCATTATCCACGTCTTTGGGCGCACGAAAGGCGTGGAACCACATCTGTACTACTACCGTCGCTTTGACTACCGGCAATGGACGCCATGGGAAAAGGTGGAGCTGGACATCCAAGGTGACTATCTCATTCCAGCGGTGGTGAACAAGCGGTTGTTTCTGTTTTGGCCAGTGTTCACGGAAGTGCCGGATGAAGCGGGCAACAGCACGGTGAAAATACCCAAGGCTCCAGGTTCTACGGAGAGCACTTTCTCTCCAGACAAAACCAAGAAAAGGCTCAAGCTGCAAATGGCGGTGAGCGATTATCGACAGGGAAAGTGGACGCCGAAACGCGTGTCGACCGATTTTGATTACAGCCCAGCGGCGTACGGTACTGAAATCAAGAACGATCATTATCAATTTTTCGCCATCGACAAGAGTACGATTGATGGCAGCTTTGGCGTGCATCACCGCGGTCATAGCATCGACAACCTTGGCTCGATTACCAACGAGGCGAACTTTCTATTGGCGGCGATGTTCGACGGCTTCGACATCGCCGGGTGCAAAGGCTTACCCGAACTGCTCCATAGGTATAACGAAGACTTTGTCCCCGCGATTCGACCAGAACGTGCGGCCACCGGCGGCGACCGAGTGCTCCCCGGAGGAGGGACCATGTTCTACGACGCCATCTCGTCAAGGTGGCGGGAACTCATGTCGCGGTCAGACGCCCCCCAAAACGACTTCACCTTACTCAATCAATTCCCCGTAAGAGAAGCGTTGCGCTTCGCACCGATTCTGCTGCAAACGCCGGGTCTTTTTACCATGACGCCGCCGTGGCAAACCTCTTACTTCGACCGGTGTTTGATGGATGGCAATATGATGATGGCGAATCCACGCTATCGAACAGCCAATATCATTGGCTCGTGGTTGCCGTTCTTTTATAACGATCAGAAACGTTCGTTCTTTGTGTTACCAACGCTTGCGATTGGAGAAGAACGCACGGCTTCCGTATCGCAAGCCAACATCAGCCGCATCTATTATCCGGAAATGAAGAAAGTCTTTCGCCAGTGGGAAATGACATTCGAGGGGCAAATTCACACTTGGCTTGATACCCTCAATCTCGCGACACTGAACGCCGCGGAGCGCCAATCGCTTGAAAACTCACTCTCACAGCAATTTCCCGAAATGGATGTGCCGCCGTATACCGATGCGCAAATCAAAAGCCTGATGTTGCGCTTCTTCATGCGGTTCTTCCATTTCTTCCTGGGTGGTTGGGCGTTAGGATTCTTTCAGTTTCGTCAATTTCATTTCAAGAACTTCTATCACCCCTTCGTCTGCGACTTCGCCAAGTTGGTCTACAATCCATTGAAGGGCATACCTGCCCTGATGAGCCGGGAGACCCAGGTGAAGAACACTGGGTTCAGCTTCAAGCGGGGGTATGTGCCGACACCGTGGGTGGCCGAGCTACCACCGCAATATCCCTCACTCCCAGACTGCTTCCCCAGAGAAGTCGTGGACTTCACCCCCGACGGGGCATACGCGTCGTATAACTGGGAGCTGTTTTTCCACGCGCCATTGCTGATCGCCAACTCGTTGAGCAAGAACCAACGCTTCGAGGAGGCGCGGGACTGGTACCATTTCATCTTCAACCCCATCGGTGTGGAAAGCGCCACGCCGGGCGGTTCGCCGATGAGCAAATACTGGATCACCAAACCCTTCTTCGAGACCACCAATCCCCAGTATATCCAGCAACGCATTGACAACATCATGGGCATGCTCGCGGGGGACACGAGTATTCCTGGGTATTCAGCGCAGGCGAAAAAGGACCTCGAAAATCAAGTGCTCGACTGGCGCACCAATCCCTTCGAGCCGCACCGCATCGCCAACTACCGCACGGTCGCTTATCAGAAGACCGTGGTGATGAAGTATGTGGATAACCTCGTGGCCTGGGGCGACTATCTCTTCCGGCAGGACAGCATGGAGAGCATCAACGAGGCGACGCAACTGTACATCATGGCGGCGGAGATTCTCGGCCCCCGCCCACGGAAAATCCCACCCCAGGCCAAGCCGCCGGTGGAGAGTTTTAATGAGCTGGAGACCGAGTTCGACAAGTTCTCCAATGCTTTGGTCGAGGTGGAAAACCTCGTTCCCGTACTCGCGGGCAATGGGCCGGACGGGGAGGACTCGGCGCCGCTGCCAATGTTGTATTTCTGTATCCCGCGGAACGACAAGATGCTGGGGTATTGGGACACGGTTACGGACCGGCTCTACAAAATCCGCCACTGCATGAATATCGAGGGGGTGGTGCGTCAGTTGGCGTTGTTCGAACCGCCAATTGATCCGGGTGCATTGGTGAAAGCCGTCGCTGGCGGTGTGGACATCGGTGCCGCGCTCGCCGACCTCAACGCGCCGCTGCCGCTCTATCGCTTCAACGTCCTGCTACAGAAAGCCAACGAGGTCTGCAATGACGTGAAAGCGCTCGGCGGGGCATTGCTTGCCGCGTTGGAAAAGAAAGATGCCGAGGCACTGGGGTTGTTGCGTCAAAGCCAGGAGATTCGTGTGCTAGAAGCGGTGAAAGTCGTGCGCGCGAAGCAAATCGAGGAGGCAACGGAAAATCTGGAAGGGGTGAGGAAATCGAAGCTGGTGATAGAAACAAGACGAGATTACTATCGAGACATCGAAAAGCTTATTACCCAAGAAAAATTACACCTCGATAAATTGGGCGAAGCGCACACGCAAGCGGAAATCGCGCAGGGAATAAAACTTGGGGCTTCCATTGTTTCCTATCTTCCCGCTATTGATCTCGGCGCTTCTGGTTTTGGTGGTTCGCCAATTGCCAAATTCAAAATAGGCGGGTTGGAGTTGGGACAGGCGGCAAGCCTTGCGAGTGATGTGCTTTCTTTCCTCTCCCAAATTGCCAGCAACGATGCCTCAATGGCGTCGTCCAATGCCAGTTTTGACCGTCGTTGGGAAGACTGGAAACTTCAGGAGCGTCTTGCTGAAAAAGAACTGGAGCAAATCGACCAGTCCATCGCCGCCGCCGAGTTGCGGATCGCCATCGCCGAGAAAGAACTCGAAAACCATGTCCTCCAGATCGAAAACGCCAAGGCGACCGATGCCTTCATGCGCTCGAAGTACACCAACCAGGAGCTATACCAGTGGCAAGTTGGACAGATTTCTGGGGTGTATTTTCAGAGTTATAAGCTCGCCTACGACCTCGCGAAGCGGGCCGAGCGCTGCTTCCGTTTTGAGCTGGGGGTGCAGGACAGCAGTTTCATCAATTTCGGGTACTGGGACAGTCTGAAAAAAGGACTGCTGTCTGGGGAAAAGCTCCAGTATGACCTGCGCCGCCTCGAAACCGCGTACTTGGAGCAAAACCGCCGTGAGTTTGAACTGACCAAGCATATTTCGCTGACGCTGCTCGACCCGTTGGCGTTGGTGAAGTTGCGGGAAACGGGGCGTTGCTTTTTCCGTCTGCCAGAGGAGATTTTCGACCTCGACTACCCTGGCCACTATTTCCGCCGCATCAAGTCGGTGAGTCTCACCCTGCCGTGCGTTACTGGTCCGTACACCACCATCTCTTGCACGCTCAGGCTCTTGAAAAATCACGTTCGCATCAAAACCGACCTCACTGGAGGTTATGGCCACGCCCAAGACGATGCGGGCGCGTGGACCGACGACCCGCGTTTCGTGGAGAGCAACATTCCCGTCAAAGCCATCGCCGCGAGCAACGCCCAGAACGACAGTGGGGTGTTCGAACTGAACTTTCGCGACGAGCGCTACCTACCGTTCGAGGGCGCGGGCACGGTGAGTGAATGGTCACTGGAACTGTTCACCGATGCGAACGCTGACTTTGGCCAGCCGCTCCGGCAGTTTGATTACCAGACCATTTCCGATGCCATTCTGCATGTGAAATACACCGCCAGGGAAGACGGCGGGGTGTTCAAGAACGGCGCGGTTGCCCATCTGCGAGACCATTTCAATCAAGACGGCGCGACACCTGCCTTGCGCATGTTCAACCTACGGCAGGAGTTCCCAACCCAGTGGCATCGTTTCCTCCATCCCACCACCCCGGCGAACGGGAATATCCTTGAGCTGGAGATGGAACCGACGCTCTTTCCGTGGCGCGACGCAGGCAAGACGCTAAAAATCAATACGATATGGCTGCTGGCGCGTTGCGCGAACGCGGGAAGCTATCAGGTGGTGCTGACTCCTCCGCTCTCTGTTCCACCACCGGCGGGAGCGAACACGATGACCCTTATCCCCGTCAATCAATATGGCGGCTTGCATTTCGCGCAGAAGCCCGTGGAGATTGAGATCGTGCCCACGGATGCGCCGGTAACCTGGCAACTCAAAATGACCGGACCCGGTGGGAATTTGCAGGACTCGGAAGTGGAGGATGTCCTCGTCGTGGTGGGGTATGAATGGGTGTCGTAGAGGGCCAGGGGAAAATCACTTGATCCCCTTCACTCGATCCCTCTCAACCAGGCAATGGCATGAAGTTAAGCCGAAAGGCGATGCTCGCAGCAAACCGGGGGTTGAAACCCCCGGCTACCCTCATAATGCCGCTCTGCGGCGTCTCTGGCCTCGCGGAGCGAGGCAATGAGGGTAGCCGGGGAGTTCAGTCCCCGGCAAGGGGCGGCGTGGGGGTGATTTCTCGTGCGACAAAAACTTCCTTAACTTCATGCTATTGCCCAGCCGGGAGAGGGAATCAGGCCGACTTCAATTCAACTGAAACCGCATCATGCCGAAGCCGACCGCCATCATCGGTTCGTACATGACCACTTCGCCCTTGGCCCCAGCGACCGCGCCCGCGACCGCCACCCAATTGCGAATCTCATGCGTGCCGTTACCGCTCGCTTCTATCTCGGCATCGGTGTAGTCCCGCAACGCTGGACTGTTGGCGCAGAGCAAGTCGAGAAACTTGCGATCAAATTGGGGATCAATCCGGCCCATATCCGGAGTGCCGACGGCGTGAGACAGCCCCCCAGTGCCGATCAACGCCACACGGCGGGACCCGCCCCATTTGCGGATCGCATCTCCAACCGCGCGACCAAAATCATAACAGCGCGCCACACTCGGCAACGGCGGTAGCACGCAATTCTGAATGAGCCAGAGATAGGACATATCCCATTTGGGCGTCAGGAAATGGAGACAGGTGACAAACCCGTGATCCAACCCGACCTCGCCCAGCCGAGTGAGATCAAACCCCTGCTGGACCCCTTCCGTCATGATGGTCTCGGCCAATTCAGGCACGAAGTTCAGGTGCAGACTATTGCGCGGGATGCCCAGCCAGTTCTCGACTGGCCCGTCGACGGTTGGAGCGGTGACGACACCAAAGGAAGGGTACCGGCGCGGGTCGAGCGCGTTGAAGTGCTCGTCGGAAATCACGACGAGCGTATCCGCTCCCGAAGCCGTGAGGGTCTCACGCAGGGTGTCAAACCCGTGGTTAATTTTTTTCCACGCCGCGTCATCCGCCATGTGCGGCGCGCTGGTGAGTAGTGGCGAATGGACGGACGCCATTGCCGCGACAATTTGAGCCATACAATTCTCCTCTCTGTGTGTGACGATGTTAATGCGCTGGTCGTGTTTGTCCACTTTGCCCGGTGGCGGCTTGCAATTGGCCAATATACTGCCCCAGGTCATAATGGATGGCGAAGGAAAACTGCACGAGAATGTAGGGGTGCACGCCACCCTGCGTGTACAACCATCCCATGTCCTTGGCTTTCAGGTGATCGCGTTCCTCGGTGGTCAAGCCATACTGCGCGGCTACCGCATCGGGATCGCGGTCATACCGATTCATGGCCTCCTCCGAACGAAACAGATCAACCAACATGATATTGAGTGCGTTCGCGCTCATTAGGTGCCCTCCTTTTTTGTTAGCATATAGCTCGTCCGCCGTGTGGACTCTATAGCTGTCATTGCTCACGACATCGTGCCCTGTTTCAAGACCATGGACAAATACACACCCGGATTTCTTTGCTGCATACTTGTTCCCGACAGGAGGGATTATGGACCTTGCCACAGCCGAACAATCTTTGCGTCGGGAAGCCATTCGCCGGCGTTTGCAAGGCGAGCACCGGGCCGACATCTGTCGCGATTTGTAGCGCAGTCGTCGCTGGTTCAGCAAATGGTGGGCGGAGTATCGCCGCAATCCGGGGACCGACTTTGCCACTCGGTCGCGGGCGCCTACCAGCTCGCCTCAGCGTCTCCCCCCCACGTGGCTCAGGCGGTCGTCACCGTGCGCAGCGGGGACGATTGTCCTGCTCCAACGAATCGCGGCCGGTCGGGCGGCGCTGGATTGGCCACCACATGCGCGCCACCATCGATACCGCCAGACAAACCCTGGCCCTGTGGCACCAACCCGAAGCGCAAGCCGAGTGGCACCTGATCACAACACGCCACTTTTGGCTCAAGGAGACAGTTTATGATCTCTTACCCGCATTTCGTCATAAAAGTGCACGATGTCGTGAGCAATGGCCCGGTTAGATTCCGGGCCAAAAAGGGTGCACGCTGTCGTGAGCAATGACAAGTAGGTGGTAGGCAGTAGGCTAATTTTTACTTCCTGCTATTTCCGCTGCCTTCCGCTTTCTGCTTTCCGCCTACTGGCCCGCCTTCTTATACTCGTTCCGCATCTCCGCCTGTAATCGCCCCAACCGATACGTATTCCCGTCGAGAAACCGCGCGCAGTGGGCAAGGGTAGGGTGGGCATCGCCAATCAACCGCCACATCTCCTGCGCGATGAACCGATAGTCAGGATGTCCTTGTGGCATGGTGCGTAACTCGCCGATGTGCACCGCCTCACGCAGGTTCATCTTCATGTACCAGCGGATACGATACGCGAAAGGTACGACATACTGCGCTTCCTGGGGAAACTCGCGCACGAGCTGTTCATAAAGGCTCGCCGTTTGGTCCATACAGCGCGTGAAGTCAGACAGAAACCCCGCCTCTTCGATTTCGAGCGGTGTGTCGTATCCGTGTCGCGTCGTGAAATCTTGACGCTCCTGCGTGAGAATGCGGTGACGTTGCAAATCTCGGTACAGTCCCAGGTTGGCGATGATGTCGAACGTGTACGACACCTGTTCGAGTGCGCGTCCCGGTTTGTCCCGGCGATGCCGCCGCCGCTGAAGATATTCGTCAAGCAACTGTTGGCGCTGTTCCGTGGTGAGCGCGCGCACCAGCCCGCGAAGCTGTGCCAACGGCTGTTGTACGTGAGGATAGAGAATGGCCGCGACGATTTTCTCTTCGGCGGCATCATCGTAATCAATCAAAGTGACCGGTGGACTAGCGGCCACGGGTGCTTGGGCAAGATGCTGGACTGATGCGCGACGCACGGCGGCGAATGTTTCCGCCAGATACTCACTGCGTCGTGCCCGTTTTACGAATGAGGGAATCAGCGGCTCCAAAGCGCGCTGGATGCCGGTGGCGATCTGTTGTCCCTCGCTCAGCTCTTGCGAATAGAGTTTGTTGAGGAGATGCTCGAACGCCTGCCCGACGCCGAAGATACCAACATTCGTGAGCGTCGCGGCGGGGAGATAGGAGCGCAGGATGTCACAGGCTTGCGCACGCACGGTTGCTCGATACGCGGTCTCCGCCCATTTGCGCAGTTGGTCATCGTCGGCGGTCTCTTTATAGGTCAACGGTGCGCCGGTCCGTGGATGTTTCCATTCCACCGACTCGATAGGCAGACTGCGCCGCACGAACTCAATCATCGGATCGATCTGCGCCGCGTAGGTCTCGAACAACAGGCGCATGGTGGCGAGGTAGGCTTCTCGATATGGGGACGCCATGAGACGCGGCTCTTTGTAGAACAAAAAGTCACCGTCCTCCCCTTTGGTGTCGAAACGAACATAACGGGTCGATTTTTCCAACGGCGCGATCCCGATCCGCGCGTCTTCAATGAATTTGGCGGCGACATTGGAAATGTGCTCGCAGGCGACGTGAGCACCGCCCAGTTGCGCCACTGAATCATCGCCGTAGCCGATCAACACCCGATCATAGAACTCTCGCGCCTTCTGGAGCGCGGCGGTCTGATCCGTGGGGCTTGAGGGGCTACTGGTGAGGGCGTTCAGGGCGGGATCGAAATGGCCGAGGAATTCGTCGAGGAAAATGCGCCGCAGGGTTTTCGCCGAACGGCTGTAGCGAGAGAACAACGCCCCCGCCACTTCTTGCGGGAGCATGAGACCAAAAATCGGATCGGTGAGATTGGTGAAAAAAGGAGCGAGCTGTCGTTGTTCAGTGGGAGAAAACGGTTCCATTGGATCATTGAGTCATTGAATCATTGAGTCATTGGGGCATTGGGGCATTGGGGCATTGAGAAATTCTTCAATCACCCGATCACCCGATCACTCAATGTCCGCTTATTCTAGCTCGATCAGCAATTCCTTGGACTCCACCGTTTGCCCTGGCGCGACGCGAATCTCCTTGATTTTACCGGCGGCGGCGGCGCGGATTTCGTTTTCCATTTTCATGGCTTCGATGACCAGTAAGCCTTGATTCTTTTGCACTTCGTCTCCGACCGCGACCAGGACGGCGACGACCTTGCCGGGCATGGCGGAGCGAATCTGCTTGCCCCCATCACGAGCGCTGCCACTGCCTTCGCCCGGACGAAGCGCGCGTCGTTCATCAAGCAACCGCAATTGCACGCTCTTCCCTTCACAGGCGACGGTGTAGGTATCCTCCGTGACGGCGACATCAAGGGTGAATGAGCGATTGTCGATCAGGAGCGAGTAGATATGCCCCGACACCTTGCGGCCATCGACAATCCGTTCCACGCCGTCAATAACCACACGGTAGAGGTGGTCTTCTTCGAGTTCCTGTACTTCTATTTTGTGCGTTTGCTCGCCAAGTGTTGCGATGTAAGCCATAGAACAGTTCCGAGTTTCGAGTTCTGAGTTTCGAGTTTTGATAAAACCTGACAACTGATGACTGACGACTGATACCTGTCCTTATCGCCATCGATTTCCGCGCCAAGCCGAGACGCCGCCACGAGTCGCGCCTTGCTGCGGAAGGGCACTGGCCAGGGCTTGATCCTTGTGGAATGCCGCGATCGCCGCGGCGGTGAGAATCACTTCCTGATGGAGGGCGTCCTCTTCCGGCAACCCGTGAAACTCTTGCTCGATAAAGCCGGTGTCGATGTCGCCAGCCATGAACCGTGGATGTTGCAGTGCCCAGCGGTGGAAGGGAATGTTCGTGACGATGCCTTCGACCGTGTACTCTTGCAGCGCGCGCAACATGCGTTGGATCGCTTCGGTCCGTGTCCGGCCATACGCGCACAGCTTTGAGATCATCGGGTCGTAGAAAATCGGCACGTCCCAGCCTTCGTATACGCCGCTGTCATCGCGGATACCGTTGCCACCAGGGACGCGGAGAATCTCGATTTTCCCTGGCGAAGGGAAAAACTCACGCGCCGGGTCTTCCGCGTAAATGCGACATTCGACCGCCCACCCGCGCTGTTGAATATCCTTCTGTTGCAGCGTGAGCCGCTCGCCCGCGGCGATCTCGATTTGGGCCTTGACCAGATCAACACCAGTGACCAGCTCTGTCACTGGATGTTCGACTTGGATACGGGTGTTCATCTCCAAGAAGTAGAAGTTTTGTCGGGCGTCAACGAGGAACTCAATGGTCCCAGCCCCGACGTAGTTCACCGCTTTGGCCGCCGCGACGGCGACTTGGCCCATCTGTTCGCGAATGGCGTCCGTGATCGCCATTGAGGGCGATTCTTCAATCACTTTCTGATGGCGACGTTGCAGGGAACATTCGCGTTCATACAGATGAATGATGTTGCCGTAAGTGTCGCCCAGCACCTGCACTTCGACGTGGCGGGGTTTCTCGACGAACTTCTCCATGTACATGCGGTCATCGCCGAACGAGGACTTTGCCTCGGAGCGGACCCCACGCAAGGCGGACACCACTTCATCTCGGCTGCGCACAAGGCGCATGCCTTTGCCACCGCCGCCAGCCGAGGCCTTGAACATGACGGGAAAGCCAATCTGTTCCGCGGCTTTGAGGACCTCGTCTTCACTGCCGAGCACGTCGGTCCCGGGAACGACTGGCACTTTGGCCTGTTGCATGATTTGACGAGCGGTGACTTTATCGCCCATGCGTTCGATAGCGTCGGGAGTCGGGCCGATGAACACAATGCCCGCGTCCTTGCATGCACGCGCGAAGGGCGCGCGTTCGGACAGAAACCCGTAGCCGGGATGGATCGCTTCCGCGCCCGTTTTTTTCGCGGCGTCGATAATTTTAGAGATGACCAGATAGCTCTCCGCCGAGGGCGACGGTCCGATATGCACGGCATAGTCGGCATATTGGACATGCAGGGCGGAGCGGTCGGCATCGGAGTACACCGCGACGGTTTCGACCCCTAGCTCGCGACACGCACGAATGACGCGAACGGCGATCTCTCCGCGGTTGGCAATGAGTACACGTTTGAACATATAAAAACCTAGGAGCTGGGGGTTAGGTGTTAGGGGCTGGGGGTTGGGGGTTGGGAAAAACTAGCCCCTAGCCCCCAACACCCAGCCCCTAGAGGGGGATATTCCCATGCTTCTTGGGCGGGCTCGTTTCTCGTTTGTTCTGAATCATGGCGAGCGCGCGAATCAGATGGGGCCGGGTGTCAGCGGGCATGATGATCTCATCTATATAGCCAAGCTCCGCCGCCTTGAATGGCGTGGCAAAGGTCCGGCGATATTCATTGACCAAGCGCTCACGTTCGGCTTGTGGTTCCTGGGCCTTCTCAATGGCATTGCGGAAGATGATGTTGACCGCGCCGTCTGGCCCCATCACCGCGATTTCCGCCCCAGGGTAGGCGAGGTTCACGTCGCTGCGTAATACTTTGCTCGACATGACCACATACGCACCACCGTAGGCTTTGCGGGTAATCACACAGATTTTGGGAACCGTCGCTTCACAATAGGCGTAGAGCAGCTTCGCGCCGTGGCGGATGATGCCGCCGTATTCTTGTGAGGTGCCAGGGAGGAAACCGGGGACATCGACAAAGGTCACGATCGGAATGTTGAAACAATCGCAGAAGCGCACGAACCGTCCGCCCTTCGTCGAGGCGTCAATGTCGAGCACGCCCGCCAGAAATGCCGGTTGGTTGGCGACAATACCGACCGGGCGACCACCGATGCGAGCGAACCCCACGACAATGTTGCGAGCGAAATCTTGTTGCACCTCGAAGAAATACTGCTCATCGACGATCCCTTTGATGAGTTCCTTGATGTCGTAAGGTTTGTTGGGATTGTCGGGGATCAAGGCGTTGAGTTGTTCGTCCCGGCGATTGGGATCGTCACTGGTCGGGCGAATGGGTGGGTCTTCGGTATTGTTACTTGGCAGGAAACTCAGGAGTTCGCGAATGGCATGGATACTTTCGCGCTCACTGGGGGACGAGAAATGCGCGACGCCGCTCCGCCCGTTATGAGTTTCGGCGCCACCCAATTCTTGCATCGTGACTTCTTCATGGGTCACGGTCTTAATCACTTCCGGCCCAGTAATAAACATGTAGCTGGAATTCTCCACCATGAAGATGAAGTCCGTCATCGCCGGTGAGTAGACCGCGCCGCCAGCGCACGGACCCATGATCGCCGAGATTTGCGGGACGACACCAGAGGAGAGGACATTGCGCAGGAAAATCTCACCATAGCCCGCGAGGCTGACAACCCCTTCTTGAATACGGGCGCCACCGGAATCGTTAATGCCAACAACGGGACAGCCGGTCTTCATCGCCAGGTCCATCACTTTACAAATTTTTTCCGAGAACGCCCCGGAGAGACTGCCGCCAAAGACGGTGAAATCTTGGGAAAAGACGAAAATCTGTCGACCGTCCACGTTGCCGTAGCCGGTGACGACCCCATCGCCAGGGGTCTTCTTCTTCTCCATCTCGAAGTCGGTGCAGCGGTGGGTCTTGAAGCGGTCGAGTTCGACGAAGGTGCCGGGATCAAGGAGCAGTTCCGCGCGCTCACGGGCGGTGAGCTTGCCTTGTTCGTGGTGTTTTTTAATGCGCTCCGGTCCGCCCCCTTGCAGGGCTTCTTCATTACGACGCGCGAGTTCCTGTAGATTTTCTTGCAAACCCATAAGATGTGATCCTGTGTCTTCTGTCCTTTCGACTAAGCGGGGCGCGAAGCCTCGCTTTTGTAACGTGGAGGTCGGAAAATAGCAAGGAAGGGCGAGGGGCGGAACGAGTCGTGGCCAATGTCCGTCGCTAAGAGCGCGCGTCCAATGAAATTCGATTGCCGTGGGCTAAGAGGTCCGCCACGGTCTGTAAGAACGCACCCGCGGGAGCGCCGTCGATCACGCGGTGGTCGAACGTGAGACTCAACACCATCATCGACCGTTTCGCGATCTCGCCTCGATAAATCACCGGCTTTTCGACAATCCGTCCCACGCCAAGGATGCCGGTCTGCGGCGAGTTGATGATCGGCGTGAAACCATCAACGCCATACATCCCTAAGTTCGAGACCGTGAAGGTTCCACCAGAGACTTCTTCGATGGACAGTTTTCCCGCGCGGGCTTTTTCGGCTAAGCCTTTCGCTTCTTGGGCGATCTCCTGGAGTGATTTTTTGTCGGTGTTGTGAACCACGGGAACGATCAGCCCTTCTTCGAGAGCCACGGCGAGACCGACATGCACATCACTGAGATGACGAATGGTGTCGCCGTCCAGCGTGGAGTTCATCCGTGGATGTCGCTTGAGCGCATGGGCACATGCCTGAACGATAAAATCGGTGTACGTGGCGTTAAACTCGCGCTGCACTTCCTGACGACGGTCAATCAGTTGCGTGACATCGACCTCGGTCGTGATGGTGAGCTGCGCGCTGCCTTGCAGACTTCTGTGCATCCGCTCGGCGATAACCTTGCGCATGCCACGGAGAGGAATGCTTTGCGCGACGGGAGTGGGAGCGAGAGTCGCGGCGGGTGCTGTTGGAGCCGAAGGTGCCGCGGTTGGGGCTGGCGCTTTCGCGCGGTCGTCGATGGCTTTTTGCACATCTTCGCGAGTCACGCGCCCACCGGGGCCGGTGCCGATGATTGGGGCGAGATCAACTTTATGTTCTTCCGCGAGTTTGCGCGCGGCTGGGGTGACCGGTGGTCCTTCGCGGCGACCGCTACCTGACGGTGCGGTTGGTGCGGCACTTGGCGCTGCCGGTGCCGTAGCGACTTTCGCGGACGGTGCGCCACCCCCATATTTGGCGGCAATCTCAGCGACATTCTCTCCAGCTTCGGCGATGATGGCGACTGGCAATCCGACTTCGACCACGGCCTCAAGTGGATACAGAAGTTTTGCCACCGTGCCGGTTGCTTTCACTTCGACTTCGTAGAGGACTTTCTCCGTCTCCACTTCAAAGAGCGGTTCTCCGGCTTTGATGGCATCGCCTTCGTTCTTGAACCACTTCTGGATTGTTCCTTCGATCATAGTCAGACCGAACTTTGGCATCGTCACTTCTACCGCCACGATTTTTTCCTTCCTTCGTTTTTCGCACTTCACCAATCGGCTTTCAGTTTTGCCATAGGGAGGGGGAAAAGGGGAAACGGGGAAGAGGGGAAACGGACAAACGGAGAGTCGTCTTGGCGGTGTTGTCTCTGCTTTCCTTATTCCCCTCTTCCCCTCTTCCCCTCTTCCCCTCTTCCCCCTTAGCCGATCAGCCGATCAATTCCTTCACCGCTTTCACGATTTTCTCTTCATTGGGCAGCACGAACTTCTCCATCGGCGGGCTGAAGGGGATGGGCACATCCAGCGTTGTCAGCCGTTT
>JANMSE010000638.1:0-24130 GCA_031389045.1 Deltaproteobacteria bacterium | reverse complement strand
CTGCGCTCCGTTGCGCAACGCGCTCGTCACCCCGGAAGAACAGCAGACGTTCAAGGCCAACTACGCGACCATGCACAAACGCATTCGGGAAACGGCGACGGGCTTCATGCACGACTTCGACCCGCGCAAAGCCCTGGATGTTCCCAAGGCGGAGCGGCTGGCGCGCTATGAAGAATTGTGGGCGCAACCTGGGTTCGCGAAATGGTTGGGCAACTACCGCGACATCATGGTTAATCAGGAAGCCAACGAAGACTTCGCTGAGTTTGTCCGCGATAAGATTCGCGCGCGCGTGAAGGACCCGGTGGTGGCGGAAAAGTTAGTGCCGAAGGACCATCCGTTTGGCGCTAAACGCATTCCCTTGGAGACCCAGTATTACGAAGCCTACAATCGCGACAATGTGCTGTTGGTCGACGTCCGCGAGTCCCCCATTGAGCGCATTACCGCCAAAGGCATCAAGACGAAGGACAAGGAGTATGAGTTCGATGTCATCATCTATGCCACGGGGTTTGACGCGGTGACCGGACCGCTGACCCAGCTCGATATTCGTGGCGAAGGCGGGCAGTCGTTCAAGGCGAAGTGGGCGGATGGGCCGCGCACCTATCTGTGCCTGCAAAGCGCGGGGTTTCCCAATCTCTTCCTCGCGTCGAATCCCGCGCTCTGTAACTACACCGTCTGCGCGGAGATGCTGGTGGAGTGGATCACGGATTGTATCGGCTACATGCGCGAGCAGCATTTCACGCGCATCGCCCCGACCCCGCAGGCGGAAGAGGGTTGGGTGGCGCACATGAACGCCTGCGCGTCGCGCACGATTTTGTACAACACGAACTCGTGGTTCATGGGGGCGAATATCCCCGGAAAGAAACGCGCCATCCTTCTGTATACGAACAGCGCGGCCACGTATCGGAAAGAGTGTCAGGACGCCGCGGCCAAGGGCTATGAAGGATTCGTGCTGCGATAGACGCGCGTTTCCTCGCGAGGCGACTTTCTAAGGGGCAAATCAAAAGGCAAAAATCAAAAGGCAAAAGTCAAAAGTGAAGAAAAGAAGGACGAAGTTCGGAACTCGAAATTTCTAGACCTTGGACTTTGGACTTTGGACCTTGGACCTTTATGGTTCCTTGTACGAATACTCAAATCGCTCATGTGCGTGCTCCTACTGGAGGAAGGCACGCTTTATGCCAGGCGTGTGGGGCGGTAGAGCGGACTCTCGGGCATGAATTTCCGGGGAATAAGAAGAAATCTCAACCACGCTTCGCGAATTTGCAAAGGGTGGCAATCATTCTGGCTGAATATGCAGTTCGTCGAGTTTGCGGTAGAGAGACGACAGGCTCATGCCCAGGGCTTCCGCCGCGCCTTTTTTATCGTGCGCCAGTTTCTTGAGGACATTCTCAATGTGACTTTTCTCGTAGGCCTGCACGGCGTCTTTGAGATTATCGGTCAAGGAGAGGACTGGCGCGTGCTCCTGTCCTTCCCGTCGAGGAAGATCGCTTAGCGTGATCCAGTCGCCATTGCCTAAGATCATGGCGCGCTCCAGCAGATTATCCAGCTCCCGCACGTTGCCTTTCCACGGCATCGACATCAAGACTTTCATCGTCGTGTTGTCCACGCCTTTGTAGGCGCGCTTGAGGTCCTGGTTGTGACGGCGCACCAGATACTCGACCAACAGCGGAATATCTTCTCGTCGGTCGCGCAAGGGAAGAATCGGCAGCTCAATGACATTGAGGCGATAATACAGGTCTTCGCGAAATCGGCCAGCTTCGACCTCTTTCTTGAGATCACGGTTGGTGGCGGCCAAGAGGCGCACGTCGGTTTTGATCGGCACGGTGGCCCCCACCGGCAGCACCTCTTTCGCTTCCAATGCGCGGAGGAGTTTCGGCTGGAGCGTGATCGGCATCTCGCCAATTTCATCAAGGAACATCGTGCCGCCGCGTGCCCGCTGGAAGAGCCCTTCTTGGTTGGCGGCGGCGCCCGTGAACGCGCCCTTGGTATAGCCGAAGAGTTGGCTTTCGAGCAGCGTTTCCGGGATGGCACTACAATTCACCGGCAGAAAGACCCGCTCGCTTTGCGCACTTTGAGAGTGGAGCAGCCGCGCCACGACTTCCTTGCCCACGCCACTTTCCCCGGTGATGAGCACGGTGGCGTTAGTCGGCGCGACTTTCTTGATCAATTCGCAGAGGTCCTTCATGGCCGGGCTGCGGCCAATCAGACTCTCGAAATCCAGGTGGCGGGTAATCTCGCGCCGCAGCATCTGGAGTTCCCAGGCTTGCTGCTTATGGTCGAGCAGCCGCCGCACCTTATACAGGACATCGTCGAGCAAGATCGGTTTGATCAGATAGTCCTGCGCCCCCAACCGTAACGCATCGACGACGGTCTCCACCGAGGCGTAGGCTGTCATCAACATGACCATGGTCTGCGGACAGACATCGCGTACTTTACGCAGCACTGCTAATCCATCAGCGCCTGGCATACGCAGGTCGGTCAGCACCACATCCACGTCTACGTCATCAAGCAGGCGCAACGCGACTGTGCCATCCTCCGCTTGGTGCACCAGATAGCCCTCATTCTGTAACAGTTCGGCAATCCCCTGCCGCGCGAGGGCTTCGTCGTCCGCTACTAAAATCGTTCCACGAGTCGCCATGCTGATAGTCCTCCACCGGTTGGGATTTTTTCTCACGCAGAGACGCGGAGGAAAACAGCGAAAATCTCTGTTCCTCTCCGCGCCTCTGCGTCTCTGCGTGAAATTTCTTTTCGTTGCGTCTCCGCGTGAGCACCCGTATCGCATTCTACGCGGGGGCACTAGTGAGTTCGAGAAACGCGCGCAGAACATCACTCGTGGTAATGATACCGACGAGTTGCCCCCCCTCCAGCACGGGTAACCCACTGACCTGGTGTTTCAGCATCAACTGCGTGGCTTCCTGGACCGTGAGTGTCGGGGGAATGGTCAATGGTGTTTCCGTCATCGCGGCTTCGATACGCGTGCGTTCCTCGACCCCAAGATACTGGCGCAGATCACGGTCGGTCAGAATCCCCACGAGCACCCCATCCTGAACGATGGGTACGCGACGGAACTTCCCAGCGGTCATGGCGTCACGAGCAACGGACAGCATCGCTTTGGGCGCGACGGTCACGGGATCGGGGGTCATACGTTCACGTACCAACATAACAGCCTCCTTTTGTTCCTCACGCGAAGACGCGGAGGCGCAGAGGAAGGCTCTGGTCCTCTCCGCGTCTCCGCGTCTCTGCGTGAGATCCCTAAGCAGGAGTAATGCCGCTCCCAGAGGCGCTAAAATCCTTCCTGAGAGCATTGATTTTCCAACAATTGGGAAATGGCGCCCTGTTTTTTCCCAAAAATGGTGAGCCTGAGCGCTCTCAGCGCCACACGGTGTCCGGTGCGCCACAGCGCGCGGCATCTGTTGTGGCCGCCGTGTTATGAAAATGCGCCAGCCGCTTGGCGAGCGCGTGCAGGCCCATTTTCGTGACCTGCCCAGAAGCGCTTAGCGCCGCGAGCGTGCGTTCCGGAGGCAAGCGTCGCATGCGGACTTTCCGTTTCTCCCACACCGCGAGCGTGTCGCGGTCCCGTGCAGGGCGTCGTGAGGCCACAAAAGCCGCAACATCCTCCATTCCCCTTATTCCCGTCTCCTATTCCCCGTCACACGAGACTCAGTGGCAAGGATGAGAAAGTGCGGAGCCCTCGTGATCCAGAGCGTGAGGACGCAAACAACGGGAATATGCGGATTTTCCCTGGCCGCAAAATTGCACGCGGGCAGGATCATCATAAGGAGGGTGATGGTTATGCGCGAGACCGGGAAAACCTTTTCAGAGGAACGTGTGGCCGCTGCTTTCAGTGCGTTCTCCGAGTTTTTGTCACAATCATGTTGTCGCCGCTGTCAGGTCCTCGAAATGTGTTTGACGCGCCTGCGGGATGATCTACAGGATCACGACGCAACCGCTTCCCAGGATTTGCTCCGCGAATTACGGCGGACAGTGCCCTTCCCCGCGACCCATCCCCCTGACGAGTGTGGGGGGCGCTGTGGACCAGCCCAAATTTTCATGGCGTACCTGGCCCCAGGCGAGGACATTCCGCTGCCCAAGCCGAAAGACCACGCGGTCGATGCGAAGCAGGAATAGGTGCGTGGTTACGGTTGGCGCAATGGCCTCACTCTTGCCCTTGCTCCAACATGGATGTGACACATGGCTGGTGAATATCTCTTGGCGCGTGAAGCCGTAGCGACTTACATCGCCGCAGGTCAAACACAAGGAATGCTTCGTGATCCCCTCCTCCGCGCCTTGTTGAATGAAGTGATTGTCGCCTACCAGGAATATCGCGGCAATAAGGACATCATCCATGAATTGTCTTTTCTGGTTGATGAGTTGAACGACGATGTGGGGCCGATCACACGCGGGAGTTGAGGCAAGAATCCCCGCGCAGCGGTGAGCGGCGAGTTGACGGAAAATAGCATTGCGACACCGGGTGGAGACCAACAGGAGGAACACGATGGCAACTTCTTTACAACAGACGCCGACAGTCGAGGTGAAGCCGGTCGAACAATTTGACGCGGTCATCATTGGTGCCGGAATCGCTGGCATGTATCAGCTCTACCGGTTACGCCAGCTCGGACTCACGGTGCGGGTCTACGAGGCGGGCAGTGGCGTGGGCGGCACCTGGTGAGGAATGCGTATCTCGCAACAGTACGAGAGGAAAAAGGTCCTTTGGCTCAGATGCCCTCACTCTGAAGCTCAATCGTGAAAGCGCCCAGGGTATTGAAGGGTTTCTCGTGTTGGTGGCGCGGCCAGCAAGCACGACGACGCCGGCGGACCTCCTGAACAACGTGGCTGCGCAACTTCGCACGGCCCCTCAGCTTCCAAGACGGACCCCCAGACAAAAGTCGGGCTCCTTCTTCGAGCACTGCAAGGTAAGCGATATGAAACAGAGCGCAAGGGAATTGCTCCCTTCTGGTTCACGGCAGCGGATTTCACCAGACCGTGCGCGGCCACTATCTCGCACAGGCCCCCAGCATCCGGCAAAATGGCGCTGGGGCACTGGTCCCGCGCGAGGCGGAGTCGGTCTTGAGGCCGGAGGACCTCTTACGGGTCAAATCGCTCAGAGACTTATTGAACCTGCTGCAAGCGAAAGGGCTCGACGTGGACAGCCTCACCGGCATCCTCCGCTACGAGCAAGAATTGGAGATGCTGCAGATTGAACTGGTCAAGATGCAACGCTGGATGCAAGAGCAGCAAAAACGCGTGGCGATTCTCTTCGAAGGCCGCGACGCCGCTGGCAAAGGCGGGACGATTCGACGGTTTATTGAACATCTGAATCCCCGCGCGATGCGCGTCGTCGCGTTACCGGTTCCCACCGAGGAAGAGAAAGGGCAGTGGTATTTTCAACGCTACGTTCGCCAACTGCCCAATCGCGGCGAGATCGTGTTCTTTGATCGGAGCTGGTACAACCGCGCGGTGGTTGAGCCGGTCAATGACTTTTGTTCTCACGAGAGCTACGAGCGCTACATGCGACAAGTGCCAGAGTTCGAGCACATGCTGTCGGAAGATGGCATTGTGCTCATCAAGTTCTGGTTCTCCATCTCCAAAGAAGAACAATTGCGTCGGTTCGCGGTGCGCGGCAACAATCCCTTAAAACAGTGGAAGCTCAGCCCCATTGATGGCCGGGCGCAGGAACTCTGGGATGTCTACACCAAATATAAAGAGCTGATGTTCAGTAAGACGCACAGCACTTTCAGCCCGTGGATTATCGTCAACGCGAACAACAAGCGCAAAGCGCGGTTGGAAAGTATCCGCTATGTGTTGTCGATGCTCGACTACGATGGCAAAGAGGCGGCCACGGTGTCATTAGTCCCCGACCCGAACATCGTCAATCGATTCCATCGCGCAACTCACGTGGATTAACACTCCATTCCGAGGAGCCGATCGACCTCGTCGTCAATCTGATGAACTGGAGACATATCCGCCACGTGCCAGTCGAAAACGAGCAGGGGTACCTCGTCGGGGTGATCTCGTGGTCCGAGATCGTTCGTCACTACGCAACGCATGCGCATCGGTGGCACGCGGGGAAAGCAAAATCTAGCGGAGCAAAATTTCTCCACCAAGAAGGTCTGGCGCTGCAACGATGTCACGGAGCCAGCAGTAGTGATCGTGGAACGGTGGCGAAGAGCAGATCAGCCAGAAGCCCGCGGGGGCGATCCTTTTTCTTGCTGCTTGTGGTACGCGGCCCACAACGTGTCGGCTTGGGCATGGAGTGTGGGGTCGGTGCTGGCACTATGCGCCGCATCGACCAGACGGTAGATGTGGTTTTGCATATCCGGGGCAAGCGCGCGGAGGAGGAGACTGGTGGTAATGCGAAATCCGTGGAGCCAGGCATCCTCCAGCCGGTTAAGCTCCGACTCCTCCAGATGCAGAGCCTGACGCAACGCCTCGTCCTCTGTCAGGTGGGGATTTTGGACGACGGTTTCGGCTGAGGCGACTACGGCTTCCACACGAGCAAGCACATCGTCAGGGCTCTCCGGTGGATGCTCCATGGCCTCGCAGACGTAGGCGGATCGTTCCAGGGCAACGATGTCGTGCGTTTCATCCTCCGCCATGGCTTGCCACAACGCACGCCGTGCCGGGGAACACTCTGGGTGCTCACTCAGGTTGCGATAGACCTGACGCACCCGACGTTCCAGGTTGATGAGTCGTTCAAGGACAAGGTGAGGGTTCATGCGGATTTGTCGTGCAAGATACGTGCTAACGAAGAGACCGCGGAAGAGGAGCAAAGTCCGTATGGTTTCCGATAATCGGGAAGGTTTCACCCGGCATTTCGTATTCTTGGGAAACTTCAGGACACTCCCCTTTCGGTATCGGGCTTGCTGTTGCTTGCCATGAAATGGCGATACGCTGCCGATGGAGAAGCGCCGAGTAACGTTTTAGGGAGGTGATAGTTGTGTACGTTCGTTTTCCTTACTGGACGATATTCCGACAACGGGTTGTGTTGCCCGCCGCCTTCGTCCTCTGCTTCGTTGGCTGTTCCACACTTGGCATTGGCCGTCCGCAGCCTTCCCCGATCACGGTGCCTGAAGTGGTGCAAATGAGTAAGGCCGCCGTGCCCGTTGAGACCATCCTCCAAAAGATGCGCGACTCGGAGACCATCTATCGCCTCACCGCCTCACAACTTGTTGGCCTGCATGAGGAAGGGGTGCCCAATGTCGTGCTGGACTACATGCAAGAGACCTATCTCGCCGCCGTCCGTCGCGATCAGGCGCTGGAGGACTGGCGGCATTGGGCGTGGGCAGGCGACGGTTATTGGTATGGTGGGCGCCCGTATGGCTGGCCTCGCGTGTGGTGGTAGTTTTCGTCTGACCTCCGCACCGGGCTTCTGTCCTGGCGAGAGCACCAATCCACCTCCGCGGCATTCAGACAATCGGCGTAGCAGACGTGGGGGTGCGATTGGCGGTGGAAGCGCGCAATAATATAGACGCCTCCAGCGAATCATAGTACAACCACGCCCCATGTCAGCTAAACGTACACCACCCACACTCTCGGTTTTCCGTGAGCAAATTGATCGGATCGACGCGCAAGTTCTGGCGCTGATTAACCGCCGCGCGCGACTTGCCTCGCGTATTGGCCAAGCCAAACGGCAAGAAGGTGCGAGCACCTACGTGCCGAGCCGCGAAACCCAAGTCGTCGCCCGCTTGGCTACCCTCAATCGTGGTCCGCTCTCCACTGATGCGATCGCCGCCATCTATCGGGAGATCATCTCCGCCTCACGCGCGCTCGAAGAGAAATTGCGTATCGCTTACTTTGGTCCGGTCGCGACCTACACCCATCAAGCCGCCCGCGAGCAGTTCGGCGCGCAAGCCGACTATCTCCCCGTCGCCACGATTCCCCAAGTCTTCGCCGAGGTGGAACGTGGAGAAGCGGACTACGGTGTCGTGCCGATTGAGAACTCCAGCGAAGGCGCGGTGGCCATTACGCTCGACCTGTTTGTCGATTCACCTCTTAACATCATTGCCGAGCGGTTTCTGGAGATTCGTCATTGCTTACTCAGCCGCGCCCCACAAAAGGAAAAGATCACCCGCGTGCTTGCCCATCCCCAGGCGCTCGCGCAATGTCGTCGCTGGTTGGCCGCCAATCTTCCTGGCATTCCTACCGAAGAGGTGTCGAGTAATGCCCGCGCCGCGGAAATGGCCGTTGCCAATCCTCAGGTGGCCGCGATTGCTGGTCGGCTCGCCGGGGAACATTACAAACTCAAACTCCTCGCCACCAACATTCAAGATCAAGCCGCGAACTTCACGCGCTTCGCGGTGATTGGTCGTGACACGCAAACGTCACAACCCACGAGCCATGACAAAACGTCGCTGCTGCTCTCAGTCCGCGATGAGGTGGGCGTGTTGTACCGCACGCTCAAACCCTTCGCGGACAACGCCATCAACCTGCTGCGTATCGAGTCGCGTCCATTGAAAGGACGCCCCTGGGAGTATCTCTTCTTCATTGATGTCGAAGGGCATGTCACCGACGCGCCCATCGCGCAGGCGCTGCGTGACATCATGCCGCTCTGCGCCTGGGTGAAGGTCATCGGGTCCTATGCCTCCGCTAACCATTAAGCTATGCCTCCGGGAGGGAACACACATCATGGACATCAGCAAATACGTACCACCCTGGGTCCTCTCGCTCACGCCGTATCAACCGGGCAAACCGATTGCAGAGCTGGAGCGGGAGTATGGGATTCACGATTCCATTAAGATCGCCTCGAACGAGAATCCGCTGGGGCCATCGCCGAAAGCGGTGGCGGCGATCACCGCGGCGCTGCCAGACCTGCATCGCTATCCCGATGGCGACGCCTTCTATCTCAAGAAACGCCTGTCCGAGAAATTGGGCATTGATCGGTCGCGCCTGATTCTGGGCAACGGCTCGAATGAACTGATTGAGATGATCGTGCGCACCTTCATGCGGGTCGGCGAGTCGATTGTCGCGGGTGAGCATGCGTTCGCGATCTATCACCTCTGCGTGCAAGCCGCCGGCGGTCGCACCATCACTGTTCCCCACAAAGGGTTCACGTTTGACCTCGAAGCGATGGCGCGCGCCATTGCCCCGGATACGCGCATCGTCTTCCTCGATAATCCCAACAATCCCACCGGCACCAGGTACACACGGAGCGAGTGGCAAGCGTTTCTGCGCGCGGTGCCCGCTTCGGTCGTCATCGTGGTGGATGAAGCCTATTTTGAGTTCGTCGATGCCCCGGACTATCCCAACTCGCTGCTGGACCAAAACGGAGAGCGACTGCTCATCACGTTGCGGACCTTCTCGAAAATTTGCGGTCTGGCTGGCGTACGGGTTGGCTACGGGATTTCATCACCCGAAGTGATTGACGCGCTGAACCGCATTCGCCAGCCCTTTAACGTGAACTCGCTCGCGCAGATTGGCGCCCTGGCCGCGCTTGATGATGACGAGCATATTCGCCGTACCCAGGAGAATAACCGCCAAGGCATGGCCTACCTGCGCCGTGAATTGGATCGTCTGGGATTGGAGTATGCGCCAAGTTGGGCCAACTTCCTCTTGGTCAAAGTCGGCGCGACGACCTTTCAGAAACTCTTGCCCGAAGGGGTGATTATTCGTCCGATGGGCGGTTACGGCTACCCTGACTATGCCCGCGTGAGTATCGGCACGCCGGCGGAGAATCAGCGATTTGTCGCGGCGATGGAGAAGGTGCGACGCGGGACATGATAAACGATGTCCTCGCGGAACGGCTGGGCGCGCTTGCTCAGCAGGGGCTGTCCCGCCGCCTTCGGCTTATTTCCGGGGCGCAAGAATCCTCCGTCATCCTTGACGGACAAGAGGTGATCTTGCTGTCCTCGAACAACTATTTGGGCCTGGCCACGCATCCCGCCCTGAAGCAGGCCGCGCAAGACGCGATTGCCCGCTTTGGCTGCAGTGCCGGTTCATCGCGGCTGATTTCCGGCACGATGGAATTGCATCAGCAGCTTGAACAGCGCCTCGCCGCCTCCAAAGGGACCGCTGCCGCTCTGGTCTTTCCGTCCGGGTATCATGCCAACATTGGCGTGTTGTCCGCCCTCATGGAGCCGGACGATACCATCCTGAGCGACGAGCTGAATCACGCCAGCATCATTGATGGCTGCCGCCTCTCGCGGGCACGGGTCCAGGTATTCCGCCATTGTGACGTGGCGCATCTGGAAGCCCTCCTCATCGCCTCGCGCCATACCGGGCGGCGCTTAATCGTAACCGACTCGGTGTTCAGCATGGATGGCGATGTCGCGCCGCTGGCGGAGATCGCGGCATTGGCCCGCCGGTTCGACGCTTGGGTGATGGTGGACGAGGCGCACGCGAGCGGCGTGTTCGGCGCGTATGGCGCGGGGGTCGTGGAAGCGTTGGGCTTGCAACACGCGATCGACATTCAGATGGGCACGCTGGGGAAGGCCCTGGGGGGTGCGGGGGCCTATGTGGCGGGCAGTCGCGAGTTAATTGAGTGGCTGATCAATCGCGCGCGGTCCTTTGTCTACACCACCGGGATTCCTCCCGCGGTTGCCGCCTCGGCCCTGGCGGCGCTGGAGGTCGTGGAGCACGAACCCGAGCGCCGGGCGCGGTTGTGGCACAACGCGGAGGTGGTCCAGCAGGGGTTGGCGGCGATGGGGTATCGACTGGACGCGACGCGCTCGCCGATCCTCCCGGTGATGATTGGGGATGCCCACCGGACGATGGCGTTGACGGATGCCCTCCGGCGGCGCGGGGTCTTCGCGCAAGGGATTCGGCCGCCGACCGTCCCGCGGGACACCGCGCGCTTGCGCGTGACGCCGATGGCGACCCACACCCCGGAACAACTGACCCGCGCGCTTGACGCCTTTGCCGCGGCGGGTCGCGAAGTGGGGGTACTTGGATGACACACCCGGATTTCTCATACAATGAATTGAAAACCTGGGACCACACCTACCTCTGGCATCCGTTCACCCAGATGCAGGACTGGCTGGCGGAGGACCCGCTGATCATTAGTCACGGGGAGGGGAACTTTCTGATTGATGTGGCGGGGAACCGCTATCTGGATGGCGTCTCTTCGCTCTGGTGCAATGTCCACGGCCATAACCGCCCGGAGCTGAACGCCGCGATCACCGCGCAGCTTGAGCGCATCGCGCATTCAACAATGCTCGGCCTCGCGAACCCGCCGTCCATTCTGCTGGCGAAACGGCTGGTGGAGATCGCGCCACCGGGGCTGACGCGCGTGTTCTACTCCGATGCCGGGGCCACGGCGGTGGAGATCGCCCTCAAAATGGCCTTCCAGTATTGGCAATTGAAAGGACGGCCGCGCAAAGTCAAATTCGCCTCGCTGGTCGAGGCCTACCACGGCGACACGTTGGGCGCGATGGGCGTGGGCTACTCTGACCTGTTCCACCACTATTACCGTCCGGTGCTCAGCGAGGCGTTACGCCTGACCCCACCGCACGCCTTTCGTTTCGCGCAGGGCATGTCGGAAGCCGAGGCGCTCAGCGCGGCCATCGCCGAAGCGCGCACCGTGCTCTCGGCGCATCACGACGACATCGCCGCGCTGATTGTCGAACCCCTCATGCAGGGCGCCGCCGGTATGTGGTCGCAACCCCTGGGGTATGTCCGCGCGTTGCGGGAACTGACCACGCAATACGACATCCTGCTGATTTGCGATGAAGTGGCGACGGGGTTTGGCCGCACCGGCAAGATGTTCGCGTGTGAGTATGACGCGATCCGCCCCGATCTCTTTTGTGTCGCCAAGGGCATCACCGGGGGGTATCTCCCGCTGGCGGCGACGCTGGCGACCGAGGAGATTTTCGCCGCCTTCCTCGCCCCCTATCACGAGTTCAAGACCTTCTTTCATGGCCATACCTACACCGGCAATCCGCTCGCCTGCGCCGCGGCCCTGGCGAGCCTCGACCTCTTCGCGCAAGAGCAGGTGCTCGCGGCGCTGGTGCCGAAAATCGCGCTGCTGACCCAGCGCCTCCAGGACGACATCGCGCCACTGGCGCATGTGGCGGACATCCGGCAGTGGGGGATGATGGTGGGCATTGAGCTACTCCGCGACCCCGCTCGGCGGCTCTTCTATGAACCGGTGGAGAAGGTCGGCATCCGGGTCATCAAGGAAGCCCGCAAGCACGGGGTGCTGATCCGTCCGCTGGGGAACGTGATCGTCCTGATGCCGCCGCTCAGTATCACGACGGACGAGTTGCACCGCTTGCTCACGGTGGTGGGTCAAGCCATTCAGACCGTGACGGAGAACCCATGCGCCACCTCTTGATTACTGGGACCGACACCGGCGTGGGGAAGACGCTCGTCGGGTGTGGATTGGCCGCCGCGTTGACGGAGCGTGGGAAATCGGTTGGGGTGCTAAAGCCCGCCGAGACCGGCTGCGCGCTTCAGGATGGGGAGTTCGTCCCGGAGGATGCCCTGCGGTTGGCGGCCTTCGCCCGGAGTTCGCTGCCGGTCGCCGAGCTGTGTCCGTACCGGTTCGCGCCACCGCTGGCACCGAGTGTGGCGGCGGACATGGCGGGGGTCCAGATCGACCCCCAGCGGATTCGCGCCCTGTTTCACCAACGACGCGCCCAACACGATGTGATGTTGGTGGAAGGCGCGGGGGGGCTGCTGGTGCCCTTGGTCGGGCGGTACTCCTTCGCGGATCTCGCGCGGGAGCTGGAGGTCGCGGTGCTGCTGGTGGTGGGCTCGAAGTTAGGGGCGCTCAATCATGCGCTGCTGACCCTGCACTGCGCGCGCGCGATGAGGCTGCCGGTGGCGGGCTATATCGTGAATCATCCCTTTGCCACGGCCGATCTCGCCATGCAAACCAACGTGCGGACACTCGCCGGACTGACGGATGTCCCGTGTCGTGGTGTGATCCCCTTTACCACCCTCAGCGGCGCTCCCGAACAGGATCGTCCTCGCTTGGCGGCGCTGTTCGCGGCGGCGGTCGATCTCGATGGCCTCTTCGAGTAGGGCGGGCAATTTATGTTCAGAGACGGAGGAATAGACATGGATCAGTTTTCACCCCTAGCAGAGAAAGCGTTGGCTGGGGCCGCGCTGTCCCGCGAGGAAGCGCTCACCGTATTGCAAACCCCGGACAGTGACCTGCCGGAACTTCTCCGCGCGGTTCTCACCGTGCGCGAGCGGCATTGGGGCCGGCGGGTCAAAATCTGTGTCCTGCAGAATGCCCGCAGTGGCTTGTGTCCGGAGGATTGTCACTATTGTTCGCAGTCGGCGATTTCGACGGCACCGATCAACAAGTATCGGTTGTTGCCCTTTGACCAACTGGTGGCGGGCGCGCGCAAGGCGGTCGCCGCGGGCGCGCGTCGCTATTGCATGGTCACCAGCGGGCGCGGACCGAGCACGCAGGACATCGCCCATCTCAGTGAAGCCACCCGGGCGATCAAGCAGGAATATCCGGCGCTGGAGATTTGCGTCTCCTTGGGCTTGATGGATGAGGGCAAAGCCCGGCAGCTCAAGGAGTCCGGGGTCGGGTGGGTGAATCACAATCTCAACACCAGCCGCCGGTTCCATCCAGAAATCTGCACCACGCATACGTATGACGACCGCGTGACCACCGTGCGTAACGTCAAACGCGCTGGTCTCTCCACCTGTTCTGGGGGCATCCTGGGAATGGGGGAGACCGACGAAGACATTATTGATCTTGCTTATGCCGTGCGTGAGCTGGAGATCGACTCGATTCCGGTGAACTTCCTGTTGCCGATCGCGGGGACGCCCCTGGAGGCACGACGGGACTTCGCGCCCAGTCGCGGGATCAAAGCCTTGTGTCTCATGCGGTTTCTGAATCCTCGCAGTGAAATCCGCATGGCCGCTGGGCGCGAGTTCTATCTTGGTGAGTGGGCGGGGTTAGTGTTCTACCCGGCGAACTCAATCTTTGTGGAAGGGTATCTCACCACACCGGGCCAAGTGGCCCAGGCGGCGCAGGACCTGGTTGTAGCGGCGGGATTCGAGGTGGAGCAGGAGGGGGAAGTGAGCACCACGTGTGAAGTCGCCGTGGGTGCCAGTCTCCCGGCGTGAGGAGAGGAAACCCGTATGCCCTTCCTCTTTAACCGCCTCGTCATCGCCGGTGTGGGTTTGATCGGTGGCTCGCTGGGCCTCGCGGCTCGCGAACGCGGACTCGTGCGCGAAGTCGTGGGCTTTGGGCGTACCGAAGCCAATCTCAAGGTCGCGCTCGAACGCGGCATTCTCACGTCGTATACCTTTGATCCGGCGGAAGCCGCGCGTGGGTGTGATCTGCTGTTGCTGGCCGTACCGGTCGAAGCCACCGGCCCCGTGGCCCAACAGTTCATTCCGTTCCTCCCCGCGGGCTGCATCATCACCGATGCGGGCAGTGTCAAAGCGCCAGTGGTAAACGTCATGGAACCGCTGCTGCCACCGACCATGTCTTTCGTCGGCGCGCATCCGATCGCGGGCACGGAAAACTCCGGGGCCGCCGCCGCGTTTGCGACACTCTTTGATAATCGGCTGTGTGTACTGACCCCCACAGCGCGCACCAACCCAGAGGCGCTAGCGCGTATCCGCGCGTTATGGGCGGGCGTGGGCATGCGCGTCGAAGAGATGGACATGTATGTGCACGATCAAGTCTTGGCTCGCGTCAGCCATCTGCCACATATCATCGCTTTTAGCGTGATGAATGCCCTGCGCGCGGCGCACCTGCCTGGCGTTGATCCGCTGGGTTACGCGGGCAGTGCCTTTGACAGCCTGACGCGTGTCGCCGCGAGCCCGGTCGAAATGTGGCGCGATATATGTCAGTCGAATCGCGATGCGCTACTCGCGGCGCTGACCGAATTTGAAACGGCATTGGCGCAGATGAAGGCGTCTATCGCCAGTGGCGATAAGGACGCGCTCTCGCACGCCATGAATGACGCGCGGATTGAGCGGCAACGGTTGACTAAGCTGCGAGAGAAAAAATGAAACGTTGCCATCCAATAAGAAATCGAATCCTATGAGTACCACGGCTACCATCCGTCCCGCCCCCACCGGCATGCAGGGCGCGATCACCCTCCCTGGCGATAAGTCGATTAGCCATCGCTCCGTTATGTTCGCGGCTCTCGCCCAGGGCGAGAGCCATATCCGCAATTGCTCCGGCGGTGGCGATAATCGCAGCACGATTGGCGCGTTCCGTACCCTTGGTGTGGACATCACGCAGTCGGGCACCGAAATCCATGTCAAAGGCCGTGGCTGGAGCGGATTGCACGCTCCACGGCAAACTATCGACTGTGGCAACTCCGGCACGACGATGCGGTTGCTCTCCGGGTTGCTCGCGGCGCGCCCTTTTCCCTCTCGGCTTGATGGTGATGAGTCGCTGCGCGGTCGGCCAATGGGGCGCGTGATCGGTCCCCTCACCGAAATGGGCGCGGACATTGTCAGTGAAAGCGGCGGCAATCGGGCACCGCTTCAGATCACTGGCAAACCGTTACATGGGATTTCCTATCGCAGCGCGGTCGCCAGCGCGCAAGTGAAATCGGCCATCGTCCTGGCTGGACTTCAAGCTTCGGGAACAACCACTATCTGGGAACCAGTACGCTCGCGCGACCATACGGAACGCATGCTGCCTTCGTTTGGGGTGCACCTGCACGTGAACAACACCGAAACCAGTATTGAAGGCGGCCAGGAACTGCGAGCCTGTGACGTCGAAGTTCCTGGCGATCTCTCGTCCGCCGCCTTTTTTATTGGTGCCGCGTTAATCATCCCCGGTTCGGAGCTGCACGTGCGCGGCGTGGGGCTGAATCCCACCCGCACTGGCGTCCTTGATGTCTTGCGAGCGATGGGAGGGTCCCTCACTGTTCAGAACGTGCGTGAGATGTGTGGCGAGCCGGTTGGCGATCTGCTGGTGCGGCCCAGTGCACTCCACGGTATCGACATGGATGGAGAATTGGTCGTTCGGGCCATTGATGAAATTCCGCTGGTGGCTGTCGTCGCCGCTTTTGCCCACGGCACGACGACGATCCACGGCGCTGAAGAGCTGCGCGTCAAGGAAAGTGATCGCCTGCATGCGCTGGCCGTCACCTTAACCACACTAGGGGCTCGGATCACCGAACTCCCCGATGGCCTCGTCATCGAAGGAGGCCATGAGTTGCACGGTGGGCGAGTGGACAGCTTCGGAGATCATCGTATCGCGATGGCGTTGAGTATCGCTGGGCTCGCAGGCACTGGAGCAGTGGTGGTGGAAAGAGCGGAGTCCGTTAGCATCTCGTTCCCCAACTTCTACAGCCTGGTGAGAGACCTCACTGGACCAACCACTGTGCACGTATGAAGACTGCTCTCATTATCGCCATTGATGGTCCCTCTGGCGCGGGCAAAAGCTCGTCGAGCCGCCAGCTCGCCGCGCGACTGGGGTATCGCTATATCGACACCGGAGCCTTGTATCGGATCATCGGACTGCTGGCGTGGGAACGTCACGTCAGTCCCGATGACGGGGAAGGACTCGCGGCGCTGTGCCACGATCTGCCCCTCCGTTTCGTCTCGGAGTCCACGGGCGTTCGGATAGTGCTCGGCGAGCGCGACATTACGACCGCCATTCGCCAACCTGAAGTGAGTCAGATGGCCTCGAAGGTGTCCGCGCAACCAGCGGTGCGGCAAGCGCTGCTGACTCTCCAACGCCAGATGGGGCAAGATGGCGGTGTCGTGTTGGAAGGGCGCGACATTGGCACGGTGGTGTTTCCCGACGCGGACGTGAAATTTTTTCTTGAAGCCTCAGCCGAGGAACGGGGCCAGCGACGATATCGCGAATTACAACAACAAGGGGTGAGCACGACCCTCAAGGCGACACTGCGCGAGATGGCCGAACGTGATCAGCGTGACAGTGAACGCGCGCATGCCCCACTGCGCCGCGCCGAGGACGCGATCGTCGTGGACTCCACCACGCGCTCACTCAATGAGGTCGTGTATCTCCTCCTCCAGCATGTCGCCGCCGTGCGCAAGTGCTGATAGCGGCACGAGAAACCGTCGTGCGCCCTTGCAACCTGGCGGGGAGGGTAGTATGGAAAGTCGATCATTAGGCAGATTTGAGGGAGCATAGAAGCAACATGGAACACAACACAACACCACCCATTGACGTAACCCCGCAACGCGGAGGCGGCATGGGTGAAGACTTTGGCCAAATGTTCGAAGAGAGCATGCGGTCGGTCAAGCCGGGAGAGATTGTTCGCGGTCGGGTTGTCAAAATCGGAGCGGAAGTCGTCACCATTGATATCGGATATAAATCAGAAGGACACATTCCCGTCTCGGAGTTTCGCCAACGTGATGGAACGCTCACGGTAAGTGAAGGCGATGAAATCGACGTCTATTTTGACGCGGCTGATTCCGAGCAAGAAGGCATCGTCCTCTCGCGGGCCAAGGCCGAACAGTATCGGGTCTGGCACGACATTGAAGAGTCCTACAACAATAAGACCCCAATCGAAGGCACGGTGGTCGGGAAAGTCAAAGGCGGGCTGAAAGTGGACATCGGCGTCCCAGCCTTTTTACCCGGCTCCCATGTCGATCTGCGACCGGTCCGCGATCTCGACCGGTTCGTGGGGAAAAAAGGGCAATTCGCGGTCCTGAAATTTAACCGCGCACGGGCGAATGTGGTGGTCTCGCGACGGGCGGTGCTGGAAAATGAACGCACCTCGCTCCGTGAGGAAACCCTGCGCTTGCTTGAGGAAGGGGTCATCCTCGAAGGCACGATCAAGAACATCACCGATTACGGCGCGTTCGTCGATCTCGGTGGCATTGATGGGCTCCTCCATGTGACGGACATTTCCTGGGGGCGCATCGGGAATCCGTCGGAACTGATTCATGTCGGGGAAAAGGTCAACGTCGTAGTCCTGAAATATGACGCGGAAAAAGAGCGCGTCTCCTTGGGGATGAAGCAACTAGTCCCGGACCCGTGGAGCACGGTCACCGAGCGCTACACGGTGGGGAACCGCGTGCACGGCAAAGTGGTGAGCCTTGCTGACTACGGCGCGTTCATCGAACTCGAAAAAGGGGTCGAGGGACTCTTGCATGTTTCTGAATTGTCATGGACGAAACGGGTCACCCATCCGTCCAAGCTCCTGTCCGTTGGGCAGGAAATTGATGTCGCGATTCTGGAAATCTCGCCTGAGCATCGGCGCATCTCCTTAGGGCTGAAACAGATCACGCAAAACCCCTGGGAACTGGTGCGCGCCAATCACCCGGTTGGGAGTCGCGTGCATGGGAAGATCAAAAGCCTCACCGACTTTGGCGTATTTGTCGAAGTCGAAGAGGGCATTGACGGTCTCGTCCACATCTCCGACCTCCACTGGACAAAGAAGATCAAACATCCCTCGGAACTCTACAAGAAGGGGGATGAGGTTGATGCCGTCGTGTTGGGCGTCGATGTCGATAATGAGCGGGTCTCGCTCGGCATGAAGCAAGTGACCCCGGATCCTTGGCTCACCATGACCCAACGGCACGCGTTGGGCAGTCGCATCCACGGGAAAGTGACCAGTGTGACCGACTTCGGCGTCTTCGTCGAAATAGAAGAAGGGATCGAAGGGCTCGTGCACATCTCACAACTCTCGACAGAACGGGTGGAGAAGCCTTCGGCCCTTTTTCAAGTCGGGAAAGAAGTCGAGGCGGAAGTCATTCACATTGACCCGCGCGAACACAAAATGGGACTCAGCATCAAAGCGCTACGCAAGAGTGAAGAACGGGCGGAGATGGAAGCCTACCTCAAGCGCGAACGCGATGAAGCACGCTTCTCCTTCGAGGACATTCTGCGCGAAGAGTTGCGCCTTGATCGTGATGAGGGCGAAGAACGGGAAGGGCAGCCCAAGCGGTAAATCCGAGTCTAGGAGTCTAGGAGTCCCAGCCTCTTAGACTCCTAGACTCCCGGACTGCCCCGTGCCTGCTAGGGTTGAGAAAGAAAGGACAGTTGTGACCAAGCGAGACCTGATCGAAGAAGTAGCGCAACAATACCCTCGGTTCTCTCGCCGAGAAGCCGAGGTCATGGTCAATGCCGTGTTCGACAGTATGACCGAGGCATTGACGAAAGGCGAACGGATCGAAATTCGCGGGTTTGGGAGTTTCATGGTGAAACAACGCACGGCCCGGGAAGGACGGAACCCGCGCACGGGAGAGATCGTGTCCGTGGCGGCCAAGCGGGTCCCGTTATTCAAAGTCGGCAAGGAATTGCGCCTCCGGGTTGATGGGCAGCCGCTTCCCGAAGGATTCCTGGACGATGACGATGAAACCGAGGCAGCCGAAGAGTAGGGAGAATGAGCACCCGCGACCCCAACGCCGTGTCCAACCGTGAGGTGGAGAGTGACCGCACGGTCCTCTGGGCCCCGTGGCGCATGCAGTACATTGACGGAGAGAAGACCTCTGGGTGCATTTTTTGCGTTCCCCCGGACCCGACCATCGTGCGTGAGCGCCTCATTCTCCACGTCACCCCCTACTCCCGCGTCATGCTTAACAAGTATCCATACAACAACGGCCACCTCATGATCGCGCCGCACCGGCACACCGCCAATCTGGTGGAGTTGCCGGAGGTCGAGTTCTCGGACCTGATGCACACGCTCCGCCAGACGGTGGCGCTCCTCCAACAGGTGATGCACCCGCACGGGATGAATGTCGGGCTCAATCTCGGCACCTCGGCGGGCGCGGGCATCGCCGACCATCTCCATTGGCATGTCGTCCCACGCTGGACCGGCGATACGAATTTCATGCCGGTCGTCGGCGCGGTGCACGTCATGCCGCAGCACTTGCTGGATAATTACGATCTCTTGCACCCGTATTTTACCGCGTTGTCCTCGACCCCGACCGCTATCCATAACCAAAAGTGAGATTCTCGTGCAACACACCACCGCTATTGATTCGCTCCGTCTCCACGCCAAAACCGTTGGGGACCTCAAGAAAGCTGGCTATCGCCCATTGCCCGTGCGCGAGGAGATGCGCGCCAATCTCCTGCGCATGCTCGCGGCGGGAGAACGCATGCTGCCCGGCATTATTGGCTATGAGGACTCGGTTATCCCGGAAATCGAGAATGCGGTGCTGTCCGGCCATCACATGGTGTTTCTCGGCGAACGAGGCCAGGCCAAGTCCCGGATCATTCGGGGCTTGTTGACCCTGCTTGATGAGTATGTCCCGATCATTCGGGACGCCGACATTCCCGAAAATCCCTTCGCGCCCATCACGCCGGGTGGTCGTCGTCTCGCGGCGGAACGCGGGGATGATCTCGAAATTCGTTGGCTCCCGCGTGAGGAGCGGTACTCGGAGAAACTGGCCACGCCCGATGTGGCGGTGGCGGATCTCATTGGCGAAGTCGATCCCATCAAAGTCGCGCAAGGCCGGTACTTGGCCGATGAGGAGACCATTCACTACGGCCTGATTCCGCGCACCAATCTCGGCATCTTCGCGATTAACGAACTGCCCGACCTCACCGAAAAAGTCCAGGTCGGACTCTTCAACCTCATGGAAGAGAGAGATGTGCAGATCAAAGGCTTCAAGATTCGGCTGTCCTTGGATGTCGTGATTGTCGCGAGCGCGAACCCGGAGGACTACACCAGTCGCGGACGCATCATCACGCCGCTCAAGGACCGGTTCGACGTGCAGATTCGCACGCACTATCCCCGTTCGCTCGACCATGAAATCGCCATCATGGAGCAAGAAGCCACGGAATTTCCCCGTGGCGAGTTCGCGATCCATATTCCCCGCTTCATCAAGGAGATTCTCGCGCAATTCACGCTTGAGGCGCGGGCCTCGAATGAGATTAACCAATCCTCTGGTGTGAGCGTGCGTGTCACCATTAACAATCTCGAAAGCGTGTTGAGTAATGCCGAGAAGCGCACGGTCCGTCTCAAAGAAAAAGAGATCGTCCCACGGATGAGCGACCTGCATGCGCTCTTCTCCTCGACGTCGGGGAAGATCGAACTAGAGTATTCGGGCGAGGACAAACGCGAGGATGACCTCATCGATCGTTTGGTCAATCGCGCTGTCCTGAAAATCTTCGATCAGTATTTTCAACTGGATACCTTCAAGCCGACCATCGCCTACTTCGCCAATGGGTGGGGTGTGAAAGTGTCGGACATGATGACCTCGACTTCTTACCTGGAAGAGCCGAAGAACATTCCCGGCTTGACGGAAGCGCTCGTCACACTTGGTGTGGGCGATCAACCCGCCCGCATCGCCTCGGCGACCGAATTCATTCTCGAAGGGCTCCATCTCCACCAGAAACTCAACAAAGAACGTGAGGGTGGTCGCTACACCTATCGCGCGTAAGGTCGGAATATGATTACCCTCCGCTACACCGAATGGGACGGTTCGCAGCGTGTCCGGCTTTCGGCGGACCAGCTTTTCGAGCAACTGGCCAAACAGATGTCCATGACGGACGATCTGCAACAAGCCATGGATGCGATGATGCGGCAGGGGGTCGAAGGCGAGCAGGACAAGCTCAAAGGGCTGGATGACTTGGTTCGTGACCTGCGCGAGGAAATGCGCAAACGGTATCGCGAGTCCAACGTGCGCTCCGCCCTTGATGAGATGCAACAAAAGCTCAACGAGATATTGCAACAGGAGCAGCAGACCCTCCAAGAACGGCGCCCGGAAAAACCCGAAACGGCGGCGGAGAAAGAACAGTTCCTCAAGCAATTGCCCCAACGCATGAGCGATAAGATGGAAAAGCTGGCGCGCTATGAGTTTGAAGACGCTGGCGCGCAGCAAGCCTTCGATGAATTGATGCAAGAGTTTAACGACATTCGCGCTGTTGAGGATTTTCAGCGTCGCTACAAGGACCTGTTCAACGGGCCACAGTCCCTCGACTTTCAGCAAACCAAGCAACTGATGGAAGTGATGCAAGAGTTGCAAGAGATGGAACAGCAACTGCTGGCGGGGCGACCAGAGAAAATCGACCTGGAAAAACTCCGCGAGATGATGGGGCAAGGCACGTTGCGAGACTTTGAAAACCTGCAACAGATGCAAGCCGCGCTCCAAGAGGCGGGATTCCTGGTGTACCGCGAAGGGCGCATGGCGCTCTCACCCAAAGGCGTGCGTCGTATCGGCCAGCTCGCGCTGCGCGACATCTATGCCAATTTGCTGCGCGATCGCACCGGCGCGCATGCCGCCGATCATCGTGGCGCCGCTGAAATCAAGATGGATGTGGTTCGTCCGTACACGTATGGCGACCCGATGCACCTTGATCTCGTCGGCACGCTGAAAAAATCGCTGTTGCGCAATGCGAGTGTCCCGATTCAGATGGCGCCGGAAGACTTCACGATTTATGACACCGACCACACGACCACGAGTTCCACGGTGTTGTTGCTCGACATGAGTTGGTCAATGAGTTGGGAAGGGCGGTTCGCCGCGGCCAAGAAAGTAGCGCTCGCGCTCGAAAGTCTGATTCGCACCCGCTATCCGCGCGATTATTTTTCCGTGGTGGGCTTCTTCACGCGCGCGGTCGAACTCAAAATCAAGGACCTGCCCGAAGCCAGTTGGAACATGGGCGATCCGTTCACCAACCTGCAAGATGGCATTCGCCTGGCCAGTGATCTCCTGCATCGACATCCGAGCCACAATCAGAACATCATCGTGGTTACGGATGGACAGCCGACCGCCTATTTTTCTCGTGGGCGACTCTACTGTGAATGGCCGTTATCGTTTGGCGGCATCAGCATGCGCGCGGCGCAAGAAACATTGCGTGAAGTTGAGCGGGCCACGCAACGAAAGATCACGATTAACACCTTCATGCTGGACGACAGTCCAAGCCTGCGCGCGTTCGTCGACAAGATGACCCTGATGAACCGCGGGCGCGCCTTCTACACGCGGCCCGATCATTTGGGGGAGTATCTCTTGGTTGACTACGTGTCGCATAAGAAGAAAGTGCTGAAGACGTGAGGCGTAAAGCGTAATAAGGAGAATAGAGATGTCCACCCTCATTCTGTCGGGTGCCACTGCTGGCTTGTCCAGCAGTGTTTTCAGGAACCTCCCGAATAGCCCAGCCCTGTAGCCCGGATGGAATAGCGTGGAATCCGGGATTCCTGCCGCGCATCACGTACCTTCCTGGATTGCGCTTCGCTTCATCCAGGCTACTCACTACTCGCTCACTCCAGTTCCCACCCCTCTCCCCCAAGTGAGATCGTCGCCACTTGTGCGTCTTTTTCTTCTGTGCCATAAAGCGGCTTGCCATACCCGGAGTGATCCGGTGACGGAAAGCCGACGGGACTTCATCCACCGTACTGACACCAGAGTCAACGGAGTGAGGAAGCGGTTGCGGTAACACCTGGAGCCAGGAACCAGGTGCGAACGGGGAATAAGAAGTTGGCCGGGTTGCCAGAAATGACCACTGCATTGGTCATGCTGGTGCTCGGCCTTTTTTTGTGTGCTTCGAGGGTGTTCCACCAATAATGAGACAAAGATGAGACAGTCAGGACTCACGAGATGACGCAGGCCTTCTTACTCTTGCTGCTTGTCAAAAGACAACTCGCCGATTTGCTGATCGGGTACCATTGCTGGCTTGTCCAGCAGTGTGTCGGGTGCCACCGCTGGCTTGTCCAGCAGTGTGTCGGGTGCCACTGCTGGCTTGTCCAGCAGTGCCGTATCACCGGAAAGTTTGCTCTTGGCAGATACTGCGGATTCGTCGTCGCAGTGCTGCTACCGTGTAGCATTGCTACCGTCAATCCTGACCATGCTGAGGCCGCTGACAAACACTCGCGCGCGACTCGTGCGCAAAGCGCCGCGCTCACGGAACTGGGCCGCACCCTCTTCTTTGATCCCCGCTTCAGCCAAGACGGAAAAGTGAGCTGTGTCTCGTGTCACCAGCCAGAGAAAGCCTTCACCGACGGCAGAGTCGTTGCGCAAGGCGTGCACGACAAGCAAGGCACCCGCAACACGCCCTCACTTCGCAATGCCACCTACACCCCAGCCAAGTTCTGGGACGGGCGGCGGGCCGATCTCGACAGTCAGGTGCTTGATCCTTTTATTAACGCGCAGGAGCACGGGCTTCGCGATCACGCTGAACTCTTACAGAAACTGCGCGAGCGCACGGACTATAGTTTTCCTAAATCATTTGTAGCGAACCAACCCGCTGCCACCCTTCGACAGGCTCAGGGTGAACGGATCGGATGTTGAAATCGTTGAGTTTTTTCCGTTCGTGCTGAGCTCGTCGAAGCATGGACGGCATTTACTA
>JANMSE010000552.1:0-4006 GCA_031389045.1 Deltaproteobacteria bacterium | reverse complement strand
TTAAAATCAGCAACTCCTGATTAGTCCGGAATGTGGTGCGCCGACAGCAGCCCTGTGGCGCACATCACGTCGCGCGCCGGGGCGCGCAACCCGTTATGGGTCTCCAGCTCCCACATCTTGTTCGCTTCGTCGTAGGTGGCGGTCGCGACGCGCGCGTTGCATTCGATATCGCGCTTGAGATCGAAGGTGTTCGCGACAAAGTGCAAATACCGCTCGACTTCTGGCTGGCTTGCGAAATGCTCGCTCCACTGCCATTTGTCGAGCAGTTCCTGAGAGAAGGAGTATTGGTAGGAATAGCTCTCGGAGTCGAAACGGGCGCCCGGGTAGCGATTCCAGTACCAGGTGCCGCCGATATCGGTGCCAGCCTCGAAAACCCGTACCGAGAGGTCGAGTTCGCGGAGTTTATGGAGCGCATACAGGCCGGACACGCCGGCACCAATGACGACAGCATCATATTGTTGAATCACGAGAATACTCCTTTCGAATGGAAGGATCACCCCAACGGTGTTTCCTTCCGCACGGTGATGGATTGGCGTTTGCGTGCGGTCTCGAGTTACCCCAAGAACCGCGTGACTGCGGCCACGAATGCTTCCGCTTGTTCGTAAGGCACCATGTGCCCGGCTTCCGCGATTTGCACGACTTCAGCGTGCGGAATCAACGTCTTGAAGCGATCCGCGTACACGGGCGGAATCAGCGTGTCGCTCTTGCCCCAGACGACCAGCGTGGGCGCGGTCAAGCGATACAAACGTTTCGACAGACGACGGTTCGGAATCGGAAAGAGAATCTTCCCGGCCATGCTCAACCGCTTGGAATTGCCCAGGTAGAACTCTTTCAACGCGGCGGGATTCTGGAGATCGAGTCCTCCAGTCAACATCGCCTCACCCTGAGTGCGATCATGGAAGAGATATGTGGCGAACTCGTGTGGTAGGAATGAAAAGAGGTCGGGAATCGGATGCTCGTTGATCCACAATCCTGCTGAACTGACGAGGATCAGTTTGTTGAGATCATTGGGCGCGAGACACGCCATCTCCGCCGCGATCATCCCGCCCATTGAGTGGCCCATGAGATGCGGCTTGGAGAGCCCTAGCGCGCTGATCACATCCCACCCATGCAATGCGAAGTCCAGCATGTCTTCGAGTAATTCTTCGCCCGTGGACTCTCCGTAGGCGGGAAATTCGGGTGCGAACACATGGTAGCGTTCCGCCAGCTTGTCGAGGAACGGGTTTTGCGGGAAGAGGCCGCCCGCGCCGTGCATGAACACGAGCGGTGCGCCACTGCCCGCTTCAAAGACACGGACCTTGGCTCCGCGTTTGGTTTCGATTCGGTGCATGGTGACGCTCATAGCGGGATCCTTCCGTCCCGACGGGCTTGCTCGATACCGTGTTCAGGTTGCAAGCGGTTTTCCATCGGGTGGCACCACCATCGGTCGTCGTCTTTCCACTCAGGCCAGACGTTGCGCAGATGTGGCATCACTTTCTCGGCGAACAGTTTGGTCGAGTAGCGCGTCTTCCAGTCCGGCATGTTGCCGACGTGCATGAGGCAAAAGATGTGGCCAGTATGCAGTCCCTTAATGAGGTCTTCCATCCGCTCGCGCACCGTGGCCGGGCTGCCAGCGATGACGTAGCCACCATCCACCAGATCTTTCCACGAGAGCGAAGGGAACATGTTCTGCGCGCCCTCACTTAACGCATTGAGGACATCGGCTTGAATGGTTTTGATGGTTCGATAGCCCGGCGCGTCGGCGAAGCCACCATAGATATGGAGGCAGCGATTATAGAAATAATTGACATGCTCGGCGTAGAGTTTTTCCGCCTCGGCATCGGTGTCCGCCACGCAAATCGTTTGCGCGAATGACGCGCGATAGGGCGACTCATCCTTGCCGCGTTTGGCCACCTGATCCCAGTAGCCGTCGAGCAGCTTCTTGCCGCGCAGATAGCCGGTGAACGAGAGGTAGGAATAGTTGTAGTCGTTATCGAGACAGAAGTCCCAAGTTTCGATGGAGCCGCCACCGGGAATGTAAATCGGCGGGTTGGGTTTCTGGATCGGCTTGGGCCACAGATTGACGTAGCGCAACTGGTTGTACTTGCCGTCAAAGGCAAAAGGCTCGTCCTCATGCCACGCGCGCATCACCAATTCATGCGCTTCGGCGTATTTGTCGCGGGTGAGCGCGGGAATCTGTCCATAGCAATAGTTGGTGTCCATTGAGGTGCCGACCGGAAAGCCCGCGAGCAGGCGACCACCGGAGATCACATCCAGCATGGCGAATTCTTCGGCGACACGAATCGGTGGATTGTAGAGCGCGAGCGAGTTGCCAATCACGGCGATGGCCGCTTTCGAGGTGCGTCGGGCGAGGCCCCCGGCAATGATGTTGGGAGACGGCATGAGACCGTAGCCGTTCTGGTGATGCTCGTTGCAGCCGATCCCGTCGAACCCTAACGACTCGGCATATTCGAGTTGGTCCATGTACTGGTGATAGACGAAATGCCCTTTTTGCGGGTCATAGAGCGTATTGGGAATATCGACCCACACGGAGTGATGTTTCTCGCGAAAATCATCCGGCAGGTAGGGCCAGGGCATCAGGTTAAACCAGGTGAACTTCATACACGTCTCCTTTGTCCGTTCGTCCATTTCTCTTGATAAATCATTGAGTAAAGAATAGTGATACCACTGTCAATGAAGGAGCGGGCAGCATGAGGGAGTCGATATGATTCACACCGACACATTGAGATCGAAGCACTATGACTTGGCTGATGCCCTTGATGTCAACGAACTCTACCAGCAAAAAGGGTGGACTGACGGTTTGCCGATCGTGCCACCGACGGAAGAACAGGTGTTGGCATGTTTGGCGGCGGTGCACCTCACGCCGGGTGAGGTGATTGGTGTTGAGGCCGTGCGGCAACGACCGATTACCGCCGAGAAAGTGGCGATTAACGCGGTGATGGCGGGCTGTTTGCCCACGTATATGCCGGTGGTGGTAGCGGTGCTGCGGGCGATGTGTGACGAGGATTTCAACCTGCATGGCAGCACCGCGAGCACCGGGGGCAGTGCTCAATTCATTGTGGTGAATGGTCCCATTCGTACCGCGCTCGGTATGAACGCGACCCACAACGCGCTGGGTAACGCGAGTCGCGCCAATGCCACCATCGGGCGCGCGATTCGACTCCTTCTTATCAATGTCCTCGAATGTATTCCTGGGCAGCTTGACCGTTCAACGCTGGGGCATCCAGGGAAGTTCACCTTCTGCATCGCCGAGGATGAAGAAGACAGTTCGTGGATTCCGCTGGCTCAAGAGCGGGGAGTGGCCGCGGGTGATTCCGGCGTCACGGTGATGGCGTGTGAGTCGCCCCATCAGATTATGAACGAGTGGACGAAAGACCCAGAGGAGTTGGCCGAGACCTTCGCGGCGGAGATTCGTCACAACATGTTGACCTATTCGATATGGGCGGGGAACTATGCGATTGTGATTCCGAAGCAGATTCGCGAATTATTCATCGCCGCTGGCTGGCAAAAGCGGGATATTCGTGACTATATCTTTCGGGCGGCGCGCGTGACGCGGCGTGAGTGGGCCACGGTTGGCAAGAAAAATATCGCCACGCGCGGCAAGGGACCGGATCAAGAGTTTACCGCGTTACGGTCCCCGGATGATCTTCTTGTTGTTGCCGCCGGAGGGCCGGCGGGCGGATTCGGTGCGGTGATTCCTCCGTGGCTTGGGACGTGGTCCCATTCCGTTACTCGCCCCATTTAGGGGCAAATCAAAAGGCAAAAATCAAAAGGCAAAAGGCAAAAGTGAAGACGGGCGCTCGAAAACGGAGAAGTCAAAAGTCAAAAGTCAAAACGCAAAAGTCAAAAGTGAAGACATCTCCCGTTAATTCCAAGGGTAAGCCCCCAGCTTTGCTGGGGGACTCGCAAAGTTTGACAGTTGCGGGATTGGTGACTCGCCTCCGCTGTGTACCCGCCTAAGTGACATGGCAGGGAAATCGTTTCGAGCTGAAGGTCAGAGTCGAAG
>JANMSE010000632.1:0-2426 GCA_031389045.1 Deltaproteobacteria bacterium | reverse complement strand
CTTAAAGGCTTGATCCCGCGTAATCCGACCTGTCTTTCCTAATGTCTTAATTGTCCGAGTCGCCATCGTGGAAGTCTCCCGTTGAGAGTTCTTCTAACATGGAAGGTAAGGTTCCTCAACGTTGTCTCTCCTCACCCCCATCCCCAACAGACTTTCGTCATGTGCCAATACCGACGCGCGTCCACCACACTCGCGGTGTCGTGCGTCCAGGAACGCAACCATGCCGCCAAGCTTTTGCAGAAGAAGAGACTTCCTCCCAGTACCCGAAACCCCAAAACTGAAACCCGCCCACGATGTTTACGGAGAAAAAGCACCTCCGAGCGCACGATCTCACTCTCGCGCCGTTCCGCCCATTTGCGCGCGCCACTGCGATTGCCCAGATGCGTCACCGTCACTTCTGGACAAAACAGCACGGTGTAGCCACGTTGCCGCAAGCGATAGCATAGGTCCATATCTTCGGCATAGAGAAAATAGTCTTCGTCGAACCCACGCACCATCGCCAACACTTCACGCCGGCCCACCATGAACGCGCCTATCACCCAATCCACTTCCGCCTGCTTCGGCACTGTCCAGAGCACGCCCCTGCCGTCCGCTTCCAGCTCTGGCCCCTTACCGCGAGCAGGACGCAGATTGCCACCAAGCAAAGAGCGCAAGGAAAGAAAATGTCCACACGAAGGTTGGAGGGTCCCTTCGCCATCGCGCAAGCCCACGCCAACCACGCCAACTTCCGGGTGCCTCACGACGATGTTCACCGCCGCATCAAGCGCGCCTTGTGGCACGACCGTGTCGGGATTCAGAAAGAGGAGCAAGTCGCCGCGCGCCTGTTGTAATCCGAGATTGGCCGCGCGACCAAAACCTAAATTCGTTCCGGTCTGTATCATTCGCACCCACGGAAAACGCTCACACAAGGCCGGGACCGTGCCATCCCGCGAATCATTATCGACGACGATGATCTCTTGCTCGCCACTGTACGGATGCTGGAACAGACTGTCCACGCAGCTCAACAATTCTTCTTGACAGTTCCAACTGACAATCACGATGGAAAGGAGCATGGGAGTCAGCGCGTGAGGTCGTTCTTAGTCGGGCGTCATGGGTTGGACATTGTGCAGTGGTGGCTAGGACGATGGATAACGCAACCGTCCGTCACGTTTGCCCTTGGTATAGAAATAAATACGATTCGTCTCGTACAAGGGATAGTACAACAGGGCGGCAAAATACCGATGCCGGAACAGCCACCGCAACTCCGACATCCAGCGCGCGAGCACATGCCATTTGAATCGCGACAGATACCCTTGAGCTGTGGATGGCACGACCCACGGGTTGGCGACCCACGGGTTGGCAACCCCACGCTGCGCGAGGTAGGGCATGAACAAACCCTCAATGTACGCGCGTCGCCGCCAGTAGCGTAGCGACGGTGGGTGACTGTGAAAGACACTCGCCGTCGCCACATACCGCACGGTGCACGAGGAAGGCAGACCTTGTGCCCAGAGAAAATCCTCGCCGCCACTCACGACCTCGTCAAAAGGATATTGCGTGACAAGATGACGGCGAATCGCGCTATTGGCATTGGAAAAATGCGCGAGTACGGCACCATGCGCCGTCGGACCAAACGTGCGCGCCAGCTCGATCTCCTCGAAAGGATTCACGCCCGGCATCGGCTCCTGTCGGCCATAGGTCGCGGCTGCTTGCGCATCGTTCGTCAGTGGCGCCGTCAATTCTCGTAACCAGGTCCGCTCGCGCGGCACGCAATGGGCGGAAAGAAACACAACGATCTCACCTATCGCCAACGACGTACCATGATTCAGCGCACGTCCAAAGGTAAATTGTTCCGGCGGCATGGTCGCTAACCGGACGGGAAAGCCGCGGACAATGTCGAGCGTCCGGTCTTGCGATCCTGAATCCAGCACGAGCACTTCGTAGGGATCGGTGAACTCCTGCTCCAGCACCCGTTCCAGAACCGCACCAATGAAGCGCTCTTCATTTTTACTGCGAATGACGATGGAAACTTTCATAGCTGACATCCGCGGAAGATGAATTTCCTCAGTGTATTCTCATCGCCTTTAGGGGGGCTACGGTATTGTGAGTGGCTCCGACAACGTAGAAATTCGTTCCGTCAACAAGCTCGTTGCTCCACCCGTCTGCGTTGTAGAAGATCGGGTAGTGGAAATCTCCGGCTCTCCAACTGGCTGCGGTTCGCAACGTTTGGACAAACGACCAATTTATTCGGTCGGTTGATTGCCAAAGCTCAACGGCCCACGCTGGTGCTGTTCGTTCTGCAACCCCAAGATAGCCACCTTGTTTTTTCGGCTCTTCGTGGAAAAAGGTGGAAAGAAACGAGTTTTTGATGGCCTGCGAATGGCGGAAAGGCTTGAGGTTTAGGGGTTTTCAAGGGTCTGGAAACGTGACACGTTTTCGGCATGAAAAAA
>JANMSE010000485.1:0-12224 GCA_031389045.1 Deltaproteobacteria bacterium | reverse complement strand
CGGAGACGCAGAGGCGCAGAGTAGAAATTTTCTCTGCGCCTCTGCGTCTCCGCGTGAGATAGTCCTCAGCGCCCCTCCAACTCCGCCAAGCGATTTCTCACACCGGGATAATCGGCATCGTACCGCAGCGCCTCACGATACTCCTCAATCGCCTCCCGGCGCTCTCCGATGCCGTCGTAGATTTCCGCTAGCTCGGCATGCGCGCGTGGACTCTGTGGACACAGCCGCAACCCACGTTGGTAGAGGGCGATGCGGCGCTCAGGGTCCTTGGTCTCTTGCGCTTGATAAAAGAACGGACGCGCCTTGCTACAGGCTTTTTCGTTCCGTTTCAGAGACACAGGCTTTGGCCCAGGTGTCACGCTTTCCGTCCGGCGCACGGCATGGTGAGAACCCAATTCCTCTGCTTCGCGTTGCAGGGTCGCGAAGCGCTCGACCGACGATGGATGCGACGAGAAAAACCCCGCTTGTGCCGTCTCTGGCACTTCCTCCGCCATGCGCCTCATCACATACGCCGCCGCCTGGGGATCATACCCCGCATCATACGCGTAGCGCAGGCCCACCTGGTCCGCCGCACGCTCCTGGTCCTGGTTAAAATGGTTGAGCACCATCTGTCCAAACAGACCGGTGACCGCTTCCCCACCTGGAATAAACGAACCAGCGATGACGCTCCCAAGATTGAGCAGCACGCTATTCATCGCACCGCGGGACACGTGGCCAAGTGTCTGATGGGCCAGTTCATGCCCAACAATCATCGCCAGTTCATCATCGGACTTCACAAAATCGAGCATCCCTTCCGCGATAATGACCTTGCCGAACGTGGTCCCGGCGTTGACGGATTTCTCCCCCGCGGCGAGGACAATATCGACCTGGGGCGGGTTGGGAACCGCTTGGAGCAGGCGTCGGGATACTCGATCCAGATTCAGTAATTGTCGGCGATACTGAGCGCGCTGCGCCGGAGGCAGGTCACGTAATGCGTCCTCAATCTCATCTGGACCGCGGCGCTGCGCCGACGCCGTTATCAGTGGAAAAATCAACACCCACAGCAAAAAACTCGTAAGCCAACGACTCATCATCATCATCTCCTTTTCTCTGTGCTATAGTGCCACGGCCAACAAAACACCACAATCAAGAAAGGGACGCGCATGGCGCAAGCGATTTACATCAGCGACATTGGCAACCACGAAGGACACGAGGTCTCTCTCAACGGCTGGCTCTATAACAAACGCTCCAGCGGCAAGCTGCATTTCCTCCAACTGCGCGATGGCACGGGCACCATCCAATGCGTCATGTTCAAGGGCGACGTGCCCCCGGAGATGTTCCAACAGGCGGATCATCTGCCGCAAGAATCCTCCCTCACGGTAACTGGCACCGTGCGCGCCGATGCCCGCTCGCCCATTGGCTTCGAAGTGTCGGTCAAAAGCCTGACCGTGCATCAAATCGCCCACGAGTATCCGATCACGCCCAAGGAACATGGTGTCGCGTTTCTGCTTGATCACCGCCACCTGTGGCTGCGTTCGGCTCGACAACACGCCATCCTGCGCGTGCGCAGTGAAATTATTGGGGCGTGTCGCGATTATTTCGACGATCATGGCTTCACCCTGCTCGACGCCCCAATCTTCACTCCCGCCGCGTGCGAGGGCACGACCACGCTGTTTCCCGTCAAGTATTTCGATGACACGGTCTATCTCACCCAGAGTGGCCAGCTTTACATGGAAGCTGGGGCCATGGCCTTCGGGAAAGTGTACTGCTTCGGCCCCACCTTTCGTGCGGAGAAATCGAAGACCCGTCGCCATCTCACCGAGTTTTGGATGATCGAACCGGAAGTCGCCTATTGCGACCTGAACGGCGACATGGACCTCGCAGAGGATTTTATCGAGTACGTCGTCCAGCGGGTGCTGACCAATCGACAGAAGGAACTGACCGCCCTGGAGCGTGACCTCACCAAACTTGCCAATGTCAAGAAGCCGTTCCCTCGCATCAGTTACGGCGACGCCATCGAGTTATTGCAGAAAAAAAGCATCGATATTCAGTGGGGAGCGGACTTTGGTGGTGACGACGAGACGGTTATCTCCGAGTCCTTCGACCGGCCCGTCATCATTCATCGTTACCCCACCGAGAACAAAGCCTTCTACATGAAAGCGGACCCCGACAATCCGAAGGTCGCGTTGTGCATGGATGTGCTCGGACCCGAAGGCTATGGAGAGATCATCGGCGGGGGCCAACGCGAGGACGACTTCGCAATTTTAGAAAAGAAGATTCGTGAGCACGGTCTGCCGGAACAAGCGTTCTCGTGGTATCTCGACCTGCGTCGCTATGGGTCCGTGCCGCACGCCGGTTTCGGCATGGGCATTGAGCGCATGGTCTCATGGCTCTGTGGCCTCCATCACGTGCGCGAGGCGATTCCGTTTCCACGGATGTTGGAACGGGTGACGCCGTAGGCGCCTCGGCCTTCATCCTCGGCGAAAAAGGTTGCACTTTTCCGCCGAGGACAATTCGTTCAGCCCTCAGTGGACGGTCGCCTGCGCTCCCAGTTGTTCCCGAATGGCGCGCACCAACGCGACATTGTCCGTATGTCCTGTCCCGCACGCGGTCACTTTTCCCTGAATCGGGCGCCCTAACAGATAGAGATCGCCAAGCAAGTCCAAAATCTTGTGGCGCACCAGCTCATCGGGGAAACGCAGTGGGGGGTTAATCACGCCTTGTTCGCCAATGAGAATGCAATTGTTGAGCCGTCCGCCATTCGCGAGTCCCATCTGTTCGAGCATTTGGATGTCCTTGAGAAAACCAAACGTGCGGGCGGGCGCGATCTCCTCTTGATAGCTTTGCGCGTCCCGATGAATGTAGTGGTAGACCTGTTCGCCCACCGGTTCGGGATACCGTAGCGTGTAGTGCACCTCGAAGCGGTCGGCGGGCTCGATGCGCACGAATTTCCCCGATTCCAGTGTCCCAATCTGGTACGGGCGATCAATCCGCACCGGCTCAATGCTCTCCGCTTGCTCGACAATGCCTCCCTCTTCCAACAATTGGCAAAACTCCAAGGCTGACCCATCCAGAATCGGAATCTCCCCTTGCATCTTGACCAGCAGATTGGTCACGCCGTGCGCATGGAGAGCCGACATCAAGTGCTCGATCGTTTGGGCGACAACGCCCTCACGTCGCAAACTGGTGGCATACCCGGTGGAATCGACATAGTCCACCGTGGCGGGAATCGTCACATCGGATGCGGAAAGCGCGCCAAACACAATTCCTGTTCCGGGGGGCATGGGGTGCAGGATCACGCCCGTCCGCACCCCAGAGTGCAAGCCGCGCCCCTGGACTACCACGCTCTTGCCAACAGTTCGCGCATGCGTTTGCTGACGGGAGCGTCGTGAAGGAGTCGTCACCGCCGAGGGATCGGCTCGTTCAGGCAAGGGCTCGTCATCGCTGGTGAGCCGCCCAGTGGCGCGATACACCGACCGTAAGAGGGTTTCAATGGAAAAGGGCTTTTCCAGAAAATCACTTGCACCCAGTTTGGTGGCGCGGACCGCGGTTTCGATGGTGCCGTGCCCAGAGATCACAATCACTGGCAGTTCGGGTTGCTGAATTTTCATCCGCTCTAGCAATTCAATGCCATCAATCCGTGGCATCCAGATATCGAGAATCACCAGGTCGGGACGCTCAGCGGCCACCAACTCCAAGGTTTGCGGTGTTCCATCGGTATCCAGGACGCGAAACCCTTCATCACTCAATACCCCGCGCAGGGTCGTGCGAATTTTTTCTTCATCATCAATCACGAGAATCGTCTCTTCCATACCATCCTCCCTAACCGTGTCCTCCGGTGTCCGTCAGCGGGAATTGGCTAGTGTCCATCGTCACTGGCGCGCGTTGCGCCTTCCGCCGTACCGGTAGCTCAATAATAAATCGGCTTCCCTGGGGGTCGTTATCGCGTACCCGAATAAACGCTTGGTGATCGGCGACAATCGTCGCCACGAGCGCGAGCCCCAATCCTGTTCCTTCCTTTTTGGTCGAAAAATACGGCTCGAACAACCGATCCTTTTCCTCCGGCGGAATGCCGCAGCCGGTATCCGCCACCTCAAGCTGCACCATGCCCAGCGACCAGAGATAGCGGGTACTCACCGTGATGCGGGGCCGGTGCCCATTCGCGGCCATGCGGCAGGCAGCCACGGCATTATCGAGCAAATTGCGCACGACACGCTTGATCCCCTCGCGGTCCAATTCCAATGACGGCAGTCCTGCATCCGGCTCCGAGACGAAGTCGATATCGCGATGCGCTTCCACGAACACGGGTATCACTTCTTGGATCAACACGTTGAGATTTTCCGGTAAGTGGTCGGCGGTCGGCAGTCGCGCGAAACTCGAGAATTCGTTCACCAGTTTTTTGATCGCGTCCACTTCATGGGCGATGCTGCCGATACATTCATTGAACACGTCCGCGTTGTGCGTGATTTGCGGGGCGAAGCGTCGTTGCAACCGTTGCGCGGCCAACTGAATCGGTGTGAGCGGATTCTTGATTTCATGCGCGATGCGCCGTGCCACTTCGCGCCAGGCTTCCATCCGTTCAACCCGGACGATTTGCGTCACATCCTCGAAAAAGTAGACGACGCCAATGCCCTCTTGATGTTCGTCGGTCAACAATGTTCCCGTCACCAAGAGCGAGACCGGTTGGCCATCGCGCCGGAGTTTGAGTTGCCCTTGACTCTCGCGCCCTCCCTCGCCGACCGCACCGGCGGACTCTGGCAAGAGTTCACGCGCGATTTTGCGGACTTCATAAAACTCGGAGGTCGCGAAAATGACTCGACAGTCTTTCCCAATCACTTCCACCGCGCGCAGGCCGAGCAACCGCTCCGCCGCGCGGTTCATCGTCGTGATAAAGCCATTGCGGTCGAGCGACATCACCCCAGCGGTGATGTTCGTCAAAATGATCTCCATGTAGCGACGACGGGCATCCAGCTCATGGTGACTCTGTTGCAGGTCCCCGGTCATGCGATTGAAGGCCGCGACCAAGGTGCCAATCTCGTCTTCCGCCTCGCCCTCGATGCGGTGGGTCCAGTGCCCTTGGGCCACCTCGCGCGTTCCCGCGGCCAGGCGTTGCAGGGGCACGGTGATCTTTTTCGCGAGAAACAACCCGACCCAGACCGCCGAAAAGATCGCCACCAGCGTCACCAGCGTCATCGTCACCACATAGTTCGTGCGGATCGGATGTTTGAGAATGCGCAGGTGCATATATTCCCGAAAGGCGTGCATGACTTGCGCGCTCTGTTGCGCGGCACTCTGTGGCACGAAGTATTCGGCGATGACCGCCCCGACCACGTGCCCGTCAACAACAATCGGAACCCCAGAGCACACCACTTCCGCTTTGCCCAAGGGGCGGACTTGCCGGACCTCTTCGTTGCGCAACACACGAGCAAGGAGGGTGGTATCGACGCCGCGTCGTTCGTGGGCTGGCCACTCGGTGCTGGTGGCATTCGCCAAGAGATTGTGTTCCGCTGAAAACACCATCAACCGTCCGACATGCAGCACGCGCTGTCGCTCCTCAACCAGTTCTTGAAGGCGTTGTCGTTGTTCTCCCGCCAGCACCTGGGATTGGGTAATGGCCGCCGCCATGCCATGCGCATGGACCAAGGCTTCGTCGCCTAAGTACGCATAAAAGGTATTGACCACCCCCAGCGCCCCTTCCAGCGTATCCTCGACTTGCGAGGTCACCCAGTTCTCCAGCGAGCGGGTCATAAATCCGACGCCGATGAAAAACAACAGAATCGCGGGGAAGAGCGAAATAGCCACGAAGGCCGTCACCAAGCGAAACCGCAGATGAGAGCCCAGGAGTTTCTGGCGACGTTCGTAAAAAAGCTTGATCAGATTCCGGGCCACCAGGAAGACGAGGAGAATGAGCAGGATGATATTGAGGTTGATGAGGAGGACAAAAGCGGCATTGCTCGCCAGATTGGAGGCTTCGCTCAGTTCGGGTAGGCGCATAAGCGAGAAGGCTAAGAGCACAACCGCTAGCGCGGTCGCCAGAATAATCAGCCCTTCCCAGTAGAGGCGACGACCGTGTTCTTCTGGCTGTTCGTGTTGCGGGAGGGTTTTTTCCAGCTCGGTCATAAAGCCTCTCAGAACAGTTGCCCTTGCTCGCCACTGGGTGGACGGGCAATGCCCAAATGACGGTACGCTTGGATTGTCGCCATTCGCCCTCGTGGCGTGCGTTGGAGGAATCCTTCTTGGAGCAGATAGGGCTCGTACACATCCTCAATAGTGCTTTTTTCCTCGCCAATGGCAGCGGCGATGGTTTCCACGCCAACCGGCCCACCGTTGAATTTTTCGATAATCGTCAACAAGATCGCCCGGTCCATCTTGTCAAAACCCGCATCGTCAACTTCCAGTAAGGCGAGGGCATCGCAGGCGACGGCGCGCGTGACCTCACCATTGGTTTTGACCTGCGCGAAGTCCCGCACGCGCCGCAGCAGTCGGTTAGCGATGCGAGGCGTGCCGCGTGAACGACGGGCAATCTCGGAGGTTCCACTGGCATCAATCACTAAGTGCAGAATCGCCGCCGACCGACGGATGATCCGCTCTAGTTCGGCGACTTGGTAAAAATCCAGGCGGAACGTGGAGCCGAAGCGATCCCGCAGCGGTGAGGTCAGCAAGCCCGCCCGTGTCGTGGCGCCAACGAGCGTAAAGCGTTTGAGATCAAGCTTGACCGTGCGGGCCGAGGGTCCCTGACCCACCACCAAATCAAGCTGAAAATCTTCCATCGCCGGGTAGAGTAGTTCTTCGACGACATGGTTGAGGCGGTGAATTTCATCAATGAACAGGACATCGCCACTCTCAAGATTGGTCAGGATCGCCGCTAGGTCGCCGGGCCGTTCAATGACCGGACCGGTGGTCGCGTGAATGTGGACATCCATTTCGCGTGCGATGATATGCGAGAGGGAGGTTTTCCCTAGTCCCGGAGGGCCGCAGAACAATAAGTGATCCAACACGTCGCCGCGCTGTTTGGCCGCCTCGATGGCGATCTGCAAATTCTGCTTGATCGCCTCTTGGCCAATATATTCGCCCAGCGTCCGTGGCCGGAGCGAGCCCTCCAGCCGTTCATCCTCGGGTCCCGTGGGACCTACCGCTAAGAGCGGTTCCTCAAACGGCACAGGGGAAAGTTCTTCGATGATCTCGACTTTCTTTTTCGCGCTCATGTCCGCAGACTCCGTAACGATTCACGAATCACTTCCGCGATCGTGGTCGCGCCCCGTTGTATGGCCCCACGTACCGCCTTCTCCGCTTCGGCCTGACGATAGCCAAGGTTCACCAGCGCGGAGATCGCTTCCGCCGACACCGGCGCGTGCTCACTGGGAATTCCTTGACTATCAGCCGCAGCCCCGACCTTCTCCCGCAGTTCCACCACCATGCGTTCGGCGGTCTTCTTCCCGACTCCAGGAATCGCCACCAAGCGGGTCACGTCACTCGTGCGCAACGCATTCGCCAGCTCTTCCACCGGAATACCAGAGAGAATGTTCAGCGCGAGGCGTGGGCCGATCCCTGTCACCCCTTTCAAGAGCAAAAAACCCGCTTTTTCTTTTTCTTCGAGGAATCCGTAGAGTTGCAGCGCATCTTCACGCAGGTGGGTGTGGACGTGCAAATTCACCCGTTCCTGTTCGGCGGGCAGACGATAGAAGGTTTGCAGCGAGACCAGCACCTGATACCCCACGCCGTTCACATTGACCACCAGTTGGTCCGGGGTCTTTTCCTCTAACACACCTGAAAGACGTGCGATCATGTGACTCCCGGAAGTGCCGGACACCGCACCAGCACTAGCCTTTGACCTTCAATATCGTTGGGACACTACGCGGCATCGACCGTTTCTGAAAGGCGCTCCGCAACAGTTGCATCCGCTCCGAATCTTGCCCGGTCTTCCGCCCCTCTTTCGCCGTGGCGAGGCGTATGTGTTCGACAAACCGCGAACTGTTCAGGTGACATAAGGCGGCGGCCAAGGCGTCAGTCGCATCCTTGCTCGCCGCCAAATTGGTGGTCTGCTGGCCGTGCGACAAGCCGAGATGCGTGAACACCGCCTTTTGTATTTGCACTTTGTCGGCGCGACCGTAACTGGCGACCGCGGTCTTGATTTCCGTGGGATTGTATTCCGCGATACGGAGTCCGGCTTGCGACGCGGCCAGCAGCGCGACGCCCCGCGCTTCTCCCAATCGCAACGCGCTTTGGACGTTATAGGCAAGAAAGGCTTTTTCGAGACTGAGGACCTGGGGCTGCCACTGGGTGATGACTTCGACCAACCCGGCATGGATCATCCGTAACCGCTCCGGTAACGAATGAAACCCCTTGGCGGTGATGACTCCCGCCGCGCACAGGGTGCTGGTGTGCCCTCTGCGCTCGATCACGCCCCACCCGGTGCGGAGCGTGCCGGGATCGACGCCGAGAACCCGTAGAGGCACTGCTGGGGATTGGGCAGCCACGAATATGTCTTCTTTGCTCAGGCCGCGCTGAGCCGTTCGGCTTCTTCCTCGGCGATGTCAAAATTGGCCGAGACGGTTTGCACGTCATCATGCTCTTCGAGCATGTCAAGAAGCTTGAGGGTCTGTTCCGCTTCCTTGCCACTCAGCGTCACGGTGTTTTGCGGGACCATGGTGACTTCGGCTGAAGTCAGCGTCAGCCCCGCCTTTTCCAGCGTTTCTCGCACCGTGTCGAAATCTTCTGGTGGGACCACGACTTCAAATGCCCCGTCTCCGCTGCTGACATCTTCCGCTCCAGCATCAAGGGCGAGTTCCATCAGTTGATCTTCATCGGTTTGCGTGGTCTCCAGCGTAATGATGCCCTTCTTGGTGAACATCCAGGCCACGGAGTTTGGCGTGCCCAGACTCCCACCGTATTTGCCAAAGGCGAGACGGACTTCCGACACGGTGCGATTCTTATTATCAGTCAGTGCCTGCACCATGATGGCGACGCCACCGGGCCCATGTCCTTCGTACATCACCTCTTCGTAGTGGACCCCTGCTAATTCTCCCGCGCCTTTTTTAATGGCCCGGTCGATGGTGTCGTTGGGCATGCTGGACCCCTTGGCTGCGGCTAAGGCAGTGCGAAGACGCGGATTGGCGCTCAGATCGCTCCCACCGAGCCGGGCCGCGATCGTGAGGTCTTTAATGAGTTTCGTGAATAGCTTGCCCCGACGAGAATCCTTCAGGGCTTTCTTGTGCTTAATCGTGCTCCACTTTGAGTGGCCGGACATGGCAGCATCCTCCCGGCGAACAAATCTGGGCTACTGTTACCACATCGCTGGAAGGGAGTAAACGAGGAAGTGACCAGAGGCGGGGAATGCCGCTCTTGATAAGCTCTTGATCGGACTCAAGTTTTGTGAAGATAAGCGCTCAATCCTTTTCGCTCCGTGGGGAGAGAGGACAGAGGCCAGCATGAGCGCGAGGATAAGGAACCAACCCGGCTCACGCGCAATGGCATTAAGTTAAGGAAATTTCTGTCACAGGAGGAAATACCTCACGGCCACCCCTCGCCGGGCAATGGCATTAAGTTAAGGAAGTTTTTGTCGCAGGAGAAATCACCCCCACGCCACCCCTTGCCGGGGACTGAACTCCCCGGCTACCCTCATGGCCTCGCGGAGCGAGGCCAGAGACGCCGCAGAGCGGCGTATGAGGGTAGCCGGGGGTTTCAACCCCCGGTTTGCTGCTTAATGCCATTGGGCTCTCGCGCCGGGGAATTTATTCCCCGGCGCGCGGCTGCTTTCACTACCTATCGATCGGCTCGATCTGTCCACGGATTTCTCCACCGGGTGCGGTCGAGCTGTGGACGTTGACGTAAAGGAGTCCTCTGCGTAAATCTTTCTTTTGGGTCTTATCGAGCGGTCCTACACAAGTATTGATAGGGTTCGCGGTAGGGAGGGGAAACAGGATGCCCGCGTTCACTCCGGGTACGGCGGGACCATGCACATGGGCCGCGGCTAGTGTTCCTACCAGCCCACCAAAGGTGACCGCCACACAAAGTTTGTTATCACTCCCCAGTGTCATATAGGCGATACCTGCCGCGGTGCTGGTTCCTGCCGGGACTTCTTGTCCGGCATTCAAAAGGGCGATGAACGTCGTTGCCTGGTCAGCATGGACGGGGGACGGACTCACGGCTAGTGTCATTCCTAAGGTAGTGAGACCTGCGAGGGTCAAAGAGCGAATAACTGTCGATAACGTTTTCACTGAGCTTCTCCTTTTTGGTGCAGTGGTTGTAGGTATTCCTTCCCAGACTGAGCGTCATGGAAAGGGGGGATGGTGCGCATGGCACGCGGTGCTCAGGCCGGGTGGGCCTCGACCATCGTGGGAACTGGTCTTCATAAAACGCCTCAAAAGAACACGTGCATCTCGGTAATGAGTTGATCGAAATTATCTTGCGGTTTTTCTGGTACTCCGTTGTAGACACGATAAAACAAGCGGAGTTGTAAAAATTTACTGAGAAATGGCTCAATACCGAACGAATAGCGGGTGAGCGCTTGATCGCCACGCTGTCGACTCGGGTCGAAGTAGTCGTAGGCGAACTTGGCATTCATCCAGTCACACACCAGCCAGTTGATCTCCCCGTATCCGGCGAATTGCGACGCCCGCTGGGGCAATTGCTCATCCTCGATAAAGTCGATTTCACCCAGCATCGTGAGCCGCCAGAGGTTGAGCCCCGCGTGGAATCCGTAGAGCATCCGCTCTTTTCCTTTGAGCGAGTTGTGGGCGAAGGAGCCACCGAGCCACAGATTACGGACCACCGGCACATTGGAAAAAAGGTAAGAGCCATTCAGGGACACTTGCTTGCCGATGCGTTGCCCGCGCGAAATCCCGGTCCCGTTGGTGACCGCGACACTGAAGAACGCATCTCCTGGCGCAATACCGACCTCGACGCCAGTATCTGGGCTGGTGAAGTTGAAGCCAGTCCGAGAACGAATGAAGGCCGCGTCGTCTTGTAGACGGAACCCATAAGGCGGGAAAAATTTCCCCGCCTTCACATACATGTTCCAGGGCAGAAATCCCGTAATCAAGCCGAAGGTTTCGCGATTGAACGCGCTGCCGGGCCCAAACGATTCATCGAGATAGAAGGTGAGGGCGTCGCGAATCAAATTGACTTCAAGATACGCGGAGGCTTCGGCGATCTCGAAGTCGTTGCTGTGGACCGGGCGAAATGCGGTGTTGTTCCGCACGCGGCCCTTGGCGTTGGGCTTGTCTTGCATGAGCGTGGTATTAGTGCCACGGAAGTCCGCGCCAATGGAAACGCCATCGACAAGCATGCCGGTAATGGGCGTGCGCGACATCAGGTCGGAGAAGAGGTCTTTGGGAGGTTTGGTCCAGACGTCGGCCATCATACTGCCCACGCCGGTCCGTTTTCCGCCACCGGTCTGATTAACATGGCAGAAACTACATTTGTACCCTTCACGGACAGCAAGGTAGGGTTCCGCCCGCACCGTCGAAGCACCCCACAGGACGGCCCACAACAGGAACGCACCAACCACTCCACCACGCCCAAGGAAAGTTTCCCGCTGCCCACTCATTGTGTCTCCACCCTGCGATTACTGACTCGCCCCATTCTGAATCCATGACCGAATCGCCGCGATCTGCGGTCCCGATAGTCCCGGTTGGTTCAGTGGCATCTGCGCTCCGACAATGGTCGAGCGTCCTTCAATTTTGTGGACCAGATAGCTGCTATCCGGGTTGCCAGGACTGACCCGGAGGAGCGACGGCGCTTCCGTACTCGCGACATCCACAAGGTCTTGAAAGGAATTGGCGACCGAGTCGAGCATAAGCCCCTGTTGCGCGCCGCCGCCCACATGGCATCCCGCCTGCGCGCATATTGGTCCAAAGATGTTGCTCTGAATACTTTGCAGCGTTGGCTGTAATCCCGTGCCGCCATCATCACCGTTATCATCACCTCCACCAGCGCCACACCCGCTCAGGGCCATCAAGAAGATCACAACTAGTCCCTTCTCCCACGAAAACCGCCCGCCACTGTACAGCGCCATCGTTCCATCCTCCTTCTCCACACACCACTAACGTTATGGGATCCATTCCCATCCCCACTCGGCTTTAATTCGCGAGCACTACGATTTATTCCTCCCTTCATTTTGTGATTCAGGCGACACATCCGCACGCTTCAACGCGGGAGAGGTCTTCGATGTTGGAAGAGGGGGACGCGAAGAAGAGGGGAGAAAGGAGAGGCGAGGGCGAGCGCACAGGGTTTTTGCCAGGGCG
>JANMSE010000455.1:0-21670 GCA_031389045.1 Deltaproteobacteria bacterium | reverse complement strand
CCCAGGCGTAAAGGCGGCGCGAACGACGCTTATATCTTGAAGCGGCTCAAGGCTAAGGAAATCCGCCGCTATCACGGTTTCACCGAGGACGACGAAGCGTACATCCAACAGGTGATTCAGCTTCTGACCGACGGTGCGCTTCCCAAGCCCACCACCAAAACGGTCGCCGAAGCGTTGAAAAAGGAGAGCGAACCGCTGAAGGTGCTAGGCATTCTCCGGCGAGATATCCCCTCACTGTTATTTCAACCGACCCGCGCCCAACAGACTGCCCATACGCTCAGTCCGCGTGAAGTCATCCTTTCCTCGTGGCTGGTCGTATCCAACGGCAACCACGAAGATGGAACTGATCAGGCATGGTCCCAGTTCGCGTTGCAGTCCGCATTTCGCGGAATGGAGGATGAGGACTTTTCAGCCTATGACAACATCCCTGTGAAGGAATCCTACTGATGCCTGCGGCGGGACATATCGCCTACGTCAAGGCACCGAACAGCGATCTTTCTCAAGGCAAGAACAGGCCAGTCCTTGTGCTTGGCAAGTGCCCGGGGAAATTCGACGACTGGCTCATCTGCCCCATCTCTTCCCGCTTGCATCAAGCCACGCCCGGACTTGATGAACTTGTGAACTCGAGCGACCCGGATTTCGCGGGAACCGGCCTGGCTGTGTCCAGCGTGATCCGAGTTTGCCGCCTAGCGGTGGTGGAAGGTGCTCTCTTGCAAGGCGCGATCGGATATTTGGAACCGGCTCGGCTCACGCGTGTCATGGCAAGTCTCAAAAACTGGATCAACAATCTGTAGATAATCATGGATAAGAAACAGGCAATCAATCTCATTCGTCAGACCTTCACTGCCGCGTTCGATAAAGCGCGTTTCCGGAATTTCACTCTGAATCTTCTCAACCGCCTGGATGAGACCAAGGTTTTCGCGCGCAACAGCCAATACATCAAGGCCGCCTTCAAGGAACATGTTCAACGCTTCGAGCGCCTCGGTACGTATACCGCGCCCGGCAAAGAGAAGCTGGACGTATTGATTGTCCACCTCACCACTGAATCCAAACTGGAACGCGCCCGCACCGCCATTCGCAATTTTGTAGCCGACCACCTGAAAGAGCGAGAAGATAAGGACGCCGCCCTTGTGGCGTTCGTCTCGCCTTCGGAAACGACGTGGCGCTTCTCCTACGTCAAAATGGAATACGCCACCGTCGAAAAAGATTCCGGCAGAGTTGGCGTGTAAACGCACCTCACCCCGGCGCGGCGTTTTTCCTACATCGTCGGCGAAGGCGAGAGTTGCCACACCGCGCAGACCCGATTTCTCGATTTGCTTCAGAATACTGAGACTGACCCACCGCTGGCGGACATCGAAGAGGCGTTCAGCGTCGAGGCCGTCACCAAGGAATTCTTCATCAAGTATAGGGAGTTGCTCGAAGAGATCAGCGAGGCGCTGAAAAAACTGGTCGCCGAGGACAACACCACCCGAGACGAGTTCACGGCCAAGGGTGTCAACACTGTGGACTTCGCCAAGAAACTCATGGGCCAGATCGTCTTCCTCTACTTCCTCCAGAAGAAAGGCTGGCTCGGCGTGACCAGAGGACAGGACTGGGGCAGAGGCCCACGTGACTTTTTGCGGCGGCTGGCGGACCGCAAGTACAGCCAATACGACAATTTCTTCAACGACATTCTCGAATCGCTTTTCTACGACACCCTCGCCACCGACCGCGGCCACGAGGCGTGGTGCAATCGTTTCAAATGCCGCATCCCGTTCCTCAACGGCGGGCTGTTTGAACCTCTAGGCGATTATGACTGGCGTAAGATTGACATTCTTCTGCCCAACAAGCTGTTCACCAACTCCGAATTCTTCGAGGAAGGCATTACGGGCACCGGCGTGCTCGACGTGTTTGAGCGCTACAACTTCACTGTCAACGAAGCCGAGCCGCTGGAAAAGGAAGTGACGATTGACCCCGAAATGCTCGGCAAGGTCTTCGAAAACCTGATCGAGGACAACCGCCGCAAGGGCTTGGGTGCGTATTACACGCCGCGCGAGATCGTCCACTACATGTGCCAGGAAAGCCTCGTTAACTATCTCGATACCGCCCTCAACACGCGCCAGAAATCTCTCGTTCCTGGAGAACTGAAGCAAGTCAAGCTTTTTGGCGAACCCGAGATGGAGCAGACTACACTCCAAACGGCAGTGTATGAGGAAGTTGTTCCTCGTACCGATATCGAAACGTTCGTCCATCTCGGCGAGCAAATCTCCCATTACGAAGCGGTCGAGACGGAGTATCGCATCAAGATGCCTAAAAGCATCGAGCCACACGCCCGGCTGATTGATGAAAAGCTGGCCGATATTACCGTCTGCGACCCCGCCGTCGGGTCGGGCGCGTTCCCGGTGGGCATGATGACCGAGATCGTTCGCGCCCGCTCCGCACTCACGCCGTACTTTAACGATGTGCGCGAGCGCACGCCGTACTATTTCAAGCGCCACGCCATCCAGAACTGCCTCTATGGCGTGGACATTGACCCCGGCGCAGTCGAGATCGCCAAGCTCCGCCTCTGGTTGTCGTTGGTCGTGGACGAGGAGGACGTGAAGCAGATCAAACCGCTGCCGAATCTCGATTTCAAAATCGTTACGGGGAATTCGCTCATTGGATTCCCATTCAAGTCGCAGCGGCTTGTGGAGATTGAAAAGCTGAAAGAGCAATTCTTTCAAGAAGGCGACCACGGCCGAAAGGCCCAACTGAAACAGGAAATCGACCAGAACCTAACCGAGTGCTTTGCATCCTCCAAGAGAAGCCTCGGCTACGAGGTAAATTTCGACTTCGAGATTTACTTCTCGGAAGTTTTCCGCGCCAAAGGCGGATTCGACGCTGTAATCGCCAACCCGCCATACATCGATTCCGAGACGATGACGAAAGAGAGCCCTCAGTTGCGCCAGTTGATCCAAGCCTCTTACTCACTGACAAAAGGCAACTGGGACATCTACATCGCATTCTACGAAAAAGGGTTCGCGCTCTTGGGGAGACAGGGCGTCATTTCTTTCATCACGCCAGACAAATGGATTTCCAAGCCGTTCGGCGGTCAGTTGCGTTCCAAAACAACAGACAAGGTGTTCAGCATTTTGAAGGCTGGGCGTTCAGTTTTCGAAAGTGCGACCGTTGATGCGATCGTGACAGTCTTCGTCAACCGGCCACAGCCTTTGCTGCGTATTTACGACTACGCTGGAGCACAGATCAGTTTGAAGCGAATCATCTCCAAGGACACTCTGAAACCGCCCTATGCCTATGATTGGCTCTTCTCGGATTTCCTCGAATTGCTAGCCAAGGTTGGCACGCACTCTGGAAGGCTCTCCGAATATGGCCTTTGCGAGAATGCTTGCGCAACGTCCGATGCCTACAAACTGAAGGAGTTCATCGAAGAAGAGCCTAAGGACGCGAAACAAACTGATTACCTGCGGATCATCAACACAGGAACGATTGGCAAGTTCGTTTCGAAGTGGGGACGCCGGGAAATGATTTATTTGGGCAACAGGTATTCTCGGCCTGTGGTTCAGAAGAAGCAGTTTCTGGAAGCATTTCGGAATACATACGGCCAGAAGGCAACGAAGCAAAAACTCATAGTGAAAGGGCTGAACCTGCTGGATGCGTGTTTAGATTCAGACGGCAGAACCATTCCCGGCAAGACGACCCTTCTAATTACTTCCAGCAACTTGGAAACACTGAAGCTTCTAGCCGCAATCCTGAATAGCTCTGTGCCGTTCTTCTATCTGAAGGAGAAGTACCCGGCGTCGAGCTACAACCAAGGAACGACCTTCACGAAGGAGATGATCAACGATTTGCCCATCCCGGAAATCAAGCCAAATGATCTGACAAAGCTTGTCTCTCACGTGGATCAAATCCTTGCGGCGAAGGAGCGCGATCCCGGAGCGGACACGACGGAGTGGGAGAGGGAGATTGACCAGCTTGTTTACAAGCTGTACGACCTGACCCCCGAGGAAATCAAGCTGGTGGAGGACCGCGTGCAGAAATGAGAATTAGCTACGATGCCGAAATTGACGCCCTCTACATTCGCCTGATCGACGGCAAGCACGAATGCCTCACTGCGCGGTTGAACGAGAAAATTGCTCTCAATATCGGCAAGGGCGAAAATTTTGTGGGCATTGAGATTCTGGACGCCAAAGAAGTTTTGGGCGCTGGCAAGCTGCCCTCGGTCGTGTTGGACGTCGTGCCTTCGCTGCCTTCTCCACGCCTCGTTGAAAGACCGTCAGGAAAGCCGTAGGCTCGGAGTCCCCAAAACAAAGCGGACACGACCTCCTAATATGCGAACGCTCGACAAGCTGACCATTCAGAACTTCAAGTCCATTCGCGAGCAAACGCTGGAGTTAGAGCGTCTGAACATCTTCATCGGTGCGAACGGCGCTGGGAAATCGAATCTCATTCAGGTCTTTCGGTTTCTCCGAGAGATTCAGCAACAAAATCTCGCGACCTACTCCTTACAACGTGGGGCGGACAGTCTGCTGTATTTTGGACGGAAGACTTCCAAGTTCATGGAATTTTTCCTTGAGTTTTCCGAGGATGAGGTCAGCAATGCGTATCGCCTTCAATTGGTGCCGACCGACGAAGGAACTTTGATTGTGGGGCAGCAGGCTTTCTGCTGCCACGATCGGAAACGATCTTTGGAGCCTGCTTCCGAGTCCATTGTCACGGGGTCTAAAGAGATTGGGGGCATGTCCAGCGCTATCGCGAATCATGGGGTCGTCGGCTATTTAGAATCCTTTCGCTGCTACCACTTCCACGACACCAGCGACACTGCGGCAGTGAAAGGGGCAGGGGATGTGGAGGATAACCGGTTCTTGCGTCCACAAGCGGAAAACTTGGCGCCATTCCTCTACTGGCTCCAAGAGAAGAAACCCGACCATTTCGCCGCAATCCAGAACACCGTACGGCAGATCGCGCCATTCTTCGACGAGTTCCGTCTCGCGCCCTCGCGACTCAACGAGGCAAAAATTCGCTTGGAGTGGAAGGAGAAAGGCAACGACGGCTATTTTAACGCCTTCGCGCTTTCGGATGGCACGTTACGTTTCATCTGCCTTGCCACGCTCCTGTTGCAACCGGAGTTGCCTGCTGTGGTTCTGCTGGACGAGCCCGAGCTTGGCCTGCATCCTGCCGCCATCACGCTTCTGGCGGACTTACTGAGCTCCGCCGCCACCCGCACGCAAGTCATCGTGGCAACTCAATCCGTGACTTTGGTTAACCAATTTGAGCCGGAGCAAGTGTGGACTGTTGATCGGGAAGATAATCAGAGCGTTTTTCGTCGCCTCTGTACGCAAAATATGGACGCTTGGCTCGACGATTATGCCCTTGGGGAACTCTGGGAGAAAAACGTTCTCGGCGCGAGACCATGAGCAAGCGTGCACTCGTTTTGGTGGAAGGGCAGACCGAGGAACGCTTTGTGAAGGATGTCCTCGCCCCAGCTCTTGCGCAACAGAATCTGTATCTGAAGCCGACCGTTTTGGTTACAAAACGAGTGAAGAACGGCCCCAATTTCAAGGGGGGAGTGACCAGTTTCGCCAAGTTTGAGACCGATGTTCGTCGGTTATTTCAGGGAGCGGGAGAGGCGCTGGTGACAACGATGCTCGACTACTACGGACTTCCTGACGATTTTCCAGGGATGGCAACCCGCCCATTTGGCCCACCTTTGCAACGGGTGCGGCATGTGGAAAATGAAGTCAGAACCCATTTCGAGAATCCGAAAAACTTCCTACCTTTTTTTGCTTTGCACGAGTTTGAGGCTTGGCTTTTCGCTTCGCGGGATGAACTCCCCAGAGTTTTAGCTCAGCCGGAGCAGCAACCTCAGTTCGCGGCAATTCGCGATTCGGTTGCCACACCAGAAGAGATCAACGAACGGTCCGAATGGGCTCCATCGAAGCGCATTGCGAAACTTTTCCCCGGCTATCGAAAGACCTTGCATGGGCCGACAGTCGCTGGACGCATTGGGTTGGTGCGAATTCGCGCGGAGTGCGCTCACTTCGATTGGTGGATGAGTCAACTGGAATCGTACGCGACCACGGAACTCTCGTGAGAGAAAATCCTTGAATCTGATTAGCGCCTTGTCGCTTGTGAAAGCCTTCCGTCTCTGGCACGGACCGCGCCGGCTTCTCTAGAGTTCTTCCCCAGGCGGGTTTCAAGCCGCCGGTATTCCTCCCTCGTCCAGAAACGACTTCGAGGGACCGCGCATTTCCTACGATAGACACTTTCCTTGACTTCACCGGCGGAAGCTGGCATGCCCAACGTGTGACTCCACGCGAAGGCGGGAGTTCGGGCACGAGCCTTTCCGTGCACGGTGACCAGCGTGCTGTTGCGATATTGTCATCTCTACATGCGACTAAAGGGGGGAAACGTATTATGTACGATCTACTCATCAACAACGCCCGGATTTGCGATGGGACGGGGATGCCTAGCTTTCACGGGTGCGTCGCGGTCAAGGACGGTCAGATTGCCGCGATCGGGAAACATAACGGTGAAGCCGCGGCCAAGACCATCAACGCGGATGGTCTTGTGCTGGCTCCCGGATTTATTGACCCGCACACCCATTACGATGCGCAAGTCGCCTGGGACCCGTTGATCACCTGTTCCTCTTGGCATGGCATTACCACCGTGGTGATGGGCAACTGCGGCGTGGGCGTCGCGCCGGTGCGTCCCGAGCTGCGCGACATCCTGATGTGGGACCTCGTCAATGTCGAAGCGATTCCGTTCGAAGTGATGCAACGTGGCATTGACTGGCAATGGGAGACGCATGCCGAGTACTTGGATGCGCTGCAAAAGCGTGGGCTCGGCATCAACGTCGCGTCCCTCGCGGCGCTCACACCGCTGCGACACTATGTGATGGGCGAGGAATCCTTTGAGCGGGCCGCGAATGCCGACGAGATTGTCCGCATGCAGCACCACTTGCGTGAAGCGATCAACGCCGGTGCTTTCGGCTTTACCAGCACGATCCTCAACAACCATATCGGCTATCAAGGGCGACCGCTCGCGTGTCGGAACGCGAGTCGTGACGAACTGAAAGCCTTCTGCCAGGTGCTGCGTGAGGCGGGACGCGGCGCGATTGAACTCGCGCTGTCGGCGCAAACGCCTGGACACATGGCCGATGAGGAGTATGACCTTCTAGAGTTTCTCGTCAGAGAAAGCACACGGCCAGTGACATGGCTCGCGCTGTTTAACCGGCCCGGACGCCCGGACTCCTACCTCGGCGTGGTTGAAAAAGTGCAGTCCATTCTCGGCTGGGATAAGTCGGTGCCGCAGGTGTCATGCCGACCGCTACGCATTCAGTTCAACATGCGCAATCCGTTTATTTTCGCGGTCTTTACCGCCTGGCATACCGTCTTCAACAAGAGCCTGGAAGAGCAAATCAAGATTTACAGCGATCCTGGTTTTCGTCTGGCGTTTCGGGAAGAGATGGACCGCCGCCGTATCTTCGCTGGCCAATGGGGCCGGATGACCGTGTTGGATGCGAAGAGCGAAGCGGTGAAGGCGATTGCTGACAGCAAGAAGACCATTGGCGATTTGGCCAAAGCCCAAGGCAAGCATCCGATTGATGTGTTTCTCGATCTCGCCGTTGCTGACAACCTGGACCTGGTCTTCGACATTCAAGCGCTGAACTATGAGCCGGAGGGCATCAAGCGCCTCATCACCGATCCCCGCTTTATGATTGGCCTGTCGGATGGAGGGGCGCATGTGGATATGTTGTGTGACGCGCCGTACGCAACCTATCTGCTTGGCACGTGGGTCCGAGAGCGCCAAGCGCTCACATTAGAGGAGGGCGTACGCCGTTTGACCTCGGAGCCCGCGCGCTTCTTTGGCATTCCCAAACGTGGCCGGATCGCCCAGGGCATGGCTGCTGATCTGGTGTTGTTCGATCCTGACACGGTCGCCGCTCATGAACCGGAATATGTCCATGATCTTCCTGGTGGAGCAAAACGTTTTGTGGCCTACGCCGACGGCATCAAGGCGACGATTGTCTCAGGCAAGGTGCTTTACCAAGATGGCACGTATCAGGGCGGGTTGCCGGGGCAGGTGCTGCGCAGTTACGACGCGTAAGGAAACGTCACGAAATTCTTCGCACAGGAGGAACGAGTATGATCATTGGCTATTTCACCGAACGTCCCTATCGCTGGGTGCCGGAGGAAGAAGTGCTGCGCAATGAAGCCTTCTTCGCGGTGTCGAACAAATTTTTTGATCGCGAGAAAGCGGCCGACGACTATAACTACTTCTTGGATGAATACTGCTATGCCGAGGAGCTCGGCTTTGACGCCCTCATGCTCAATGAGCATCATGGCAACCCATTCTGCATGGGCAGCGTGATGAATGTCGAGGCCTCGATCTTGGCGCGGATCACGAAGCGCGCGAAAATCGTGCTGATCGGGAATCCCTTGCCGGTCCTCAAGCATCCGCTGCGCATGGCCGAAGAACTGGCCGAAATCGATCTCATTTCTCGTGGCCGCCTCGTCACCGGCTGGGTGCGTGGCGCGGGGAGCGAACAGTTCTTCAATAACGCCAATCCGGCCTACAACCGGGAGTATTTCAACGAAGCGCATGACTTCATTATTCAAGCGTGGACGCGGCCCGGTCCCTGGCGCTACGAAGGCAAGCACTTTCACTATCGGCACGTCAACCCGTGGGCGCTGCCGTATCAGAAACCGCACCCGCAGATGTGGATTCCAGGGGTCTTGAGTCCCGAAACCGCTCAGTGGTGCGCGGAACGGGGCTACCCGTATATGGGGTTGGTCACGGCGCTGGGGCCGACCTGCGATATGTGGGACTTCTACGCCGATACCGCGGCCAAGCACGGCTATCAGGCCGGGCCGGAGAACTTCGGCTACCTGATGAGTGTGTTCGTAGCCGACACTGATGAGAAAGCGCAAGAACTGGGCAAGGGTTTCATGTTCGGGGGAGGGCCGGGAGCTTTCTCACGGCCAGAGCATACCTTGCCGCCGGGCTATAATTCGCGGGACGCGATCCGCCGTCTGGCGCGGATGCCGAGCGGGGGCTGGGTGGGCGTTAGCTCGGATCGGCTCAAACAATCGCAAGAAGAGAAGAGCAGCGAAGAGAAGGATTACGCTGAGGTGCGGCGTAAATTGATGGTGGCGTATGACAAGGCGCAGAAGGACCATCTGATGATCGTGGGATCGCCCAAGACGGTCATTGACCGGGTGAAGACCATCATGCGGTTGCTCCGGGTCAGTATTCTCACGGTCTTTCAGGTGCAAGGGACGGTGAGCAATGAAGATCGCCAGACCAGTATGCGGCTATTCGCACAAGAAGTGATGCCAGAGATACGGGCGTATGCTAAAGAGCTAAACTTGTCGGATCCCTTCGAGCGCTTCCCAGGATCGGTCAAGTTGCAGCCGGGTGTCGCGCGACTCCCAGTAGTGGATCGCACCCCGCTCGCGTCGCTCAAGGTCGGCCTCTGATCCGACCACCTACCAAAGAGCGGGCAGACTTCGCGTCTGCCCGCTCTGTCGTTTTTCTGTTCGTTGTGTCCCCACGGTAGCGTGTTGTCCAACCACCAGTACATTGACTGCCTCTTTACTCCTCCGCTTGCTCGTCTTGCGCTTCCCGCCTTGGCCCAAAACAGACGCCTCGTTTCGACTGGGCGATAAAATCCAACAACGAGAGCACATCTGGCGTACAGGGCGAGGCGCGCAGTTCGGTCACCGCCCTGGTCATATTGACCCGTTGACGAAACAACCGCGCGAATGCTTGCCTGAGCGCTTGGATACGCTCACGACTAAAGCCTGCCCGGCGTAATCCCACGATGTTAATTCCACGGACAGTGTGCGTGCCATCCATGATGCAAAAGGGGGGAACATCGCGGCTGGTGCGCGACAAGCCGCGTAGTATCGCGAGAGTGCCGATACGAACGAATTGGTGGACGACGCAGTTGCCAGAGACAAAGGCGCGATCTTCCACCTGGACATAGCCCGCCAGTAACGCGCCGCCGGCGATAATCGTGTAGTTGCCGATGTGACAGTTATGCGCCACGTGGGAGTGGTGCATGAAGTAGTTGTCGTCGCCGACGATGGTGGCACTGCCCTCGACTGTCCCGCGGTGCATTTGGCTGTGTTCGCGGATGATGTTGCGATGACCGATGCGCAAAAATGTTTGCGCGCCTTTGTAGGCGAGGTCTTGCGGTTCGTGCCCGATGACTGCTCCGATATGAATGACGTTGTCTTCGCCAATGTCGGTCCAGCCAGTGAGCACGGCGTGGGACATGACTCGCGTGCCACGGCCAACGGTGACGGGGCCGTCAATAACGACATAAGGGCCGATGTCGGCGTCGGGGTGAATGTTGGCGCGAGGGTCGATAATCGCGGTTGGGTGGATGGGCACCGGGGGAACGTAAAACGTAAAACGTAAAACGTAAATAGGGAATCAGCGTTCAGCCGTCAGCTTTCAGCTTTCGGCAAAAACAAGGAGATATGGGCTCTGGGATCTCTGGTTGGTGTGAGAAGTTGGATAAAATCCGCTGTGTTTTCTTGTTTGACTGACTGCTGAACGCTGATGGCTGATAGCTGAACGCTTATGAATCTTCCTCGTCTTCGCCTTGTTCTTCTACATCTATTTTTTCGCCAGGAATGCGATACGAGTCCGATGCCCACGCGCCGAGGTCCGTGGTTTTGCAGCGTGCGGAACAAAATGGTCGATAGGGATTGCCATGCCACACGAGTTCCTTGCGGCATATCGGACATTTCAGAGTACGAGTCATCGGAATAATGGATCGGAGTGGTGAGGTAAGGAGAGCGGGCGACCGGACTTGAACCGGCGACGTCCAGCTTGGGAAGCTGGCATTCTACCACTGAATTACGCCCGCCCAGCGTAGAAAAAGAAAAACCCCGGCCTCGTCCTACTCTCCCACGGCATTAGTACCGTAGTACCATCGGCGCTGGAGGGCTTAACGGCCGTGTTCGGGATGGGAACGGGTGTGGCCCCTCCGCCATTGAGACCGGGGTGAATTTCTTGTCCGACGTATGTACGGGTGTTCGGAAAACTTGTCAAGTGACTCTACGGATTTTCTGATCGCTCGCATGCCCGTTGCCTTGACGCCGAGAGGGGCCCCCCCTAAGATTCCGCCCACTCATGGAACGGACGATCTCGGCAATCTTCGCCGAAAGCCTCGCGGCGCAACAACAATTTCTTCGGGAGTCCAGCGCCAGCGTAGTGGCTGTGGTGGCTGAGATTGTCAGGAGCGTGCGGGCGGGTGGCAAGATTCTTTTATTTGGCAATGGTGGCAGTGCCGCCGACGCGCAACATCTGGCCGCCGAATTCGTCAATCGCTTCCTCATCGAACGTCCCCCTCTCCCAGCCATCGCACTGACAACCGATACCTCAGCCTTGACCTCCATTCTGAATGATTATGGCGCGGATGTGATTTTCGCCAAACAGATTCAAGCACTCGGCAGAAAAGGCGACATCGCTATCGCCATCTCCACCAGTGGCAACTCGGCCAATATCCTGCGCGGGATCGACGTGTGTCGAGAACTCGGTATCCGCACGATTGGGCTCACTGGCGGGACTGGTGGGGCGATGGCAAGTCGGGTCGATCATCTCCTCTGTGTCTCGGCTACGCGCAGTACCCCACGGATTCAAGAAGTCCATATTCTCATCGGCCACACGATCTGTGAACTTGTTGATCTGGAGCTGTTTGGGAAGACCGAGAACGCCTCGTGAAATTTCCACCGCTTGATTTCTCGCGGGTGCGCACGTACCCGCTCGCGCAACGCAAAAGCACCGTCGCGTCGTCGAGTCTGGGAAGGCCGTGGTCCGCGGGCGGAAGCCTTCAGGAGTTTTTACAACGATTGCCAGGGACATTAGCCGCGGCCGATTTTCGTGAAATCGTGGCGCGCTGGGTTGCCGCGGTTCGCGCTCAACGTCCAGTGATTCTCGGCATGGGCGCGCACCCGCTCAAAGTGGGGCTTTCTCCACTCATTATCGATTTGTTGGAACGGGGGATCGTGTCGGCCATCGCCATGAACGGGGCAGGGGTGATTCATGATTTCGAGCTGGCCTCGCATGGTGAGACTTCCGAGGATGTGGCGGCGGCGCTCTCTGATGGTAGCTTTGGCATGGCACGAGAAACCGGAGCGTTTCTCAATAGCGCAATTTGTGATGGCGTACTCAACCAGGGCGTGGGGATTGGACAAGCCGTTGGCGAGCGGATCGCCGCCGCGAGTTTTCCACATGTCTCGTTGAGCGTGCTTGCTGCCTGCGCGCGTTTACAGGTGCCCGCTTGTGTACATGTCGCCGTTGGCACCGACATCATTCACATGCACCCTCAAGCGAATGGCGCGGCTCTTGGCGAAGGGAGTCTCCGCGATTTTCGGTTGTTGACTTCGGTTGTCGCGCAGCTTGAAGGCGGGGTGTTCCTCAACCTGGGCTCGGCGGTGATTATTCCTGAAGTCTTCCTGAAAGCGCTCTCGCTCGCGCGCAATCTGGGGCATACGGTGAATGCGGTGACGACGGTCGATCTGGACTTTGTGCGGCACTATCGACCCGCGATGAACGTGGTGACACGGCCCACGCAAAATGGCGGACGTGGCTTTCATCTGACGGGCCATCACGAACTGCTCTTCCCACTGCTGTGCGCGGCGGTGATTGAGGAATTGTCTTCCCAGGCGTGACCGCGCGAAGAAGAGTGTATACAATCGGCCCACTGAACCACGCCAATGCTCGGCGAGCGATCTTATGAAATTCATTCTTTTTCTCCTACCGACACTGCCCGCCACACTCGCGGAGCGGAAAAAACGCCGACCAATCGCCACTCACAGCGAGTATTGGCAAGCGATGTTCGCCGAAGTGGTCGAACTCGCGCAATTGGCGGAGGATGTCGGCTTCGACGCCATTGCCTTTCCTGAGCACCACTTACACAGTGAAGGTTTCGAGATTGGTGGGCCTCCTGAATTCTTGCTGTACGTGGCGATGCACACCAAGCGGATCAAGATTGGGCCCATTGGCTATGTGTTGCCTGGCTGGGACCCGTTGCGCTTAGCGATTACGACCGCCTGGCTCGATCAACTGACCCAAGGCCGTTCTTTTGTTGGCCTGGCGCGTGGGTACCAGCAACGTTGGCTCGATCAAATGGCGCAAAAAGTTCATATCTCGGCCACCACCAGTGACCATTCGACGCTGGACGATACCAACCGGCGCGCGTTTGAAGAAGTGTATCAGGTGCTCAAGCTGGCCTGGGCCGACGAGCCGTTCCGTTTTCGCGGTGAATTTTTCCAATACCCATATCCGTATGACACTGGGACTCCATGGCCGGCTCACGCGTGGACGAGAGACTACGGTGCTCCCGGTGAGGTTGATGCCCAAGGGCGGATCCAGAAACTGTTTGTGGTGCCGAAGCCCTACCAAAAGCCGCATCCCCCACTGTTTCAAGCCTTTTCAGCCAGCGCGGAGACGATTCGCTGGTGCGCGCGGGAACAGATTAGCCCGATGATCCTGTTGTCGCGCCCGGAGCAACTGCGCCATCTGGCGCAAATCTATGCCGAAGAAGCGGGCCGTGCGGGCCGCTGGCTAGCGGTTGGGCAAAACATCGGGGTGCTCCGGCAGATTTATTTTGCTGATAGCGTGCGCGCGGCTGACCGCTTGGCGGAGCAAGGACTGGTTGGGGTCGGCTACAAACGGTTCTGGGGACATTTTGGTTTTTGGGACGCCTTTCGTTTCCCGGAAGATGAAATTGAATATCCGGCCAGCACGACACGTCTCCCATCCGAAGAGTGGACGACCGAACGCATGCGACGTGCGCGCTATATTTACGCGGGGTCCGTCGACGCTGTGCGCGAGGGGATGGATGAACTCGTGGAGAGCGCCAACCCTGAATGGTTCGCCTGGTTGTTCGACCAGGGGTTACTGCCGCGACAGGAATTACGTAAGCAACTCGAAATTTTTGGGACTCACATCCTGCCACGATACCGGCAGCATGAGGAAAAAGCCGCCGAAACGCCATCTTCACGGAAAACCGCGCGTGCTAGGGAAAAGAAAGGCTGAGCCATCCCGGTCGCACGGCCTGTGAGGCGTGGGCTTGCGTTGACAACGAAGAAACTGGCGGGTATCGGCTAAGAAGAACGAGAATTTTCAGTATGGCGCAATTCCACTATCAAGCGGCGACTCCTCAAGGGAAACTCATTGAAGGCATGATGGAGGCCAGCGAGGAGCGGATCGTTGCCTCTCGCCTCCAAGATCAAGGGTACGTCCCACTCCGCATCGCGGAGCCTGGACAGCTACAAGTGAAGACGGGGGGGGCGCGGCGACCCCTTACGCTAGCGGCACTGCCCTCTCTGCCGCGTCGCGGTAAAGTGAAACAACGAGATCTTCAGATTCTCACGCGCGAACTCGCGACGTTGATTTCCGCCGGGCTGCCTTTGGACCGTGCGCTCTCGGTGGCGAGCAACATCGCGGACAAAGCCGAACTGAAACAGGCGATCGGGCAAATCTTACGGTCGGTTCAGCAAGGCAAGTCATTCGCGGAAGCGCTCGAAGAATTTCCGAAGATTTTTCCCCCTCTCTACGTCAATATGGTGAAGGCCGGAGAAGTCGGCGGATTTCTCGATACCGCGTTGCAACGATTAGCTGAGTACCTTGAGCGCGCCCAAGAGGTCCAAGACGAGATCAAGTCGGCGCTCGCCTATCCGGTGATTCTCATCATTGTTGGTAGTTTATCGATTATCTTCATGTTCACGTTTGTGTTGCCAAAGTTTACGACCCTCTTCAAGGATATGGGTGATGCGCTGCCGACTTCGACCAAGCTGCTCTTGGCGATCAGTGGTGGGTTGCATGCCTATTGGTGGGTTGGGGTGGTGATGGCTATTGGCGGTTGGTTCGGGGTGCGGCAATATCTAGCGACTCCGCAGGGGCGCTTCGCGTGGGATCGATGGCGGCTGCGCATGCCCCTGTTGGGCGACCTCGTCCGCAAGCGCGAAGTCGCCCACTTTGCCCGGACCTTGGGCACGTTGCTCAAGAGTGGTGTGCCGCTGTTGCAAGCGCTGGAGGTGGTGGAGGCCGTGGCGGGCAATCAGGTGATTCGGCAGGCGTTGAAAGACGTGCGGGTGGGGGTGCGTGAAGGGCAGGGGATTGGCGTCCCTCTTGGTCGCGGTGGTGTCTTTCCGACGTTAGCATTACAAATGGTGAGTGTCGGAGAAGAAACCGGACGGCTGGATGAAATGCTCATGCGTGTCTCCGAGTACTACGAAAAAGAGACGCATAATCAGTTGCGGCAGTTGGTCTCGATGGTGGAGCCGCTGCTCATCGTGGTGATGGGACTCATCGTCGGGTTCGTGGTGGTGGGGATGCTGCTGGGTATCTTCAGCATGAATGATTTAGCTTTCTAACAATACCGAAGGAGGGAGTTGGCGATGCCTGGTCGGAGACGTACGCAAGCAGGGTTTACTTTGATCGAATTGCTGGTAGTAATGGCGATCCTCGGCATGCTGGTGGCGCTGGTTGCTCCAGCCCTTATTGGGCAGCAAGACAAACAGAAACCGAAAATCGCGCGCACGCAAATATCGGAGTTAGGAACCGCGTTGGACATGTTCAAGCTTGATGTCGGTCGTTACCCCAATTCCCAGGAAGGGTTGCAAGCGTTACGTCAGAATCCAGGAAGCCTCCCGCGCTGGGATGGGCCCTATCTGAAAAAAAATGTTCCCCCGGACCCGTGGGATCATCCCTATGTGTATCGCAGCCCTGGAGAGAATGGCCCTTACGATTTGATCTCGCACGGAGAGGATGGCACGAGTGGTGGGAGCGCGCTGGCCGCTGATATTTCCTCAGCCGATTAGCGGGAGCGCGTCTCGCGAATGTGTATGGGGGGGATGAGTGGAACTACGCGCCACAATGCAACGGCTGGCCAAAGCTGATTTCTCACACGGACTCGGGATCGCCATTGGGTTACAAGACGTGAGCTTCGTGCATGTCGCGAAGCGCTTCGTGAACGTGTCGCTCGTGAGCGCGAAAACCACGCCGCTGCCGGAGACCGGCCCGGAACGGTTTGAGGAATTCGCGCGGGTTTTGGGCATATTTCTCCAAGATATGGAGACCGTGCCCGACCAAGTGGTGCTGTCCTTGCCGCGCCGCGCCGCCTATGTCAGCCGGTTGGTTGTCCCCGAAACGGCGCGTGACGTCCTGCCCGATGTGATTGACTACCAGAGCGACCGCTTGTTGCCCATCGCCAAGGAAAGTGTCTTCACCGACTACCTCACCTTTGATGTCGGTACCGAAGAAAAGCGTATCGAGGTCACGCTGTTCGCGTTTGGACGCGAGGAAATCGAAGCCTACCTAGCGACACTCCAGCACGCCCAGCTCCGCCCACAAACCGTGACCCTCAGTAGCGCCGCCTTGACGAGCGCGTTGGCGTTTTGCCAGGTGTCCTTACAGGCTCCGTGCCTTTTGGTCGTGCGGGATGATGGCTGGGTCGAGCTCGATAGTATTGGGGGGCGACGTCTGGTGGCGAGTCAAATGGCGCCGCTTGCACAAAATGTGAGCAAAGCGGAGCTGGACGAGTTGCTGGCGCAAACGTTGATGCGTAGTTTCCCCGGAGTGCCGACGAGCGAAGCGCCAGTGTTTCTGGGGGGCGCGAGTGACTCGTTGCCCTTGGAGGTGGATGCCTCCCATGATTTACAAGCGTTGACGGCGGCCCAGTTCGCGCTCACGGCGGGCGAGATGCTGCCACCCGCCGCCTTGCCCGCGCTTGGGGCCGCGTTACAAGCGATCGGCGAAGGCATCGAGGCCGTCAATCTGCTCCCCAAGGACCGGCGTGCCCAGCGTGAAAAGCGCGTGTCGCCATTCACCGTCATTCTGGGGGGCGTGATCGCCATCCTCTGCGTGGTGTGGCTCGGCAGTGGGTTAGCGCAACAACATCGGATATTACGTTCACTCGCCCAACAGCAGGCGACTTTGCAAGAGCCCGTCTCGCGGGTGCAGACCCAAGAAGACGAGGGCGCTAAACTCCAAGCGCGATTGAAGACGCTTGATGGCGTCACGCAAAGAAAAGTCGTGCTGATTCTGAAAAGCCTCACCGAGGTGCTCCCAGAACGCTTTTATCTCAATCACTTTCGCTACAAGGATGGTGATATCGAAATGAGCGGCTTGAACCTCTCTCCGAAAGAGGGAGACACGGCGGGCGACGGGGCGAAATCGGCCGCCGATCTCTTGGCGGACCTTGAGAATTCCCCGTGTCTGCGCAACGTCGCCCCGAAAGCGCCCTTCACCAGGACACCCCAGGGTGAGACCTTCACGCTCGGGGCCCAGGCGGAACCATGCAAAGAATAACGCAATTGTGGCATCGGTTAGCGTGGCGCGAACGGCTCCTCGTCGGCCTTGTCCTTGCGATGGTCGCGCTGACGCTCCTGGTTCACATGATCGTGCGGCCGTATCGGTCCTATACACAGGGACTTGAGGAGCAAATTGTCCAGCAATCCGAGGCCATCACCAAGATGGGGCGCGTGCGGGATCGCGCGCCCCAAGCGGAACAACAAGTGACGCAGTTGCGGCAACGGATCAAGGCATCGCAGGAACGATTTGTTCCGGGGGAGACGCCAGCCCTGGCGGCGTCTCGTCTCCAAGAGCGGTTACAACACATCGCGAGTACGAGTGGGCTGGAAGTGCTGTCCACCGTGGCCTTGCGCGATGAGGCCGCGGGCGATTTTCGCAAGACGACCGTGCAGATGACCTTGCGTGGGGACTTACCCGCCATCGCGAAATTCGTGGCCGGGGTTGAATATGACGAATGGCTGCTGGCCGTCTCAACGCTCGAAGTCCGTGGAGCCTATAGCTTGCGGATGGCGCAACAAGTGGGCCAGGGAGCCGTCAAAGCGCCCCCATTGACCGTGACCCTTGAAGTTGGCGGGGTCATGCAGGGAGCCGGGGCATAAACGTCACCGCGAGTGATCCATGCGAATCCGACGTGCATTAGAGATATCCCTTGGTCTGATTGTTCTCCTGCTGCTGTGGCAGATTGGCATCACGTGGCGGCGAGCCTTACCCCCGCCGCTGGCCGCGCCCAGCCCGTCTCAGGGGCAGGCTCCCAAAACGCGTCCCCCGTCACGCATGACCCCGGAAAGCTTGGCTCCACAAGTGAACGTGATCGCCGCGAAAAATCTCTTCGATCCCAATCGTGGTCGTGTGGAAGAGGTTGTTACCGTGGAGGATACCAAAGTCGTTCCGCCTCCGTCGCATCTGAAACTGGTTGGGATCGTGGTTTCTCGGAGCCAGACCGAGGCCATGTTTACCGATGCCACGCAAGGGGGGAAGGCGGTTCGGGTGAAGCAAGGGGATACGCTGGGTGAGTATCACCTGCTGTCCGTGACCCCGACCGAGGTGAAATTAGGGATGGGAACGGATGGAGGCGAGGTGACGTTAGCGCTGGCTATCCTGGAAAGCGGACTCGCCGCCCAAGCTCCCCAGATGATGGCTCCTGACCCACAAGCGGGCATTCCTCAAGGCCGTCATCCAGATGGGATGCCACAACAAGAGCCTCCAATCGATCCGATTGGCGAGAATGCGTCGCAAGAAGAGGCGCAAGCCTTACGTGAGAATATCCAGCAAATGCAACAACGATTACGGCAGATTCGACGGCGGGCCGCGATTGATGAGGCGAGAGCACGTGGGGAGACCATCGAAGAAGACCAAGGAGCGGAAGAAGAATAGGATGCTGCGGCGTATGAAGAAACGAACAGTTCTGCGATGGCAATCCACTGTGATGTTGGTGTGGCTTCTCTCTGCCCTGCCGGTGTGGGCACAGGAGTCCCCGCCACGATTACCCAGGGCGAGAGACATGCCAGCCCCCGTACCGGCAGCGCCCAAGGCCGTACCCGCGCCACCACCCCCAAAGGCAGAGGCCGCACCCGAGCCACCAAAAAAAGTAGAGACCAAAGCTTCGATGGTCGCCCCCAGCGGAGATGAGGCCGTGGTGCTCAATTTCGAGGGAGCGGATATCCGTGAGGTCATTCATAGCCTCGCGACCGCTTTGGATATTAGCTATACCATTGATCCGCGTGTCCAAGGGCAAGTGACGATTCGCACCACGGGACGCATTGCTGGGCGAGATTTGTTTCCGATCTTTCACCAGATTTTGCGAGCGAACGGCATTACGGCGGTCAAGGTCGGAAATTTATATCAAATTGCCCCCGTTGGTGAAGCAAAAACAAAAGCGCCACTTTCCCACAACGACGACACTCGTATCCGGGCGAGGGCTGAGGACCGGTTTATCCTTGAGTTAGTCAAAGTTGAACACTTGGCGGCGGAGGAGATGGCCAAGGTGCTCCAGCCGTTCGTTTCGCCAGGGGGAGATGTTATTGCCTATCCGCGGGCGAACTTGGTTATTATTTCCGATTTGGCGACCAATGTTGATCGTCTCAAGGAACTGGTTCAAACGTTCGATGTGGATACGTTCCGCGACCTCCATGCCGAAGTCTATCGTGTTGAAAACGCCAACGTCGATGATCTCGGTGATGAACTGAAAGGAATTCTCGAACCGTATGGCGTGACGCCGAAGTCGGCGACCGAGCGGGGAGTCTTCGTCATTCCTCTGGCGCGGCTGAATTCGATCGTGGTGATCGCTTTTAATACCGAACTCCAAGCGCAAGTGAAAAAATGGATCAAAGTCCTTGATGTCCCACCGGAGAAAGGTGGTGGCCGGATCGTGCATGTCTATGCGGTGGAAAACACCAAAGCCGCTGAGTTGGCGGAAGTCCTGGGAGAACTCTATGGGGGTGACGGTGGCGGTGGTGGTGGCGGGACGAGTGGACGACGGGGTTCTCAAGGGGAGAGTGGTGGGAGGAGTAGCACTGGAGGGGTAGGAGAAGCTGGCTTGAGCGGATCCGACGGTGGCGGAGGAAGGCGGAGTCGAAGTCGGAGTGGTGGTAGTAGTTTGGGCGGTGGTGGCGGCGGTGGTGGCGGTTTGGGCGGCGGAAGTGGTGGTAGTTTGGGCGGCGGAGGTGGTGGACGTGGGGGGCGGAGTGGTGGACGTGGGGGTGGTGGTGGCGGAGGTGGTGGCACCCAAACGGTGTTGATTGCTCCAAAAGAAGGTGAGAAGCCGATTTTCAAGGAAGAGGTGAATATCGTCGCGAATGAAAGCACGAATTCGTTGATTATCCTCGCCACTGCGCGGGACTATGCGATGATTAAAGAGGTCCTGCGGAAACTTGATGTGGTCCCACGGCAAGTGTTGATTGAAACGATGATCGCCGAGATTAGCCTGGATGGCGAACTCCAATTTGGCGTGGAATACGCCGTGGCCACTGGCGGGCTCAACAGAGTGCTCGGTGAGCTTCCAGTAGAGGACCCCGATAACCCGACCCCGTCTCCGGGTGGCGTCACATCCGATTCGATTAACCCTAATTCCCTGTTGAGGGCCGCGAAGAAGGGGGCGAGAATTGGCGGCGACGGCCTTTTCTCTATTATTACTGACCGTAGGCAGTTTCTGGTGCTCATCAATGCCCTGGCGTCTCGTTCGAACGTGAAAAGTCTGGCTACTCCGCACGTTATCGCCGCCGACAATCGTGAGGCTCACATTCTCATTGGTGAAGAAATTCCCATCTTAACTTCGACACAACAAAATTTTTCCAGCAGCAACACAGACCGGGTCTTCTCAAGTGTGCAATACCGTGATACCGGGAAAATTCTCACCATTCTGCCGCAGATCAACTCCGCTGGCCTGGTGAATATGGAGATCACTCAAGAGGTCAGCTCGGTACGCACCCCGGAGTTTGGCGCCACGAATTCGCCAAGTTTCTCTTCGCGGCAAGCGGAAACAACCGTGGTCGTGCAAGACGGCCAATCGGTGCTGATCGGTGGTATCATTGACGATCAAATGTCCCGCTCACGCAGTGGGGTACCATTTCTCATGGATATTCCCGTGCTGGGCCGTCTCTTCCGTACAGATCGGGATCTGACGACTCGAACCGAGTTGATTATTTTGATTACCCCTCATGTGATTCGTGACCGCAACGAAGCCCAGGAGGTGACTGAGGAATTTCAAGAACGCATTCGCGGTCTCAAGGAATTGATCGGTCGGAGGCAGGGAGTTTCTAGTCAGAAAACGACTTTGGAGAGCACGCCGACACCTCCATCAGCACCAGCAAAACCAGCGGACCAGTAACAACACGGCGGAGTGGCTATGAGGGGTGGGATGAAGCGACTGGTTGTCTGCGTGAGCCTCGCCATCGCGATTGGCGGAGCATATTATAACTCGTTGGGAAATGGGTTTGTTTTTGATGATTATCTGCTCGTCGTTGATAGGCCGGTCATTCGCACGTCACTCTCACTCTGGGCGGTGCTGAGCGACCCTCTCTCGCTTGGCTACCGTCCGTTGCGCACATTTTCCTACCTTCTCGATTATCGCATCGGGGGCATGCAGCCGTGGGTGTTTCACCTTAGCAACCTGCTGTACCATTGGGTCACTGCCTGTTTGGTTTTTCTGGTGGCGTTGCGGCTGACGAACGCACCGACTGTCGAGGAAGAGCATTGGCGTTGGCGTCCCGCCGTGTTGATCGCATTCCTGTGGGCGTTGCATCCGGTGCAGACCGACGCCGTGACGTACATCGCGGGCAGACGCGACATTCTCGGAGGCTTGTGTCTCTTCGCCGGACTGTGGGCCTACTTACGGTTCCGAAGCGCATCAGCCCTGGAC
>JANMSE010000147.1:0-16826 GCA_031389045.1 Deltaproteobacteria bacterium | reverse complement strand
TAGGCGGTGGTAAACGCCGGTAAAAGCTGGGCAAACTCTTGGGCGGTCAGTCCCGTCGCGGCCAAAAACTCGCGCGGACGCTCTTGTAACGTCTGATAGTTCAGCATGCCCTCAGTCTACACTATTCCCGATAATGTCTATTGCCACCCACGCCGGGACTGCGACGCCGAGTCGGGTGCGGAAAGTCGCGATCGCGCTGCCGGGATTCACAAGCGAGGAACAATTTCTGCCATCCGCTGACGGCGGAGAACTCTATGTCTTTGACGTCAACGGCCGCCATTTACGCACGATCAATCCCCTGACCAATGCGGTCCTGTACGCATTTGGGTATGACAGTGCGGGCCGTCTCATCACGATGACCGATGCGAACAATAATGTCACGACGATTGAACGGGCGGCGAGCGGGGCCCCCATGGCGATGCGCTCGCCTTTTGGGCAGCGCACAACACTGACGGTGGATGGCAATGGCGCTCTCGCGAGCTTGACCACGCCGGCCGGAGAAACACATCAGTTCACCACCACGGCAACCGGGCTGCTGGAGAGCATGCGGACCCCCCGCAATCACCGGTATGCATTCACCTATGATACCGAGGGACGCTTGGTGCGCGATGCCGATCCGGCGGGCGGCGTCAAGACGTTAAGTCGCACCGGAACCGCCACCAGTTATGAGGTCTCGCTGAGCACGGCCTTGGGCCGCACGACTCGTTACCCAGTGACGACGCTGGCCACCGGCGACCTGCGGCGAGCCGTGGTCGCGCCCGATGGGACGCAGACCACACGGCGGGTTGGTGTCGATGGGGGCCGGGAGACCACGCGCGGGGACGGGACCATCGTCCGGCATCGCACGGCCCCCGACCCCCGCTTTAGTCTGCAAGCCCCCCTCACCACCGACGTGCAGGTGACGACGCCTGGGGGCCTGGTGTCCACGGCGACGCGCACGCGCACGGTGACCCTCAGTGATCCACTCAATCTGCTTTCCTTGACCACGCAAATCGACGAGACCACAAGGAACGGGCGGGTGTATACCAGTACCTACACGCAAGCGGAGAAGACGCTGGTGCAGGAAACGCCCGCCAATCGGCAGACGACGACCACTATCGATAGCCAAGGCCGAGTCACCGGTATCCAGATTCCGGGTTTGGCGGCGGCGCAAGTGGCGTATGATAGCCGGGGACGGATCAGTACGGCAGGCCAGGCGGGTCGCACGACGACGTTCACCTACGATCCGCGGGGATACCTCGCGTCAGTCACCGATCCGCTGGTACGCGTGATGAGCTTTGAGCGCGATGCGGTGGGGCGTGCGACGAGCCAGACGCTGCCCGATGGGCGCGTGATTCAGTTCACCTACGATGCCAATGGCAATCTCACCGCGCTCACGCCACCGGGGCGGGACGCGCACAGCTTCACCTTCACGCCGGTGAACTTAGTCGAGGGCTATGGCGCGCCGTTCGTGAGCGGGGGTGGGACTAACGTCACCACATACACCTATAATCTCGACCGGCAACTGACGACAGTGACGCGTCCGGACGGACAACAAGTCGTGTTGGGCTATGACAGTGCGGGACGGTTGAGCACGCAGTCTTTCCCCAGTCCCCAGTCTCCGGTCCCCGGTCTGCTCTCCTACAGCTACCACGCGACGACGGGAAACCTCAGCACGCTCACGGCTCCTGGGGGCGAGACGCTCACGTACAGCTACGACGGGTCGTTGCCGACAAACACAACGTGGACGGGGCCTGTCGCGGGCAGTGTCGGGGTCACCTACGACAACAACTTCCGCGTGACCGCTCAGAGTGTGAATGGTGGGAATACGGTCCCGTTTACGTATGACCTGGATAGCCTATTGACCAGCGCAGGCGTATTGACGTTGAATCGGGATGCCCAGAACGGGCTCTTGACCGGCACCAGTCTGGGCACGGTCGGTGACACAGTCAACTACAACGTCTTTGCCGAGCCCAGTGCCTATGAAGCGACAGTCAGTGGCGGAGCGGTGTTTAGTCAGCAGTACACCCGCGATGACTTGGGCCGGATCACGACCAAGACGGAGACCGCGCAAGGGGTGACGGACACGTATGGCTACACGTATGATCTCGCGGGGCGGTTGACGGAAGTGCAACTTAACGGCGCCACGCTGACGAGTTACGCGTATGACAACAACGGCAATCGGCTGAGCAAGACCAGTCCGTCTGGGACCACCACGTCCACCTACGACGCTCAAGATCGCTTGCTGACGTACAACGGTGCGACCTACGCCTACACGGCCAATGGGGAGCTGCAAAGCAAGACGGTCGGCAGTCAGACCACGAGTTACAGCTACGATGTCCTGGGGAATCTCCTCAATGCCACGCTGTCGGATGGTTCCTCGCTTGACTACGTCATCGACGGCCAACAGCGGCGCATAGGCAAGAAAGTGAACGGCACGCTGGTACAGGGCTTCTTGTATCAGAACCAGCTCAACCCGATCGCGGAACTGGATGGCAGCGGGAATGTAGTGTCCCGCTTTGTGTATGCCAGCAAAGGCAATGTTCCCGATTACCTGATCAAAGGCGGGGTGACGTATCGGATCATCAGCGATCATCTCGGTAACCCACGGCTCATCGTCAACACCACGACTGGCGCGATCATGCAGCGGATGGATTACGATGAATTCGGGCAAGTCATCACCGACACGAATCCCGGCTTCCAGCCGTTTGGGTTCGCGGGTGGGTTGTACGACCGGGACACGGGCCTCGTGCGCTTCGGGGCACGGGATTATGATGCGGAGACGGGGCGGTGGACGGCGAAGGACCCGATTCGGTTTGCCGGGGGCGATACCAATCTGTATGGGTACATAGTTAACGACCCCGTCAATTTAACCGACCCCACTGGTCTTGATTATCAAGTTTGCCGACGCCCTGTTCATGGAATGCCGATGCTTGATCATGCATATATTACATTTCCGGACGATAGCACAATATCTTGGGGACCATCGGGAAGTCCACTTGGGAGCCCTGGACAACTTAACCCAAATGATAGTGGTGGTACTTGTGGGCCAAATCAAGAATCTTCGCCAGAGCAGGATCAACGCATGAAAGACTACGCAAAGGAACACGAACAGGATCCGTATTGGCCATTCAGAAACGACTGTCGTGACTTCGTTCGTCAAACCATCGAAGCGGGCCAATAAGGGAGACGTATGCATATTAGGTTACGTTTATGCTTGTCGATAGCTTACTGGGGGATCGGTATTGGATTAATAGTATGGTCTTACTTCTTAGTTAAGCAATCAAAATCAGAAGAGGCGTTGGCGCCTACCTGGTTTTTAATCTTTTTAACCTCTCCCATTTCCTTTGTGATTGAATACTTGGCATCTCTGCTTGGCCAAGTCGTGCCTGTTGTCGGCAAGCAGGACTCTTTTGGGTATATTGTGGCAGCAACAATGCTTATTGGAGGCTATATTCAATGGTTTTACCTGTTCCCTTGGGTTTTTCGGAAGTTAAGGACGGAATAAGGGACGTTGCGGCATTAGCGGCATTATTGACTAACTCACCTTACGCAGAGCCCCGCACGGGCGTAAGGGTCCGCAGGGGAAATAGGGGACGTTGCGGCATTAGTAGCGAAAATAGGGGACGTTGCATGGTAATTCAGGTTACAGAATTGGCTCCCTACCGGCACCAGCCTGGGCAGTATCAGTGACACGATCACTTACACTCCCTTCGCCGAGCCCAGTGCGTATGAAGCGGCGGTCAACGCCAGTGCGGTTTTCCGTCAGCAGTACACCCGTGATGATTTGGGGCGGATCACGACCAAGACGGAAACCGCGCAAGGGGTGACGGACACGTATGGCTACACGTATGACCTGGCGGGGCGGTTGACCGAAGTGAAACTCAATGGCTTGACCTTGACAACCTACGTCTATGACAGCAATGGCAATCGACTCACCAAGACCAGTCCGTCGGGAAGCACCACGTACACCTACGATGCCCAAGATCGCTTGCTCACGTCTAATGGTGCGACCTACGCGTATACGGCCAATGGGAGCTGCAGAGTAAGACGGTGGGGAGCCAGACCACGGGTTATAGCTATGATGTGCTGGGGAATCTGCGCAGTGCGACGCTGCTAAACGGTGCGCAGCTTGAGTATGTGATCGACGGCCAGAACCGGCGCATTGGCAAGAAGATCAACGGCACGCTGGTACAAGGATTCTTATATCAGAACCAACTCAATCCGGTGGCGGAACTGGATGGGACGGGGGCCGTCGTGTCGCGCTTTGTGTATGCCAGTAAAGGCAACGTGCCAGACTACCTGGTCAAGGGAAGTGAGACCTACCGGATCATCAGCGATCACTTGGGCAGTCCCCGCCTCATCGTCAACACCACGACCGGCGCGGTCGTGCAGCGCATGGACTACGACGAGTTCGGGCAAGTGATTACCGACACCAATCCGGGCTTCCAGCCGTTCGGGTTCGCGGGTGGACTGTATGATCGCGACACCAAGCTGGTGCGGTTTGGGGCGCGGGATCATGGTTTGGTGAGCGGGGTCACTTTTTATCCCGCAGCTTGATAATTTTGTTGTCGTTCACACCTTGCGCGCGTTCGCGTCGAACATCTCCGTCTGAATGGTAATGATGGAGGTAAACCATTTCTCCATGCTCGCCGCGTCCATTTTCGACCAATCGGGAATTTCCTTCACGAGCGCGCGGCCCAGTTGATTGCCGAATCTGACCAGATTGTTGTCGGTCGCGGTTTGGGTTTTGTCCCAGTGCGTGAGGGCCTCTTCCACGGACGCGTATGTCTTGAGCGCCTCACTCAGCGCGATGGCATCATTGATGCCTTTCAGCGCACCGGCGGCACTGTGGGGCCGAGCAAACGCTCCGGCATCACCGGCGAGACAGATACGCCCTCTGCGATATGCGGGCACCTGACAATCATAAATAGCGTAGGCAAAGGTGTTGGGACTTTTGTCGGTGATCTCGGCGTAATAGTCGGGCATGCGCTCGTAGGCTTTCTGTTTCAGTGCCGTTTCGGTGGGGATGGCCATGGCACCGGGTGGTATTGACCCTTCGTGAGCTTTGCCCTCTTTGTCGGTCAGAAAAGCGGTCAGTGTCGGCTCGGCCACGGGAACATACACTCCCCAATTGACTAGGCGTTTGCCGGGAGCGACCGAGCCATCAGGTCCTGGCACGAAATAAAAAATGCCGTGTCCGCCCGGATAGCCAAGACAGCGGACTCCACTGTTGAGTGGTTGCGATTCACCACCGAGTTCGTCTTCCATGATGAACCCGCGCCAGAGCACGTATCCAGCGTACTGAATGGCGACTTCTGGAAATAACGTGCGGCGTCCGAGCGACGCGTACCCATCAGCGCAGACGACGAGGTCAAATTCAGGGGTCTCGCCATTGGCCATTTCCACCCCAACGCGTCCGCCGCCTTGTTCGTGCAACGCCACGACGCGCTGCGCCGTGCGATAGACTGAATCAGGCACCCGTTTACGGAGGTTGCGATACAATCCGCCCCAGTTGAGTAAGTCCAGGCTGGCCGGCTGGTCCCACGCGATATAGCCGTATCGTCGCTCTTGTGCCGTTCGCCATATCCGCGTGAAGGTATGAGAGGAGAAGTACGGAATGTCGGCGTCCACCAGATCCCGTGAGATGAAGGTGTCGATGACGGACGGAGGCACGCCAATGCCGGCACCGCGGTCCTTCAACTCTTCACCCGTGCGCTCAAAGAGCGTCACGTCACAGCCTAAGCGGACAAGTTCAATGGCCACCGTGCATCCGGCGATGGAGCCGCCAATAACCCCAACCTTGAGTCCTTGGGCGGTGTTACTCACAATTTTTGACATACGAGGTTCCTCTTGCAATCAGTTTCTCAGACTCACTTCCCACTCGTAGCGAGAGCTTTTCGGTTCTCAGGGGTCAGCGTGATGCACTTCTTGATGACCTTCATACACCGCAAGCTCCTCATGTAACCGGGCAATCATTTTCCGAATCCCAGCTTTGGTGAAACCTTTTGTACCCAGCAAATGGCTCTGTTGTAAGCGGGACAGTCGGTCTTCCAATTGACGAAGCTGCTCTTGCACCTGTTGGTATTCTTCAGCAGTAGCAATCATAGTCGTACCTCCACGAGTCCTTTGCGCCGTCGATCACGTTCACGCGTCTGGCTAAAAAACAGCACCCATTCTTCCCAATCGGTTTCATCTTCCGCCGCGAAGATTTCTTCAGGACGGCGAGTCAACAGCATCTTTTCCAATTCCAGTGCGGGGGCGTGTACTTGTTCAAGCTGGCGCGGAAAATCCTGCGGTAAGAGAATGACGGTGTCAACATCGTATGGCTCGTCTTTCGCCGTGACGAAGCTTCCATCGACAAGTAATCGCTTGGCTCCAATTTGCCGTCCCAACTCAATCCATCGGCGCAATCGTAGCGCCAGTCGCCGCCGACGACGATTGGCGGAGCCAAACCGAAAGATGACTTCGGCTTCTGAACTCACATGGACGCCTTCGGGCAAATAGCCATCCAAGCGAAATGGCGGAATGGTCAAGTGTGGTGGGGCCTGCGCCATACAAGAGCTTGATGATTCTCGGAGGTTGACGGGAGCCTCTTTGCCTACACGAACGACGCAAAGAGGGTATCGGCCAGCAACAACCCGTGTGGACTCAAGAGGATTCGTTCGCTGTCGGCAATGAGAAGTCCTTCCGCCAGGAGATCGGCGACATGAGGGAACTGCTCGTCGAACCCGACACCAAAGCGCTCAGCGAACGCCGCTGGGACAAGACCATGAAGCTGCCGCAGATTGAGAAAGACGAACTCGCCCATGGCCTGTTCCCGCGTGAGCGTTTCACTCGTCGTGCTTGTCGTGCCGTGCGCGAGCGCCTTTTCCATGTAGCGACGTGGAAGGCGTTCGTTGCTCCAACGCGTGCCCCACTCCGATGCCGTGCTAAAGGAGTGCGCCCCAGCACCGAGACCGAGGTAGCTGGTCCCGTTCCAGTAGTTGGCATTGTGACGCGCGGAAAACCCTGGGCGCGCGAAACTCGAAATCTCGTAGTGTTGATACCCCGCCGCGACACAGCGCTCTTGAATGAGCGCGTACATGGCGACTTCTTCGTCTTCCTCGACTGGCCGCAACGTCCCTTTCTTCCTCATCGCGAAAAACGGAGTGTGCTCTTCATACGTCAAACTGTAGGTCGAGAGATGTTCAAGCGCATGACCATGCGCGAGCGCAAGGTCGTCCGTCAGCATTGCCATCGTCTGTCCGGGCACGGCAAAGATCACATCCATGCTGAGGTTGGCAAACCCAGCGGCGCGTGCCCAGGTGAGAGTATCGTGAGCATCTTCAGGAGTGTGAATCCGCCCCAAGGTCTTGAGCAGTTGTGGCTGAAACGACTGGACTCCTACACTGAGGCGGTTGATCCCCAACGCACGATACCCACTCAGTTTCTCTGGCGTCACGGTCGCGGGATCGGCTTCCAACGTGATCTCCGCGTCTTCCGCTATGGGAGCAAGCTCGCCAACCACCATGAGAAAGCGCTCAAATGATCGTGGCGCGAATAACGAAGGCGTTCCACCACCAAAGTAGATCGTGGCAATGGACTGTCCGGCCCACGGTGGTTGCGAAGCATAGTGACGCAGCTCAGCGGCGAGCGCGTCCATATACTGCTCTTCCGGCCACGACTTCGCCGCATACGCATTGAAGTCGCAGTATGGGCACTTCACCAGGCAGTAGGGCAGATGGATGTAGAGAGAATAGGGCATGGGGAAAAGTCAAAAGTCAAAAGTCAAAAGTCAAAAGTCAAAAGTCAAAAGTCAAAAGTCAAAAATTGATCCGTGATGAAGTTCGTCGTCAATAGCAAGAGCCCTCATTTTTTCCCCTACTGACTACTGAATGCTGACTACTGGCTACTTTTTCCATACTTGCGAAGAACCGCGACCACCACGCCGCGAATCTCCAGCTCTTTCTCCCGCACATACAGCGGCTTCATCTCCGCGTTCGCGGGTTGCAAGCGAATCCGTCCACCGCGTTCTCGGTGCAGTTTCTTGACGGTTGCTTCGCCGTTGACCACCGCCACCACCGTCTCGCCGTTCTCCGCATTTGGTTGTTGCTCGACGACAATGAAGTCCCCATCGAGAATTCCTTCGTCAATCATTGAGCGGCCTTTGACCTGGAGCGCGAACGTCTGATGCGGACGACGCACGAAGTCCACTGGGACGGAGAGGGTATCCTTCGTCTCTATCGCTTCAATAGGGGCTCCCGCCGCGACACGACCCAACAACGGCAGGGCAATGGCCTGCGAGACTGGCTGTGGCGGCGTCAGTTCGATGGCCCGACTCAAATTCCACTGGCGGGCAATGACGCCTTTTTTTTCTAGGTTGGTCAGATGTTTATGGACGGTCGCCATGGAGGACAGGCCGAAATGCGCCCCGATTTCTTCGAGCGTCGGCGCGTAGCCGTTCGCGGTAATATACTCTTGCAGATAATCCCATATATTTTTCTGTTTGCGCGTGAGAATCATAGTCACCTTCCTCGGTGTTGTTATGCGCGCGAAGAGAAGGCGAAGCAAGGGAGCCTCTCGCGACAGGTGCCATTTGCCCGCGCTGAAAGGTCTGCCAAGATGAGCGCGCTGGAGGAACCATGCTGGCAACCATGATGCAAAAACCGCAATCGCCTTCCCGTCTGTTAGTTCTGGTGTCCGTGCTCTTCGTGCTCGCCTATGTGTTTGTCTCGAATGCCCAGTCTCCGGTCGAGAACATCACCTTGCCACCAGGATTTTCGCTCAGTGTCTACGCCGAAGATGTGCCCGGCGCGCGCGCGTTGGCATTGGGAACACGGGGCACTGTGTTCATCGGCTCACAGGACGGCACTGTGTACGCCATTGTGGATCGCGACCAAGACAATACCGCCGATCGGAGGTACATCCTCGCGCGGGGATTAAACATGCCCAATGGCGTGGCCTTTCGTGACGGGGCTCTGTATGTCGCCGAGGTCAATCGCATCCTGCGGTTTGATCAGGTCGAGGATCATCTAGAGAATCCAGGCGAGCCGGTTGTGATACACGACAAACTGCCGACGGATCGTTGGCACGGCTGGAAGTTTATCGCTTTTGGGCCAGACGGCTTGTTGTATGTGCCCGTGGGCGGGCCATGTAATGTCTGCGAACGGGATGACGAACGATACGCGTCGTTATTACGCATGAAGCCTGATGGCAGTGAGGTCGAAGTCTTCGCGAAAGGCATCCGCAACACGGTTGGGTTTGCGTGGCACCCCGACACCAAAGAGCTGTGGTTCACGGACAATGGTCGAGACATGCTCGGCGATGACCTTCCGCCTGACGAGTTGAATCAGGCTCCACGACAAGGCATGCACTTCGGGTTTCCCTATTGTCACGCGGGCACGATCGCCGATCCTGAGTTTGGGAGCAAGCGCAAATGTGAAGAGTTCACGCCCCCGGCGATGAACCTCGGTCCCCACGTCGCCGCGCTGGGGCTGCGATTCTACACCGGCACGATGTTCCCGGAAGAATATCGCAACCAGATTTTCATCGCCGAACACGGGTCGTGGAATCGCTCGACGCCCCTTGGCTATCGGGTGTCGTTGGTCCGCGTGGCGGACAACAAAGCCGTCAAGTATGAAATATTCGCCGAGGGCTGGTTGCAACGCGGTCGCGCGGTGGGGCGTCCCGCTGATGTCCTCGTCATGCCTGATGGGGCGTTGCTCATCTCGGACGATCACGCGGGGATGATTTATCGGGTAAGCTACAAGAAGCAGTAGCGAGGCGGGACATTCGTCACTTGAACACCCAAATTCATAAGGAGCTAAAAGCTAAGAGCTAAAAGCTAAAAACTTCCGCTCAGTAAAACGCCATGCTCGCGAAACTCACCGACGACTGCGTGGCGGGATCAATCGACCGGTCATATTTCAACAGCTTGCCTTCCTTCGCCTCGACGAGATGGAGGAACGTGTACATCGGCGCGAACCCACAGACTCGTCGCCGGTCGTTGTCCTTGGCGATCTGCGCGAAGAAATCGGCATGATCGACTTTTTCCAGGGCTTCGATCAAACGGTGATCTTCGTTCCGCACCCAATTGAGGAACGCATCGGTCAGTGGTCCCGCATCGCCGAATTTCTGCCCGACATGGGCGAAATCGACTCCCGCGACAAAGCAGACTTTTTTGTGGCTCTCGGCGATCGTGGCTTTGAGCGCCTCAAGAAACATCGCGACTCGTGCGACTTCCACCGGTGGCGTTTTGCTGAGCACCATGTGATGAAAGGACGAAACCAGGATCGGCACGACGGTAAATGGACGTTTATCGCCAAAGACGTACTGGAGAAACAGCGTCTGGAACTCCAGTGAATGCTCGGTGCGATGAAGTAGTTGATCGGCGAACAGGTCTTCGGGGTACCGCGCTTGGAACGCGCGAATGAACTCACGGTCAGTGCGCACCGGGCCTAACGGCGTGTTATAGTCCTTCTCCGTCGCGACAAAGAGGTTCTCCATCCCGTAATGCGAAGTCCCTAACAAAATGAAGAGGTCCGCGTCGCACCGTTCGGCCAGCTCTTTGTACGCGTAGGCGTAAGCCGTGCCGCCAACACGGAGATCAATATGCGGGGCGATCAAGCCACGTATCGGCGGAACCGCGGGCTTCCCAGTTCGCGGTAATCCAGGTCCCTGGGGGTCGCGAAAGAAGGCGGTTGTCTGCTCGGTGAACACCTCGGGCCGCGAGGAATAGCAGGTGTCCGCATGGGCCATGTCGCGAACTGGCGCGCGGAAAAATGCGTCGTGAATCTCGTTTCGTAACGTCGCGAACCGCTCGCTCTCCAGGTAATGATACTGGTCAAGCTGACGGATGACCTCGTGGATTTTTTCAAGCGGCAGGACTTGCTTGAACTGCTGAGTAAAGGCGGCCCGAATCTCCGCCACGGAATGCTGCCCATCAAAGTGGGTCATCAGGAAATAGGTTTGATAGGGCACGAGCAGGGGCGTCTTGGCGTAGTTCAGCGGATCGCGAATGTAGATGCGGGTCGGATTGTCCGCCTCAACGGGAAACGCCTCAATATAACGGAGCTTCGGATAGTCCATGTGATTTCACCTTGAAAGCTTGAGTCCGAACTTGATTCGTTGTCACACATAGAATCTTTCTCCGGCGGGAGCAAGCGCGATGAGGCAAGGGGTAGGCAACCGAGCATCTCTTGTGGCATAGGAGGGAAGGACTGAGGGTTCAGAAGGAAAAGTCAAAAATCAAAAGGCAAAAGGCAAAAATATGAACAAGAAGGATTCAGGGCTGAGTTTGGAACCCGAAACCCGAAACTCGAAACTCGAAACCCGAAACTGAAAAAGAGGAGGCATTATGAAATTCGCACTGACTGGTGTTGGGAGCGGCTCGACCGCGCGACCGGAACTGTTGATCGAAGTTGCCCAAAAAGCGGAAACCCTGGGATTTGAATCGGCGTGGATTCCCGAGCATCTGGCCGTGCCGACAGAGATCACCAGCCGGTATCCCTATTCGTCCGACGGAAAATTCCCTGGCGGCGCGGGCGCGGCGCTGCATGATCCGTTTATCGCTCTGGGCTTCGTCGCCGCCTGCACCAAGACCATCAAACTTGGCACTGGCGTCTTCGTTCTTCCTTTACGTAATCCGCTGGCGGTCGCCAAAGCCGTCGCCAGCGTTGATGTGCTCTCGAACGGACGCTTATTATTTGGAGTTGGGATCGGCTGGTGTGAGGATGAGTTCAACGCCGTCGGCATGAACTTCAAGGATCGCGCGGCGCGGACGCGCGAATGGCTCAAGATTATGAAAGCCCTGTGGTCAGAAGAAACGCCCCAGTTTTCTGGCAAGTTTCACAGCTTTGCTCCAGTCGGCTTCAATCCCAAACCGATCCAAAAGCCGCATCCGCCGATTATTTTTGGTGGCGAGAGTCGCCCAGCGCTCAAACGTGTCGCCGAGGTTGGTAACGGGTGGTTTGGCTATCGTTACACTCCAGAGACGCTCAAGCCACAAATCGCGCTGCTCAAGGAACTCACGGAACAGGCGGGACGCAAATTCTCCGAACTCGAAGTGACCATCGCGCCGGATGCCGGGGTCGAATTAACCCTCGACACCATAAAGCGCTTCGCGGATGCCGGTGTGCATCGGCTGACGACGTTCGCTCCCGGCTTCATACCACGAGCAAAGTTCGCCACCGACCTCTACCCCCAGATGGAACAGTTCGCGAACGACATCATCGCGAAGCAGTAGCCACACACCGGCGGTTCGCTCTGGGCCGCCGGTCCACACGCGCTTCTTGTACGACTCTCACCGTTCAGATACACAGCTCCATTATGACGCCGTGGACCTCTTTCACCCTTGCGGTGTTGCTGAGCGGGCTGCTCGTGATTTCAGGATGCAACCGCTCTCCTTCCTCCTCGACAGAGACACAGACAAGTTCCGTCGAACAGCAGGACGCGGTCCCGGTTCCGCCTGACCTCAAAGTCACGGTCACTGCTCTCGTGCAGGCCGTCGAAACTCTGGATATTCCCAAGATTCTCGCGGCGTACGCCGATGACTTTATGAGTGGTGCCGGGCATGCCAAGGAAAGTCTGCGCGAAACCCTCGTGCAATTACAAAAGAACCACGTCAAGGTGCATGTCGAAAAAACCGACTTTGAGCAGGCGACTGACGAAGAAGCAAAACTGCGCACGCAAATTCGTCTGCGCTACACCGATACATTCCGCGACTTGGGTGAGGGCGAGGTGCTGGTCACCGATGTCCTCCGCCACTCTCTCCGTAAAGAGGATGAGCATTGGTACATTTATAAGGACCAACGGGTGGCGATGTATCGCGAGGGGCGCTTCGGGGAGAGATCAGCCAATGTGCAAGTGGAAGCGCCCGTGCAGATTCCGAGTGCTCCAGATTATACCGTGACCATCTCCGTCCAACGCGAGTCAGACAAAACCTATCAAGTCATGGTCAGCAATTATCTTGAAGACCCCGGATTCTTGCCGCCACCGGATATTGTCACGGAGTTGCCAGAACAAGGACCCTTAACCGTCACCCTGACCCACAACCCCCAGGGGTGGGGTGAAATGGTTCGCGTCACCGTCATTACCGAAGATAGTATTGGGAATTGGGTTGGCGCCACCATAGTCTCGAAGTACGTGCCTGGCCTCTCCACGGAAGAGGGCGATGAAGCGCAGCTCGACACCTAACACGTGAACATGGAACGGATGGCCGAGCAACACCCGCAATTTTTCTCCTACGTGTATCGGTTGGTCTCGCAAGTGCCCAAAGGCAAGGTCGTGACCTACGGACAAGTCGCCGCGTTGCTTGGAGCCCCACAGGCCGCGCGGGCCGTCGGCACCGCGTTGCGCTATCTGCCTCCACCATTATCACGGACCGTTCCCTGGCAACGGGTAATTAACTCCTCTGGCGGCATCAGTATCCGTGGCGATGTGTTCCGCGTTGACGAACAACGCTTGTTGCTCGAAAGTGAGGGGATTGAATTTGGTCGTTCTGGGAAGGTCGATCTCAAGAAGTATCAATGGCCGGGACCGAAGCAGAAGATCAAAACGCCACGCTGGGCCGAATGGTAGAGCCGCACTTTGCTAGTCCTCACCATTCGGCCCTCTCTCCTGCGATTACGGAATCAACACCAATTTCCCCACCGACTCGCGCGATTCCATGAGGCGGTGCGCCGCTGGGGCATCGGCAAGCGGGAAGGTCTTGCCCACTAACATCTTGAGTTTTCCTTGCCCCATGAGTTGGAAGGATTTTTCAATTCCTTCCTTGTGCTTGTCCGGCATCGACGACACCGTGTAGAGGACGAAGCCGCTCACTTTGAGTGAATTCTGAAAAAGGGTCATCAGATTGACCGGATCGGGAATGCCACCGGCACGGCCATACAGCACGAGATGGCCGAAGGGCACGAGACATTGGATACCCCTTTCCAACGTCGGTTTGCCGACGGCATCCAGAATCAGATCGACGCCCCTGTCGTTGGTCAATTTCTTCGCTTCGGCGGCGAAGTCATCCTTGACATAATTGATCACCGCGTCCGCCCCGTATTGTTTGACCAGATCAATTTTACTGTCACTCGACACCGTCCCGATGACACGGGCTCCCGCCGCTTTGGCGATCTGAACCGCTACGATGCCGACGCCACCCGCCGCGGAATGGACCAACACGGTTTGGCCGGGCGTGGTGTGATGTGCCGTATGCAGCATGTGATACGCGGTTAGGGTTTGGATCGGGAACGCCGCGCCTTGCTCAAAACTGACGAAGTCTGGGATCGGAATCACCTGGGCGGCGGAAACGGTGCAATACTCCGCGTAGGTCTTAATGCCAATCGCCGCGACGCGCATGCCCGGCTTGAGATGGGTCACATCCGGAGCCACCGCGTCGATCACTCCGGACCCTTCCAGTCCTGGTGTATCGGGCAGTTTTGGTTTCATCAGATACTGTCCCTGCCGAAACAAGGTATCGGCGAAGTTGATGCCGATGGCGTGATTTTTGATCCGCACCCAGCCCGGTCTAGGCTCTGGCAGCGGGACCTCACCGATTTTCATAACATCTGGGCCACCGATTTCATGAAAGAGAATCGCTTTCATTTCCTATCCCTCCTCGCAATGGTCATTGGCTTTTGCTACTAGCGCAAGGCGACTGAGGAAGATAGATGGGCCGGTGCTCCCTTGACATTCCCGCTGGCTCTGGGACAAAAGCTAACACCATCATTCGGATTGCGGATTGAAAAACGCGGACTGTGTGATCGCTGATACCGATCGCCTGACGAAAGCGAGGTCTTCGATGGCTGAATCAAACCATAGCGTCCTTTATGAACGCTTCGTGAAACCATTAGAGACTCAACACCAAGGAGAATTCGTCGCTATCAACGCTAATGGTGAGGTCATTTTTGATAAGAACGATCTCACTGTGGTGGATCAAGCGCTCAAACAATTTGGGCCGGGAACTTTTGTCCTACTGAAAGTGGGGAGTAAGGGAGTGGGCAAGTGGCGCGGAGAAGACGGGAAAAAATTAAGAGTTATGAATGAAAAATTATGAGTTGCGAGTTATGAGTTCCACATTCTCAACTCTCAACTCATAACTCTTTTGTAAGGGAGGACCTATGAGTATCGTGAAAGGTGAAGAACTGATTGCACGAGCGTTTAAGAACGAAGGCGTGGACACCATCTTTTTTATGATGGGCGGACCGACGAGTGGGGCGGCGGGTGCGTGCCTCAAGTTGGGCATGCAGGGCATTTATGTCCGCCATGAACAAGCGGCGGCCATGATGGCTCATGCGTATGCACGGGTGACGGGGAAGCCGGGCATTTGTATTACCCCGTCAGGTCCCGGCACGGCCAATGCGGTGACGGGTTTGGCTAACGCGTGGGCGGATGCGGCCCCGATCATCGCCATTGGCGGTTCCGCCGCCATGCGCTCGACCATGCTCGATTCGTTTCAAGAGATGGATCAAGTAGCGATGATGAAACCCGTGGTGAAGGCCGCCTACCGCATCGATATCGCCTCGCGGATTCCCGAATACATTAGTGTCGCCTTCCGCGAAGCGATGGATGGCAAGAAAGGTCCCGTCTATTTGGATTTGCCCGGCGATATTCTCTCGGCCAAAGTCGAGGATGACAAACTCTACTGGCCGGAGCGCTACCGAGTTGAGAGTCGCCCGGCGGGCGACCCCGCGCTCATTCGTCGGGCCATTGAGTTGCTCGCGAAAGCGCAGCGTCCACTCATTGTCACTGGGAGTGGGGTTTTGTGGGCCGGTGCGGCCCCGGAGTTGCGCCAATTTGTTGAAGCCACTGGGATTCCCTTCTTCACCACGCCGCAAGGTCGCGGTGTGGTCCCGGAAGATCATCCTCGTGCGTTTCCCGCCGCGCGTTCAACGGCCTTTCGTGAAGCCGATGTCGTGTTGGTGATTGGTGCGCGCGCCAATGCCATGCTTTCTTTCCTGCGTGCGCCGCGCTTCTCGCCAGACGCGAAGTTCATCAACGTCAATCTCGATGGCAAGGAAATTGGCCATAATCGCGGAGTTGAAGTGGGCATCATTGGTGATGCGAAACTCGTGCTGCAGCAACTGATCGCTGAAGCCGCGGGCAAGATTAACGGCAAACAGGAGACGGCATGGGTGGCGCAGTTGGCCGCCAAGCAGCGCTCGAACGAAGAACGGAACAGTCCACTGCTGCATTCCACCAATGTCCCGATTCACCCCTTACGTTTGTGCAAGGAAGTACGGGACATTATTAGCCGTGACACGATTCTCGTGGTCGATGGCCATGAGATTCTCAACTTCGGTCGGCAGTCGATTCCCATCTACGATGTCGCGTGTAGCCTGAACGCTGGCCCGCACGGGTGCATGGGGGTCGGAATTCCATTTGGCATCGGCGCCAAAGTGGCCCGGCCCGACAAACCGGTCGTGGTCCTGAGTGGCGACGGGGCGTTTGGCTGGAACGGCATGGAGATGGATACCGCCATTCGTCACAAACTAGCGATTGTCGTCGTGGTGTCGAATAACGCTGGATTTACGTCCCGCCAGACCGGGCGTATGACCGCGAGCAACATGGGACTAGAGAACGTGGGGCGTGACCTGGGCTACCAGCGCTATGACAAGATGGTCGAAGCCCTGGGCGGCTATGGTGAATTCGTCGAGAAACCGGATGACATCGCGCCAGCCATCAAACGTGCGATTGCCAGCGGCAAACCGGCACTGGTCAACGTGTGCACCGATCCTGATGCGCAAGCCACCACCGATATGGGGTTTGGGGGGTATTAGGGGTAAATCAAAAGTCAAAAGTCAAAAGTCAAAAGTCAAAAGTCAAAAGTCAAAAGTCAAAAGTCAAAAGTCAAAAGTCAAAAGTCAAAAGTCAAAAGT
>JANMSE010000435.1:0-2282 GCA_031389045.1 Deltaproteobacteria bacterium | reverse complement strand
GGTCGCTGACTACTTGACCAGTCTGAGTCAGCTCAAGGCGGGCGACTACGTTGTCCATATCGATCACGGAGTTGGCCATTATCACGGCCTGCGTCATTTGACGGTCGCGGGGATCGACGGGGACTATCTGCATCTTGAATATGCCGGTGGCGACCGCATGTACCTCCCGGTCGAGCGCATCAACCTGGTGCAAAAGTACGTCGGGGCCGATGGTCACGCGCCAGCGTTGGACCGCCTTGGTGGCCAGAGCTGGGAAAAGGTCAAACGCAAAACGCGCGAACTGATCCTGGCCATGGCGCGCGAACTGATTGAAGTGCATGCCGCGCGTGCCAGCCTGGGCCGCCCGGCGGTTCCGCCTCTCGGCGAGGACTACGAGGAGTTTGTCGCCCGCTTTCCGTTCGAGGAAACCAGCGGGCAACGCGCGGCGATCGAGGATGTTATCGCCGACCTACGCGGCGATAAAGCCATGGACCGCTTGGTGTGTGGCGATGTCGGGTACGGCAAGACGGAAGTCGCGCTACGAGCCGCTTTCGTGTCCGTGCAAAACCACAAGCAGGTCGCGGTCCTCGTTCCGACCACGATCCTCGCCCAGCAACACGCCGAAACGTTCATGCGACGCTTCGCCGATTACCCAATCAAGATTGAATTGCTCAATCGCTTCCGCTCGGCGCAAGAAAGCAAACTGGTCGTGCAAGGATTGGCTGCGGGCACCGTCGATATTGTCATCGGCACCCATCGGTTGCTGCAACGCGACATCGTGTTCAAGGACTTAGGACTCATGGTGGTTGATGAGGAGCACCGCTTCGGCGTGTCTCACAAGGAGAAGATCAAGAAAATCCGCCATCAGGTCGATGTGCTGACGCTCTCGGCGACGCCGATTCCCCGGACCCTGAACATGGCGCTGATGGGCCTGCGCGATCTCAGCGTGATCGAAACCCCGCCGGTGGACCGGCAAGCGATTCGCACGTATATCGCGCGGTTTGACGATACGCTGGTTCGTTCGGCGATTCTGCAAGAACTCGGACGTGGTGGGCAAACGTTCTTCGTGCATAATCGCGTCGAGACCATAGAAAAGATGGCCAAGCAATTACGCGAGCTGGTACCCGAAGCGGTGATCTCCGTCGCCCACGGGCAGATGCCGGAGCGTGATCTCGAAAATGTGATGCTGGATTTCCTCCATCATCGTGTCAACGTGCTGCTCTGCTCATCGATCATCGAATCGGGGCTTGATATTCCCACGGCCAACACGATGATCATTAACCGGGCGGACCAATTCGGCCTGGCGCAACTGTATCAACTGCGCGGGCGCATCGGGCGTTCATCGCACCGGGCGTATGCGTATTTACTGATTCCCGGCGAGCACCTGCTGACCAAGGACGCCACGCGGCGGCTTGAGGTGTTGCAGGAACTGGATGACTTAGGCAGTGGCTTTCGGCTCGCGGCGCATGACTTGGAGATTCGCGGCGCGGGCAATCTGTTGGGCAAAGAACAATCTGGGCAAGTGGCCGCTGTGGGCTTTGAGTTGTATGCCCAGATGCTGGAAGAGACGGTGCTCGAACTGCGTGGCGGGAAAATTCGCGTCCAATTGGAGCCAGAGATTCAACTGGGGTTTCCCGCGTACATTCCCGAAGCGTTCATTCCCGATGTGAACCAACGCCTGGTGTTTTATAAAAAGCTGGCCAACGTCGAGGACCGCGTCGATCTCGAAGACCTCGCGGCGGAGATGGAGGACCGCTTTGGTCCTTTGCCGCAACTGGTGTTGAGTTTCCTTGAGGTGATGGACCTGCGGCGCGTGCTCCGTGACTACTTGGTCACGGCGGTGTACAAAAAGGGCGAGAAGGTGACGCTACATTTCCATCCCGACTCTCCGGTGAAGGGGGAGAAGTTGGTCACCTTGGTGCAAAAAGATCGTGGTCGCTCGCAGTTGACACCGGATTTGCGGTTTACGTTTACGCTCAAACCTGACGAGGATGTGATGAGCGCGGTGAAGACGCTGTTGGAGAACCTTGCCGAAGGCACCTCGTAGTCCGGTAGTGTCCTAATAAAAAGTTGCGGCTCTTGATGATTTGTGATTTGTTGCCTCCGGTTGACCTACCTAATAGATATTGGTCGGATGAAAAGGGAGAAAAGGAATGTTTATCTGAGAAATTCTCAAGAGGTCAGCATGAAGCCCAAATACCTTATTATCCCCGACGATCGCTGGAAAGAAATTGACATATTGCTTTCTCTTTCTACCGATAAACTGCAAGCTATAGTTAAAACTCTTCGTTCCAAGGAAGCCT
>JANMSE010000350.1:0-7087 GCA_031389045.1 Deltaproteobacteria bacterium | reverse complement strand
AGAAGTCAAAGAGCGCTACAAGATCAGATCCTTGGGGATATTCGGCTCGTACGTGCGCAACGAACAGAAAAAGGGGAGCGATTTGGATATCCTCATAGAGTTTGATGAGCCGCCAAGTCTTCTTCAGTTTCTCCAGCTTGAGCACTATCTCAGCGACCTACTCGGTGTCAGGGTAGATCTGGTGATGAAGGACGTCCTCAAACCTGCTATCGGCAGACGGATTTTAAGTGAGGTGGTCTCCGTATAAGCCCACGGCGACGAGAGTTTGTGGACTACCTAGCCGCTCTAGTGTGTTCAGAGTATCAAAGAACATGATGACAACCTCTTTCTTTAGCGGACGCTCACCTCGCCTCTTTGCTCATCGCGGTGCAAGCGGAGAAGCGCCGGAAAATACTCTGGCGGCGTTTCGGCGTGCGGTGGCGCTGGGGATCGAGTATATCGAGCTGGATGTGCACGTCAGTCGTGACGGGCACGTCGTCGTTATCCATGACGCGAGCGTGGAGCGGACGACGAACGGTGCTGGCATTGTTCAGGAGCAGACCCTGGCTCAACTGCGACAGTGGGACGCGGGCTATCACTTCTCTCCTGACAGTGGCGAGACCTTCCCGTTCCGTGCGACGGGAGTGACCATTCCGACGCTCGCAGAAGTCTTCCAACAGTGCCCGGGCGTCAAATTTACCGTCGAGATCAAACCACAAGAACCGGCAATTGAAGCAGAGGTGATCGCGGTCGTGCGGGCGTGTGGACGAGAGGCGGATGTGATTCTGGCGTCAGAGCACGATGCGGTGCTACAGCGGGTGCGCAACCTCGCGCCGGACTTCGTCACCAGCTTCGCGTATGGCGAGGTGTTCGACTTTATTCAACGGGTGACGACGGGAGCACTTGCGGACTATCTTCCTCCTGGCCAAGCGATACAAATCCCACCAGCGTTTCAGGGCGTACCGCTGGTGACCGAACAGACGTTGTCCGTGGCCCGTGCGTTTGGCTGTGAGATGCATGTGTGGACGATCAACGATGCTGACGAGATGCTGCGATTGTTGGAGTTGGGAGTTGATGGCGTGATGTCGGATTTTCCCGGCGTGCTGCTCGAAGTCGCGCGTCGTCGAGGCGAGAGCAACTCATAAATTGTGACGTTCACGATCAAAAAGGGACGGGTTTTGCACTGGTCAGGCATCCTGTGCTATAGGCCGACTTCATGGAAAAGAAAACATTGCGATTCTCGTTTCTGGTGAGCGTTGTGTTGAGTCTGTTGAGTCTCTGGACCGTGGCTCAGGGGGAGACCGAAGGGCAGCCGCCAGCAGCAGCAGTCGAGGTTGGGGCGGATGGGATGGTACTAGTGCCAGGCGGAGAATTCGCCATGGGCTGTAACGAGGCAGCCGATAACGAATGCGAGGACGATGAGAAACCGCAACGGAAAGTGGAGGTGCCGGGGTTTAGGATTGACAGGACCGAGGTGACCGTGGAGGCGTATCGTCAGTGTGTGGACGCGAAGCGCTGTCCCCCACCGGACACCGGAGCAGAAAGATTTTGCAATTGGGGTCAGGCTGGGCGTGAGCAACACCCGGTCAATTGTATCGACTGGAATCAAGCGGAAGCCTTTTGCGCGTGGGCGGGGAAGCGCTTACTGACCGAGGTGGAATGGGAAAAAGCGGCACGCGGGACAGACGGACGTGTGTATCCCTGGGGAAATACTTGGGACCTTCCGCAGGGGAATGTGTATGAAAGTTACGATGGGCATAAAGAGACCGCCCCAGTGGGCTCTTTTCCTGGTGGCGCTTCGCCATACGGAGCACTCGATATGGCGGGGAATGTATGGGAGTGGACTGCGGATTGGCTCCGGAACGGGGAAATCCGTTTGATCCGCGGAGGCTCGTGGGTCGATTTACAGCGCCGCGCACGCACCTCTCGTCGTCTCGGCACTGTCCCGGTTAGCCGCAACGGCGATATCGGCGTTCGGTGCGCGCGGTAGCCATGAATTGGTCCCCACGACCTTCTTCTTGCTCCTCCGAAACTCAAATCCACAAGAACCAGCAGTCGAAGCACGGATGGAGTGATGTCGGATTTTCCTAAGCGTCTTTTGCACGTGGCGCGTCGTCGGTCGTAAGCAAAACATCAATCGACGAATGCGCGCATTGATACAGGCCTGCGCTTGCGGATCACGGAGGCGATTGAACCAGGCAGTATATTCGTTGGTTTGGCGGATTTCCAGTACTCACGTGCCGTATCCTCTGAAATACGCAGGAGCAAGGTGAAAAAAGTGCTCCCGTGTTTGCGCCTCGTGCGGCCTCATGCTAAGGGATTGCGCACTCGAAGGCGGCTTGATCGTGCGAACAAACTTACACTCCGCTCTTTCCCTGTTGTTGCTCATTCTGTGCGCGCAGGGACCCGTGCTCCGTGGGAGTGTGAGTCTTCTCGCGTCATCGCACGGTCCCGCATTGCCACCAGGAAGCCATTGTCCGTTCATGCCGACCTCGGCACATCACGGCCATTCCTCGGATCATGATTGCCCCATGCATCAGCGAACCGCCCGCAAGGGTGCCGAGTTCCGCTGCCACTGTCCAACCTCAGCGCCCGTGACGGCGCCAGAATTCGCCAGTCCGCGCTTTGTCCTGCCGTTGACGGTTGCGCTGCATATCCCAAACGCGAGCACGGTGGTGATAGCAGGCAACTCCCCGTTCCGCTTCACCCGTGCGTTCACCCCTCCCGATCCTCCGCCACGGCTTCTCCTGTCTCCATTCATATAGCCCGATCTTAGACATCCTTTGTTTCCCCAAGGCGCTCGTATGCCCGCATCGTTCTTTGGGGTTCATAAGGCTGGAGCGCAGGCGCGCATGCCTGCGCGTGAAAGGAGCGAAGATGAGAAGCTCATTCGTCCGTGTCATGGTATTGATCGTGACGACAGTTGGTGAGACCGACTTCGCGAACGGACAACCCGCGCGGACGCCGGAGGCCGTGCCACTGCCGCCCGTGGTGGTCGAGGCGGAACGCGGGACCGATGAACGTACCTACAGTGAGAAGCAGGCGCGCCAAGAAATCCAGCGCACGCCCGGGGGCGTGGCCGTGGTCGGTTCCCAAGAGATCAAGGAGACCCGCGCCACGGCTCTGCACGACGTGTTGGATTTTGTCCCGGGCATTATGATTCGCCCCCGGTTCGGCAACGTCGCGGACGAGAGTCAGATTTCGATCCGCGGCTCGGGGCTGCGGAACAACTTCCACTTGCGCGGGTTGACCCTCTTGATCGACGGATTTCCCATCACCAATGCTGACGGCTTTGGCGACTTTGAAGCGCTGGAATTGCTCGCCGCCAAGCGGCTGGAAGTGTACAAAGGCGCCAACGCGCTGCGCTTCGGGGTGAACAACTTGGGCGGCGCGGTCAATCTGGTCTCCAAAATCGGCGAGGACACCAGCCTCCTTGATATGCGGACCTCCGGGGGCTCTTTTGGCTTTATGAAACATCACCTTGCCACCGGCCAGAGCCACGGCCCGTTTGATGTCTACGTTGGGCTCACCCACACCGAGCAAGACGGCTATCGGGCGCATAGCGAATTGCTACGGCGGCGCGCGTACTCCAGTTTTGGCTATCGGCTGGCGGGAGGAACGACGCTGCGCCTCGATTTGAACTACGTGCGCAGCGATCAGGACTTGCCGGGCACGTTGACGCGCGAGGAGTTCAAGCGTAACCCCAGACGGCGCAACCCCTTCGCCGTGAATGCCGACGAAGCGCGGAACTTCGACTATACCCGCGCGGCCTTCACTGCCTCGATTCCCCTGACCGAGACGCAGATGCTGGAATGGTTCACGCAAACGAACTACCAATACCTCGACCACCCTTTAAGCTTCGCCGTGATCAATCAGACGACGTATAACTGGGGGTCTGAACTGCGCTACACCCTGACGGCACCGCTCTTTGGCCAGGACAACCGCTTGACCGTGGGGGTGCAATACGCCGCGACCCGCCAGCCGGAGCAGTTTTTCGAGAATGCGCGGGGCAATCATGGAGCCGAGGTGCGCGACCAGACCAATAAAGCCACCAACTTCGCCGGGTACTTCGAGGAGCAGTTCAACGCCACCGAGAAGTTCGCGCTGGTCGTCGGCGGTCAACTGCTGTACGCCGGCCGCTCGGTGTCCGACGATTTCTTGAGCGATGGAGAGAGTTCTGGCTCCGCGAGTTTTCTGAATTTCTCGCCGAAGGTGGGGTTCGTGTGGACGCTGGCGCCGACCGTGCAAGTGTATGGCAACGCGAGTCGCGCGTTTGAAGCACCGCTCTTGCTCGAACTCACCGCGCCCGGACAGCTCGACGGGAATCTCCGGACGTTGCGCGCCCAGCGGGCCTGGCAGTTCGAGGTGGGCACTCGCGGGGAGTGGGAGAACCGACTGGGGTGGGATGTGTCGGTGTATGATTACGAGTTGTGGAATGAGTTGCAGAATATCAACGTGCGCCCCTTTCCCGGTGCGCCCTTCACCATTCCGCGCTACCGGAACATTGAGCGCTCGCGACACACCGGCGTGGAAGTCGGAGGCGACCTGCTGCTCGTGCAAGGCGTGAGTGGCGGACTCGGCCCGCGCGACCGCGACGACACCCTGCGACTGCGCGCGGCGTACACCTGGTCTCGCTTTGTGTTCGTGGATGACAAGAATTTTGGCGACAACGACCTGCCCGGCGCGCCGGAGCATTTCCTGCGCGGGGAGGTGCGCTATGACCACCCGCTGGGCTTCTGGTTCGCCCCCAATGTGGAGATCGTGCCCAGCGGCTATTTCGTCACCAGCGAGAACACCATCCGGTCGAATCCCTATAGCCTCATAAACGTGAGTTTCGGCTGGAACCTCGCGGCGTGGAATCTGGACTTCTTTTTCGAGGCGCGTAACTTAACCGACAAGGACTACATGTCCGCCATCATCGTCGATGATGCGAACGGACGTTTCATTGAACCGGGCGATGGCCGTGCCTTTTACGCCGGGATCAGTTACCGATGGAGATGACATGAAAACGAGACTACACACCCTGCTCTTGATTGTCGGTCTGCTTGCTCCAGTCCCCGTCCACGCAGGAGAATTGACAGCCGGCCCACGCTTGGAAATGACGCATCCGGGCAAGGGCCATGAGGTCCAGCTTTCGGGGCCTGCGGTCGCCGTCGACCGCGAGGGCGGAGTGGTCGTGGCGTGGATCACTTATGAAGGACAAGCGAACCATCTCTATGTGGGGCGGCCAGGCACGGAGGCGAGCAAGGCCGTGCGCGTGAATCCCGAAGGACTGACGGTGGACTCCCTCCACCAACCCCCTGGCCTCGCCATCGGGCCGGGAGGAGAACTCTATCTGTCCTGGTCTTCCGCCAAAGCGAAACCCGAAGGCGTCCTCTTTGCCTCGGACTTGCGGCTCTCGCGTTCCATCGACGGTGGTCAAAGCTTCGAGAGTCCGCTGCGTGTCAATGAAGATCGCCCCATCGCGCACTCGTTTGAGGGGCTGGCGGCCGCGGCCGATGGCACGGTTGTGCTCTCGTGGATCGACAGTCGCGACGGGTGGGACCAGGCGAGTACCCATGTCGCGCGTATTGGCGAGCGCGGCACGCGGGTGGACGGGGTGGTGACACTCGACCGTGACACCTGCGTGTGCTGCCGCTCGCATATCACGACCGGCCCGAACAACACCGTCGCCGTCACCTGGCGCAAAGTCTTTCCCGGCGACATCCGCGACATGGTGGTGAGCCTGTCTCAGGATGGCGGCCAATCGTTCACGCCCTCGACTTTGGTGAATGCCGATCGTTGGCAGCTCAATGCCTGCCCGCACCGTGGCGGGAGCGTGGCGTTTGACAGTCGTGGGCAGACCTATCTGACCTGGTATACCGAAGGTGAGCAGGGCAAGCCGGTGGTGCTGTTCGCGCGTTCCGCCGATGGTCAGCGCTTCACCGCACCGCAACGTCTCGACACCTCGACAGGCTCGATCCCTGACCATGTCCGGCTGGCCGTCGACGCCGCTGGCCGAGCGGTGATCGTATGGGAAGACTCGACCGCCGTGCGTCGTCGGGTGCTGCTGCGCGCGAGCACCGATGGCGGGCTCACGTTCAGCCCTATCCAATCGCTCTCGCCAGCCTTAAAAGCGTATGCGCCAGACGTGGCGGTATCGCCCACTGGGGGTTTCGTCGTGGTGTGGCATGAGGAGCAATTTCCCATGATAAAGACGATTGTCCATCCACTGCATTTCAAGGATGAAAGGTAGCTCCTCCACGTTCTCGTGTGAGAAAAGGCAGCGGAGATGTGCACGGCATGAACCTTCTCGCTCTCCTGCGACAGGATACCGTCAGAAACCGCCCGTTCTTTCCGATTTCGCGTCGGGTGTTTACCCTCGCCGTCTGCTCGTGCGTGGTGCATATTCTCGCTCTGGGGTTCTGCGCCACCATCATGCTGTCGCGACCCGCTCCGGTCATGACGCCACTTCAAGTGACGCTCTTACAACCGGCGGTGCCATTGCCGGTTCGGGAGAACGGCACCCCAGGCCCACCAGACGCGAGAACGGAATCCGGCCCAGTCTCGCAGGAGCCTGCGCCACTCGAGCCACTGCGCAAACCACCCCTGCACGCAACAACACCTGCCGTAGTGGAAGCGATCCGAACCCCAGCCCTTCCGCCACCGCCACTCCCACCGCCGCTGAGTCCGCGTGCACCTCTCCAAGTGCCAAAGATTTCCGCTCCTGTTCCTGACGAGCCCGCGCTCCCCAGCGGACTCCTGCCAGCGTTGGTGGGAGCGGATGCCACATCCACGCTGGCGCGTTTTGGACGGCGGGAGAGCGACGCTATGGGGGGGAAGCGCAAAGGCCGAGACAAAAGCGGGAGTAGTGGAGCCGATGGTGGGACCACCCTATCTGCTCGCCCGGATTACGGCGTGAATCCTAAACCCCCTTATCCGCTGTTGGCGCGGCGTCGGGGCGAGCAAGGCGTGGTGCTGTTACGCGTGCACGTCCGTGCCGACGGGGGGGTGGTGACAGCCGAGATCAAACAATCGTCCGGGTCTTCCCTGCTTGATGAGGCGGCGTTGCAAACCGTGCGCGTGAGTTGGCGGTTCCTCCCCGCGCGTCTTGGCGAGGTGTCGGTCG
>JANMSE010000342.1:0-3846 GCA_031389045.1 Deltaproteobacteria bacterium | reverse complement strand
CAACGGTGCCACCTTTTCTAGCGTTTCGATCCACGCTTCGGGCGCGTCATCACGATCACGCAGATTGAGCCAGGTGACCGGGCGGCCACTCTCGGACGCCAAGAGTTCAAGCAGCGCGTATTCTTTGTCCGAGACCGTGCTCGGTTGTTTGGTCAGTGCGATTTCGATAGTGCCGCGCCCAAGGTCTTTGAGTATGCTGGCATAGGAACGCAGCTCGTCATGGCTGGCGAGGCGACAGGCGAGGGGCTGGGCTTTGTAGCCGAGATGTTGAGGCATCACGGTGAGTGATATTCCGAGCGCACCTGCTGTCAACGCTTCGCGTAAGAGCGCACGAATCTGTTCGGTTTCCGCCGCTGTTGCCGCGCGTCCCATTGCCTCATCGCCCATCACGTAATGACGGAACGGAGACAGGGCGGCGAGAAACCCGACGTTGATGCCAATGCCGCGAGCCTCGGTAGCGCTCATGTGCTGGGGAAAGCTTTCCCAGTCCCAGGTGAGACCACGATCAAGGACCTCGCGGGGAATCGCTTCCACGTGGACGAGATTTTCGGCTGCCACGTTACGCTCCGCCGGTTTGCAGGGAGCCAGACCCACACCGCAATTACCCATGACCACCGTAGTCACGCCATGCCACGACGAGCAGGTGACGAGCGGGTCCCAGCAGATTTGCGCATCGTAATGGGTATGCGGATCAATAAAGCCTGGGGCGACGATCAAGTCAGAGGCATCAATGACACGCGTGGCACTCTCGGTGATCTTGCCCATGGCGGCAATCTTTCCCCCTTGGATTGCCACATCGGCACGATGACTTGGTGCTCCGGTGCCATCGACCACGGTCCCATTTTTAATCAAGAGATCGAGCATAGTTCCCTCCTTTGGTGGTCTGACAACGGGACTTGTACCACAGAGAAGAGAGGGAACGAAAGAGTTCCATTACTGTACCGCATGCGCGTCGTCCCCAGTCAGGAGGTTCGCGTGAAAATGTCCTCTCTCGGCTGGGAGAGGACTAAGGTGAGGGGATCAAGGTGAGATTCCTTGATCCCCCAGCTTTTCCAGAGACCGATTTTCGTGCAGACTTCAGATATTATGATGACTAAGATGACATCTGCTTATGCTCGGTGGCACAACCCGATCACGGGACGACCATTCAGGCCAACATCCACGGAAGCAACGATTGAAGATTTGTATCGTGTGCCAGGGAAGGCTGAACTCGTGGAGGGAAAGATTCTTCGTATGGCTCCTACAGGGAGGATGCCTGGTGCTGCTGGTGATGAGATTTTTGTCTCTTTACGCGCCTATGCTCGACGTATCGGCAGAGGGTATGCGGTCGGCGACAACAAAGCTTTTCGCGTGAATTTGCCACGGCGGAAGTCTTTGAGTCCCGATGCCGCGTACTATATTGGACCAGACCCTGGCATGAAATTTTTCGCGGGGGCGCCGGTCTTTGCCGTTGAAGTGTGTGGTGAAGGAGATTCTGGAGCAAGGGCGGAAAGGGCAATGGCGAAAAAACGCATGGACTATTTTACCGCCGGAACGCTCGTCGTTTGGGATGTGGACCTGCTTAGCAACGAAGTTGTGCGGGTCTATCGAGCAAGCGACCCGGGCCATCCCACAATCTATCGTCGTAGTGAAAACGCTGAAGCCGAACCCGCCGTGCCTGGCTGGACGATGGCGGTGGATGATCTTTTCGTGTAGGGGGAACGCCGCGTTTTGGTTGCTCTCAATACAGACCAGGAATGAGGACAGGGCATGAAGTTTTCTGAAGTGGTGGCGCAAACGCTCGTCTGGCTGCAGCGCGAGGGGCGGGTATCGTATCGGGCACTGAGACTGGAGTTTGACCTGAACGATGACGTGCTTGACGTCCTCAAAGAAGAACTCATCGAGGTCAAAGAGCTGGCAATTGACAAAGACGGCAAGATGCTTGTTTGGGTTGGCGCTGCGCCAGTTTCGAGTTCCGAGTTTCGAGTTCCGAGTTCCCCGCAGCCTCCCACTTCACAGACTCCGAACCCCGAACTCCGAACTTCCCAATCCCCAAGCAGTTACACACCTCCGCATTTGGCCGAGCGCATCCGCGCGGAACAAGCGGCACTGGAAGCCCGTGGGGCAACGGATGGCGAGCGCAAAACCATCACCGCGCTGTTTGCCGATCTCAAAGGTTCCACCGCACTCATTGAAGGACTGGATCCCGAAGAAGCGCGGGCGATTATTGATCCGGCCCTGCAGTTGATGATGGACGCCGTGCATCGCTACGAAGGCTATGTGGCCCAAGCATTGGGCGACGGCATTTTCGCTTTGTTCGGTGCCCCGCTTGCCCATGAAGATCACCCTCAACGCGCACTCTATGCTGCCCTCCTCATGCAAGAGGAGATGCGCCGCTATGCGGACACGCTCAGGGCGAAGGGCCATCCACCGCTGTTGATGCGGGTGGGCGTGAACACGGGGGACGTGGTGGTGCGGTCGATTCGCAAGGATGATTTGCATACCGACTACGTGCCGGTTGGGCGCTCCACCAACCTGGCGGCCCGCATGGAGCAACTGGCCGCGCCGGGGTCGATTCTCGTTACTGCGCACACTCACAAACTCACGGACGGTTATTTTGAGTTCAAGGATTTAGGTAAGACCCAAATCAAAGGAGTCGAAGAGCCGCTCTCCATTTACGAAGTATTAGGAGCGGGGCCGTTACGCACGCGGCTGGAAGTGGCGGCAAGACGAGGACTGACGCGGTTTGTCGGGCGTTACAGCGAAATGGAGCAGATACAGCAGGCGCTCACGCAAACTAAAGCCGGGCATGGACAGATCGTCGGGGTGATGGGTGAACCTGGTTTAGGCAAGTCGCGGTTATTCTACGAATTGGTAGGGGCATATGATTATATGCCCCTACGAAGGCACGGCTATCTAATCCTCGAAGCCTACTCCGTCTCACATGGCAAAGCGTCGGCGTACCTGCCGGTGATCGAACTGCTCAAGAGTTACTTCGACATCAGTGCCGAAGACGATGAACGCAAGCGACGGGAGAAGGTCGGCGGCAAGGTCTTGATGTTAGATCGAATACTAGAAGACACGCTGCCCTATCTCTTTGCCTTGCTGGGCATTGAAGAACAGCCCTCGCCGTTGCAGCAGATGGACCCGCAGATACGACGGCGGCGGACGTTTGAGGCGCTCAAGAAACTCTTCCTACGGGAAAGTCTCAACCAACCTCTCTTGCTCATCTTTGAAGATCTGCATTGGATCGACAGTGAGACGCAAGGGTTTCTTGATGTCGTGAGTGAGAGTATCGCCTCGGCCAAGGTCCTGCTGCTCGTGAACTATCGGCCCGAATACCGCCACGAGTGGGGGAGTAAGACGTACTACACGCAGTTGCGGCTCGCGCCGTTTGGCAAAGCCGAGGCGGAAGAGTTTCTTGACGTGCTGTTAGTCGCCTCGGTAGGAGCGGTCCGCCATGACCGCCCGCCGGAGGATGTCTACACTGGGACAGACCTACAAGCCCTCAAGCAACTCATTTTAGAAAAGACCGAAGGCACCCCGTTTTTCATGGAAGAGATTGTCCAGGAGTTAATGGAGCAGGGGGTGCTGGTGCGCGAAGGTGTAGAGACGCGATATGTCGCGTCTCTACCAGCGGATCTGCATATTCCGCCCACCGTGCAAGGTGTATTGGCTGCTCGTATCGACCGCCTCGCTCCAGAAGAGAAAACCTTGCTGCAACAGCTCGCAGTGATCGGTCGCGAGTTCCCTGTGAGTCTGATCCGTCAGGTTATCACCCAGCCAGAAGACGAACTGTACCGCCTCCTCGCCTCCCTCCAGCGCAAAGAATTTCTTTACGAACAACCGGCCTTCCCCGAAGTCGAG
>JANMSE010000338.1:0-12836 GCA_031389045.1 Deltaproteobacteria bacterium | reverse complement strand
TGCGCCAGCTTCTTGTCCGCCAATACCTTCGTGATCGCCGCCGTCAACGTCGTCTTCCCATGATCAATATGCCCAATCGTCCCCACATTCACATGCGGCTTCGTCCGCTCAAACCGCGCCTTCGCCATCTCGCTCTCCTTACTTACGTCTGTTCAACAAAAAAATAGTTTCAGGAAATACGACTCCTAAAACTGTAGGAATGTGCCCTACAATCCTCTTCGTCGAATTTCCGTGTTTATCTTGAGGTTAGTAACTAGGGGACCGCGATTGTAGAGGCAATTTCGAAAGAGTCAACCGGCTACCACTACACGACTACCATCGATAATGAGCAAATGCCTTATTGGCCTCCGCCATACGGTGGGTATCTTCGCGTTTTTTCACGGCGCCACCGCGATTCTGTGCCGCCTCGAAAAATTCTCCAGCGAGCTTCTCTCGCATATTTTTTTCTGGCCGTTGCCGAGAAGACTGGATGAGCCAGCGCATAGCGAGTGAATTTCTGCGGGTCGCGCGCACTTCAATCGGAACCTGGTAGGTCGCGCCACCGACTCGACGAGAGCGCACTTCCACGATGGGTTTTACGTTTTCCAGCGCTCGGCGGAAGGTCTCAACGGAATCGTCTCCAGTGCGTTGACCGAGAATACCCATGGCTCCGTAGAAAATACGCTCAGCAGGCCCTTTTTTCCCATCCTGCATCATCATGGTTATGAACTTGGTCACAACTTGATCACGATACTTTGGATCGGGCAGAACATCTCGTTTGGCGGCGGGCCCTTTACGCGGCATATCGGTCTCCTGTGGCTCGGATCATCTTACTTTGGCTTCTTTGCGCCATACTTTGATCGTCCTTGTTTACGGTCTTGCACACCGATTGAATCGAGCGTCCCACGAATAATGTGGTAGCGCACCCCGGGGAGATCTTTCACACGGCCACCACGGATCAACACCACCGAATGTTCTTGCAAGTTGTGGCCGATACCGGGGATGTAGGCCGTGACTTCAATACCATTGGTAAGTCGCACGCGGGCAACTTTCCGTAGCGCGGAGTTCGGTTTCTTCGGGGTCGTGGTATACACGCGGGTACACACTCCGCGTCGTTGTGGGCAGGCTTGTAGCGCTGGGGTCGTCCGTTTGCGCTTTTGCTGTTCTCGGCCCATCCGCACAAGTTGCTGAATCGTCGGCATGTCGTCTCCTCAATATCCTCATGTCTGTTTACGCTATTTGCGACCCGACTGCGTGAGTCGGGGATACGGGCTCGTCGCCCGCTACGTCTGCGGTCTGGATTTCTAACTTATTATAACCAGAAGTTCCAGTGCCTGCCGGAATTAACCGTCCCATGATGACGTTTTCTTTCAACCCGAGCAGCATATCGACTTTTCCGTTAATCGCGGCTTCAGTCAGAACTTTCGTCGTTTCCTGGAACGACGCGGCGGAAATAAAACTATCCGTGGACAAACTCGCCTTGGTGATTCCCATGAGGAGCGACTTCGCTTCCGGTGGCTTCCCATTTCGAGTGAGGATCTTCTCCGTCTCTTCTTGGAATCGCCACTTCTCCACTTGCTCGCCAATCAGGAAATCCGAATCTCCCACCTCGGTCACCGCGACTCGCCGCATCATCTGGCGCACGATGACTTCAATATGTTTATCGTGAATACGGACGCCTTGGAGACGATAGATTTCCTGCACCGAATCGACGAGCGATTTGGCCAGTTCTTTTTCACCTAACACCCCCAGAATATCGTGAGGGTTAAACGCGCCATCCATGAGCGGTTCACCGGCGCGCACATGATCCCCTTCTCGCACGCTAATGTGCTTTCCGCGAGGAATCAGATATTCACGTGGATCACCAATTTCAGGGGAAATAATCACTTTCCGTTTGCCTTTGGTGTCCTTACCAAAGGAAATAACTCCTTCGATCTCGCTAATAACCGCGAATTCCTTCGGCTTGCGTGCCTCGAATAATTCGGCGACACGCGGCAGTCCCCCGGTAATGTCCTTGGTTTTCGTCGTCTCACGAGGAATTTTCGCGATCACATCACCAGCCGCGACCTGCTGCCCCTCGACGACGTTGAGGTTCGCCCCAACCGGCAGTACATAACGCGCCTCTAAGCCGTTGGAGAGCTTCTCAACTTTCCCTTGGGCGTCCACGATGGAGATGCGTGGACGCACGACAGGATCGCGATAGTCCACCACGACACGACTCGAAAGGCCGGTGCGCTCATCGACTTTCTCTTGCACCGTCCGCTCGTCGATGTCACTAAAGCGCACTTCGCCTCCGACTTCGGTGAGGATTGGTAACGTGTACGGGTCCCACTCTGCTAAGAGGTCTCCCCCTTTCACTTTCGCGCCATCCTTCTTCCTGAGTTTCGCACCATACACCAGAGGATAGCGCTCACGTTCACGCTCTCGGTTCGCTTCAGGGAAGTCCACGATGGCAATTTCACCGTTTCGATTCATAATCACCAGATCGCCATCACGACTGACCACGGTCTTCAGATTGATGAAGCGGATTTGTCCATCATTCCGCGCGGTCAACGCCGTCTGTTCCGCGCGGCGGCTCGCGGTCCCACCAACATGGAAGGTCCGCATCGTCAACTGCGTTCCGGGTTCACCAATCGATTGGGCGGCAATGATTCCCACCGCTTCGCCCATATTCACCACACGCCCACGGGCCAGATCGCGTCCGTAACAACGAACGCACATTCCGCGCCGCGCCTGACACGTCAGCGCGGAGCGGATACGGACACGTTCCAAGCCGGAGTCCTCAATCAACTTCACGCGTTCTTCGTTGATTTCTTCATTGGCGGGAACAATGATCGTATTCGTGAATGGGTCGCGAATATCTTCGAGTGCGACGCGGCCAAGGACGCGTTCACCTAATCCTTCGATCACCTCGCCCCCTTCAACCAAAGGGGTCATTTCAATGCCGTCAATCGTTCCGCAGTCTTGCTCACTAATGATCGAGTCTTGCGCGACATCAACCAAACGGCGAGTGAGGTATCCCGAGTTGGCGGTCTTGAGCGCGGTATCCGCCAACCCTTTCCGCGCCCCGTGGGTCGAGATGAAATACTGCAACACCGAGAGACCTTCGCGAAAGTTCGCGGTGATCGGGGTCTCAATGATTTCTCCCGACGGTTTCGCCATCAAGCCGCGCATTCCCGCCAGTTGACGAATCTGTTGCGCGCTCCCGCGTGCCCCGGAATCCGCCATCATGTAGATGGGACTAAAACCTTTGCGACTGTCCTGGAGTCCCTTGAACATCTCGTTGGCGACTTCATCCGTTACCGCCGCCCAGGTATCAACCACTTTATTGTGTCGTTCACCGTCAGTGATTAAGCCCTTGGTGTATTGATCTTGGATTTCTTGCAGTGTCTTTTGTGCCTCATTCAACAATCGCTCTTTGGATGGAGGGATCGCCATGTCTTGAATACCGATGGAGATGCCCATTTTAGTGGCGTACTCGAAGCCTAAATCCTTGAGGCGATCGGCGAAAATGACAGTGGCTTTGTTCCCAGATTTGCGGAAGGCGTTATCGATCAACGCGCCAAGCTCTTTTTTCTTCATCACACGGTTGATTTCGGGGAACGTGATCTCCGGCGGCACGATCTCGGAGAGGATAATCCTCCCTACCGTGGTTTCGACCAAAACCGCGTCCATCCGCACCTTCACCCGGGCTTGCAGTTCGACTGCTTGTTGATCGTAGGCAATGCGCACTTCATCGGGGTTGCTGAAGATTTTTCCTTCTCCGACTGCTCCCGGCTTCTCTCGCGTCATGCCGTAGAGACCGAGAACGATGTCCTGCGTCGGACCAATGACGGCCTTCCCATGAGCGGGAGACAAGATGTTGTTCGTGGACATCATCAGGCCGCGAGCTTCGACCTGCGCTTCGATGGACAGCGGAATGTGCACGGCCATCTGGTCACCGTCGAAGTCCGCGTTATACGCCATGCAGACCAAGGGATGGAGTTGGATCGCCTTCCCTTCAATCAGAATCGGTTCGAACGCCTGGATACCAAGGCGGTGGAGCGTGGGCGCGCGATTCAACAGGATCGGATGCTCACGGATCACTTCATCCAGGATATCCCACACTTCCGGACGCTCTTTTTCCACCATCTTTTTCGCGCTCTTGATGGTAGTGGTGTAACCACGCTCTTCAAGCTTGTTGTAAATAAACGGCTTGAAGAGTTCGAGGGCCATGTGCTTAGGAAGCCCGCACTGGTGGAGGCGCAGATTCGGCCCAATGACGATCACGGAACGGCCAGAGTAATCGACCCGTTTACCGAGCAAGTTCTGCCGGAAGCGCCCCCCTTTCCCCTTGAGCATGTCGGACAGTGACTTCAATGGGCGTTTGTTCGGCCCGGTGAGCGGGCGTCCACGACGGCCATTGTCGAAGAGCGCATCCACCGCCTCTTGGAGCATACGTTTTTCGTTGCGCACGATGATGTCAGGCGCGCTCAGCTCGATCAAGCGTTTGAGGCGATTGTTACGGTTAATCACTCGACGGTAGAGGTCGTTGAGGTCCGACGTGGCGAAGCGCCCGCCATCAAGCGGAACCAGCGGTCGTAAATCGGGTGGAATGACCGGAATAACATCCAAAATCATCCATTCGGGTAAGTTCCCTGAATGGCGGAACGCGTTCATCACTTTGAGGCGCTTGGCGATTTTCTTCCGGCGGGCCTCACTTGCGGTTTCCGTCATTTCGTGGCGGAGTTCTTCGGACAGTTTGTCGATGTGAAGGTCCTGCAGAAGGTCACGAATGGCCTCAGCTCCCATTTTCGCCTGGAAGCTCGTTGGCCCATGCTCTTCGACCAGCTTGCGATAGCGGGTTTCGCTGATGAGTTCTTTCTTCTTGAGGGGCGTTTGCCCAGGGTCCACCACCACATACGACTCAAAATATAGGACGCGTTCCAGTTCCTTGAGCGTCATGTCCATCAGTGTTCCGATACGACTCGGAAGACTTTTGAGGAACCAGATGTGAGCAACAGGGCTGGCGAGGTCAATGTGCCCCATACGTTCGCGACGGACTTTTGACTGGATGACTTCAACGCCACATTTTTCGCACACCACCCCACGATGTCGCATGCGTTTGTATTTTCCGCAATTGCATTCGTAGTCCTTGGTCGGCCCGAAAATCTTCGCGCAGAACAATCCGTCTCGTTCCGGCTTGAAGGTTCGGTAATTGATGGTTTCCGGCTTCTTGACCTCACCGTGTGACCAGGACCGAATCATGTGCGGAGAGGCCAGGGACACGCGGATGGAATTAAAGCGGAGTGGATTTTGGGGTTTCTCAAACAGACCGAGAAAATCTTCCATGGTTCCTCCTCACGACACACCCTAACGTGTTTCTTCTAGGAGCTCGACGTTGAGCGCCAAACTCTGCAATTCACGAATCATCACATTAAAGGATTCCGGCAGCCCCGGCTCAAGCACGTTTTCTCCTTTGACAATCGCTTCATACATACGGGTGCGACCCGCAACGTCGTCGGATTTGACCGTCAACATCTCTTGCAGAGTATATGCCGCCCCGTAGGCTTCGAGCGCCCACACTTCCATCTCTCCCAGGCGCTGACCACCAAACTGCGCTTTCCCACCAAGAGGCTGTTGAGTAACTAAAGAGTATGGGCCAGTCGAACGGGCATGAATTTTATCTTCCACCAAGTGATGAAGCTTCAGGATATACATGACCCCGACGGTCACGGGTTCAGCAAAAGGTTCTCCGGTACGTCCGTCATACAGCGTCGCCTGTCCGGTCACGGGAAGCCCAGCTTGTTTTAGGAGAGAGAAAATCTCCGTTTCCGCCGCACCGTCAAAAACTGGCGTCGCCACATGCACGCCGCTCTTGGCGCGGGTTGCGAGACGGTCAATATCGGTATTAGAGAGATGGTCAACCATCTCCGCCATGTCCTTGCCCGGGTAGAGGTCCTTTAGCTTGCGACGCAAGGCATCTCCCGCGGTTTTGCCGTTGACCTCTTCACTGACCTGTCGGCCGAGCGTATCGACCGCCCAGCCCAAATGAGTTTCCAGAATTTGGCCAACATTCATCCGCGACGGCACCCCGAGTGGATTGAGCACGACGTCGACGGGCGTACCATCAGCGAGATAGGGCATGTCTTCTTCGGGCAGAATCCGTGACAACACACCTTTGTTCCCATGCCGACCGGCCATTTTATCGCCGACTTGCAGCTTCCGCTTGATGGCAACGAAAACCTTGACCATCTTGATAATACCGGGAGGGAGCTCGTCACCACTCTGGAGTTTATCAATGCGCTTATCGAAATCTCCCCGAATCTGCGCGGCCTGGTCCTCCAGTGCCTCGACGGCTCGGGTCAGCTCCTCTTCAACCTTTTCATTCTCGACCTTAATTCTGCCCCAGGCGGAAGAGGGAATTTCATCAAGAAATTCCGTGGTGATCTCTTTACCCTTCGTCAGCAGCACGCGACGGGATTCGTCATCGCTCAGACGCGCGGCCGCAGTCTGTCCGACGAGCAACTGCTTGAGTTGCCGCATCGTGCTTTCTTCAATGATGCGGATTTCGTCCTCTTGGTCCTTGCGCAGTCTGATAATTTCGGCTTCTTCGATGCTCTTACTTCGCTCGTCCTTGTTCACTCCTTTACGAGAGAACACCCGCACATTTATGATTGTGCCCTCAACACCTGGGGGCACCCGAAGAGAAGTGTCACGCACCTCTCCGGCTTTTTCCCCAAAGATGGCGCGGAGCAGTTTTTCTTCTGGGGAAAGCTGCATTTCGCCTTTAGGGGTAATCTTACCAACCAGAATATCGCCGGGTTTTACTTCCGCGCCGATCCGCACGATACCGCTCTCATCCAGGTCCTTCAGCGCTTCTTCTCCGACGTTGGGGATATCCTGAGTGATCTCTTCAGGTCCTAATTTGGTATCGCGAGCAACACACTCAAACTCCTCAATATGCACCGAGGTAAAAACGTCGTCGCGTAGAATACGTTCGCTAACAAGGATCGAGTCTTCAAAATTGTATCCACCCCAAATCATAAAAGCGACGAGGACGTTTCGTCCGAGCGCTAACTCCCCCATATCAGTGGCTGGGCCGTCGGCGATCACATCGCCCGCTTTCACATGATCCCCAGTCAGAATGATTGGGCGCTGATTCACGCAGGTGCTTTGATTTGAGCGTTGGTATTTAGTGAGCGAATAGAGATCGACCCCGACGTCACCAGGACCAGACACGGTGTCGGCCTTGATGACGATGCGAGAAGAGTCCACGCTTTCCACGATTCCGCTTCGTCGGGCGACGACCGTGGCACCGGAGTCACGAGCAACAACCCGCTCCATTCCCGTTCCCACCAAAGGGGCCTCGGTACGGAGCAATGGCACGGCTTGGCGTTGCATGTTGGAACCCATCAAGGCACGGTTCGCATCATCATGTTCAAGGAAGGGAATGAGCGCGGCGGCCACACTCACTAACTGTGTCGGCGCGACGTCCATGAGCTGCACTTGGTCTGGTCTTACCATGACAAACTCACCCCCCAGGCGGGCGGAAATGAGTTCGCCGGTGAAATGGCCGCGCGTATCGACTGGAGCGTTCGCCTGCGCGATCGTTTGAGTTTCCTCTTCTAGCGCGGAGAGATAGCGAACACGATCCGTCACTCGGCCGTTTTCAACCTCACGGTAGGGCGTCTCGATAAAACCGTATTCATTCACTCGAGCGTAGGTGGACAGACTCGATATCAGACCGATATTCGGCCCTTCCGGCGTTTCAATCGGACACACGCGACCATAGTGGGTTGGGTGTACGTCGCGCACCTCGAATCCAGCTCGTTCACGAGTCAAGCCGCCCGGCCCCAGTGCTGAAAGTCTCCGCTTATGCGTGACTTCGGAGAGCGGGTTGGTCTGGTCCATGAATTGCGAGAGCTGACTTGACCCGAAAAATTCCTTCAGCGCCGCTGACACTGGTTTATAATTAACCAGCTCTTGCGGCATCAGGGTCTCGACATCTTGCAGGCTCATCCGTTCTTTGACTGCGCGTTCCATGCGCACCAGGCCAATGCGAAACTGGTTCTCAACCAGTTCACCGACCGCTCGAACACGTCGGTTACCGAGGTGATCAATGTCATCGACAACCCCAGTTCCATTCTTGAGGTCAATCAGATAACGGACGACTTCGAGAATATCTTCCCGACGCAAGGTACCTTGATCAATAGGCGCATTAAGACGGAGCTTGTGGTTCAGTTTTAGACGCCCGACCTTGGACAGATTGTACCGTTCGGGATTGAAGAAAAGGTTGTGAAAAAACAAGGTCGCGGCTTCGAGCGTGGGCGGATCGCCTGGGCGGAGACGACGATAAATCTCGATCACCGCTTCTTCTGGAGTTGGAATTTTATCTTGGATCAGTGTATTGCGGAGAAAAGGGCCAGCGTGGGAATCATCAATGAACAACACTTCAGCGGAGGGCACGCTACGGTCAAAGAGCAACTCAAGGTGGTCTTGGGTAATTTCCTGGTTACATTCGACTAGGACCTCTTTGGTCTTCGGATCAAGGATGTCATGGGCTGATACCCGACCAACAATCTCTTCCAGCGTAATAGGAATCTGCCCAATCCCTGCTGTTTCGATTTGTCGCAACAGGCCGCGCGTAAATTTTCGGCCCTCTTTCACAATGAGATCACTTGATTCGGGGTGGCGGACATCCTTGGTCGCTCGCACGCCGACCAATTGATCGGGCTTGAAGAGTTTGTTGACCACCCTTCGGCTCTCTAGCAGGATCGTGTCTTTGCGGTAGAAATAGTTCAGCAAATCCTCAGTGGACATACCGAGCGCGCGGAGTAACACTGTGGCATGAAACTTCCGCCGTCGATCAATTCGGACGTAGAGAATATCGCGGGGATCAAACTCGAAGTCGATCCATGATCCACGATACGGAATGATACGAGCCGAATAGAGCAGCTTTCCGCTCGTATGAGTTTTTCCTTTATCGTGATCAAAAAACACGCCGGGAGAACGGTGAAGTTGACTGACGATAACCCGTTCCGTCCCGTTGACCATGAACGTGCCGTGATTGGTCATCAATGGCAATTCGCCAAAGTAGACTTCTTGTTCCTTCACGTTCTTGATTGTTCGGGCACCAGTCCGCTGGTCAACATCCCACAGTACAAGCTGAATCGTGACTTTCAGTGGAGCCGCGTATGTCATCCCGCGCTGGTGACACTCTTCGACGCTGTACTTTGGTTCGCCCAAGGCGTAGCTGACAAACTCAAGCGACGCCGTCTCGTTGAAATCCTTGATCGGGAATACCGACCGAAAGACTCCTTGAAGCCCGGCATCCGCTCGTTGCTCGATAACAACATCCTTCTGCAAGAGTTCGTCGTAGGAATGCCGTTGAATTTCCAACAAATGCGGAAATTCAATGATCTTCCCGATCCGACCAAAAGACCGCCGGAAACGAAAATTATTTGCCAGTTGGGGCGTCATAAGCACGTTTCTCCTTGGGTAGCAGCATGGAGGCTTACTTCAACTCGACTGAACCACCCACATCTTCGAGTTTCTTCTTCATCTCCGCAGCTTCGGCTTTCGCGACTGCTTCCTTCACCGTTTTCGGAGCGCCATCCACTAAGTCTTTTGCTTCCTTCAAGCCTAAGCCTGTCAGTTCACGCACGACTTTGATGACCTGAATCTTCTTATCGCCAGCGCCAGTCAGGACGACGTCGAAATCTTCCTTCTCGACCACGGCGTCAGGTGCCGCCGCCGCCACTCCAGCACCTGACGCCATCACGACGGGTGCCGCCGCGCTCACTCCCCATTTTTCCTCGAGTTTCTTCACGAGGTCAGCAACTTCAAGAATCGAAAGCCCGGAAAGGGTCTCAACGATCTCCCCCATCTTCTCTGGAGACAAAGCCATAGGTTCCTCCTTGCACAATACAAATTGAATTCGTTAACACTAACTGTCTAATTGCGATTTTCTCGCATCCAGCACGCGCGCGAGTTGCGCCGCTGGCGCGGACAAGACACTGACAATCTTTGTCGCTGGCTGCGACAGCACACCGAGCAGTTGCGCACGGAGCACTTCAAAACTAGGCAACAGTGAAAGGGTTTCCACTCCGGTTGCCGGTAAAAATTGACCGTCCGTGACCCCACCCTTGATAGTAAATTTGGTATTCTCTTTCGCGTAACGAGAAACCACCTTGGCTAAACCGACGGCATCTCCATAGCCGATCACTAACCCGTTCTGTCCAGTCAGGAGATCCTTGAGCGAGAGATACGGTGAGCCTTCGATCGCCAACTCGATCAAGGTATTTTTCGCCACCCTATACTCGCCCGCCACCTGGCGTAATTCGCGCCGCAGTCCGCTCATCTCCGCCACGGTCAACCCTTTATATTCCGTGACCATCGCGGTGGTGGCTTTGGCAAGCATGCCTTGCAATGCGGCGATCTCTTCGGATTTTTCCTTACGATTCATAAAAATCTCACTTTCAGTGAACTTCCGCCTTTATATACGCGCTTGTTGCACAATCGCGACGGGATCCACGTGCACGCCGGGTCCCATGGTCGAACTGACCGCGACCCGTTGTAGATAGGTTCCCTTGGCGGAAGAAGGCTTCGCACGCAGTAAACTCGCAAGCAACGATGAGGCGTTTTCGGCCAATTTTTGCTGGTCGAATGAGGTCTTCCCTACCGGTACGTGCACATTGCCCGCTTTATCGACCCGGTACTCAACCTTCCCGCCTTTCAACTCTTGCACGGCTTTGGCAACGTCCATCGTCACCGTTCCCACTTTTGGATTCGGCATCAATCCGCGTGGACCGAGCACTTTCCCCAATCGCCCGACAAGACCCATCATATCCGGGGTCGCGATCGCTTTATCGAATTCGAGCCATCCGTCCTCTGTGATCCGTTTCGCCAAATCTTCAGCCCCAACCACGTCAGCTCCCGCCGCTTCAGCCTCATTGGCTTTCTCACCTTTGGCAAACACGGCGACGCGAACCGTCTTGCCGGTGCCGTGCGGGAGGATCACCGTTCCACGCACGTTTTGATCGGCCTTGCGTGGGTCCACTCCAATGCGGGCCACAAGTTCAACTGTCTCGTCAAACTTGGCGTGTTTTGTCTCTTTCACCAGCGCCAGTGCGTCGTCGAGTGAGTAAAGTTTTTGTCGGTCGATTTTCTCCGCGGCGGCTCGGTACCCTTTGCCTTTTTGTGCCATATTAACCTACCACTTCCACGCCCATGCTCCGGGCGGTTCCTTCGACGGTTTTTATCGCTCCGTCCATATCCTTTGCGTTCAAGTCGGGAAGCTTCGTTGTCGCGATATCTTTTATTTGTGCGTGAGTGATCGAACCCACCGTTTTCTTCGCTGGCTCACTAGAGCCTTTTTCCAAGGAGATCGCTCGTTTAATCAAAACCGCCACCGGCGGAGTCTTCGTAATGAAGGTGAACGAACGATCTGCGTAGACCGTAATCACAACCGGAATGGTAATTCCCTGTTGTGCTTGCGTACGTGCATTAAAGGCTTTGCAAAACTCCATAATGTTGACTCCCCGCTGGCCAAGTGCCGGTCCAATCGGAGGACTGGGATTCGCTTGCCCGCCTGGAATTTGTAGTTTTACCTCGCCAACAACTTTCTTTGCCATACCTGTTTACGCCTTTTCTACTTGCACAAGATCAAGTTCAACCGGGGTCGCCCGTCCGAAAATACTGATTAAAACCCGTAATTTGCCTTTCTCCGGCTTCATCTCTTCCACGACACCGGCAAAATCCTGGAATGGCCCGTCTATAACCTTGACGTTTTCGCCAACTTCAAACAGTACTTTCGGTTTTGGTCGGAGAGTCCCTTCTTGTACCTGTTGGTGAATCTCAAGGACTTCCGCCTCGGACACTGGGGGGATCGTACTAGGGTCATCGGTCCCACCAACGAAACCAGTCACCTTTGGGGTTGATTTCACCACATGCCAGGTCTCATCAGTCATCTCCATATTGACAAGAATGTAACCTGGGAAAAATTTGCGTGAGGAAGTTCGCTTCTTGCCTTTTATCAGCTCCACAACTTGCTCTTCAGGGACAAGAACGTCAGCAAAATACTCCTGTTTCCCCAGCATTCTCACCCGCTCTTCAAGAGCGGCTTTTGCCTTCCGCTCAAACCCAGAATAGGTGTGAACGACATACCACTGTTTGGCCATGGTCTATTGTCCGGTCCGGTAAGGATTCTTACCTTTCGAGGAACATTTGGAAAAACCAAGAGAGTATCCAGTCGACAGCGAAGAGATACAACGTTACGAGAACAACCAACGAGATTACCACAAGCGTCGCCGCGCGCACTTCCTGGCGTGAAGGCCATTGTACTTTACGGAATTCGGCCCTCGCTTCTTGGAGGAAGGTACGCGCGGAATCAAACGATTCTTTCATTGCTGACATCGTGGGTACATTCTCTGTTCGTTGGCTTTGCGTTCGTGAGGGACGGGTCAGGCAGGACTCGAACCTGCAACCCCCGAATTTGGAGTCCGGTGCTCTAACCAATTCGAGCTACTGACCCTCATCGACGTCCATCTAACTGTTCTCTTTAGACCTTCCCCTCACGATGCGCGGTATGGGATCGGCACATAGGGCAGAATTTCTTCAGCGAGAGTTTCTCGGTCATGGTTTTTTTATTTTTCGTTGTCGTGTAGTTTTTTTGCTTGCACTGTTCACATGCAAGAGAAATCAGGTCGCGCATAGCTTTCCTTCACATCAGGTCATTCTTATTGGAGGATTTTCGTGACGACGCCAGCCCCCACGGTGCGGCCCCCCTCCCGAATCGCGAACCGTAACCCGTCATCCATCGCGATCGGCGTCAATAACTCCACCACCATCCGCGTGTTGTCCCCCGGCATCACCAT
>JANMSE010000608.1:0-5397 GCA_031389045.1 Deltaproteobacteria bacterium | reverse complement strand
GGTTTCTGGGGCGCGCGGGGGATGGCCCCCCGGGCGTGACCGTGCTGTGGCGCGGCTTTCAACACTTGGCCGACCTCACTCACATGTACTGTCTCTTCCATCCACGTAAGTGACATAAATGTGGGTAATGATAAGCCCGGTGGGAGAGGGAGTTAAAAGATCGCGTCTTTGCAAGAACACAAAGCTACAGCGCCCGCGGGTGCATAGTGAAGGTTGTGGTCCAGTTGCTTCTCGCACCTGGACCAATGGCATGAACTGAGAAAGGCTCACTTAATGTTATTGCCTAGTGAGGACGGAGGAGCGGTCGGAGCTACGTCGCTCCCAATCCGGACAAGCGTTGCGATCACCCGCTCTTTTTCCAGCGTATGCGTCACCGTGTAGGTGCCCTGCTGCTCAAGCGAAAGCTGGAGGTGCGGACCGGTTTTCGCCGTTTGCGCCAGACGTTGCGCCAACGTCGGACTGAAATACTGGTCGATGATCATTTCGGCTGTCGAGGTCAACGTTGTTTGGTGTTGGCTATCCAACGGTAGATAGCGCCGGGAACGGGTGCGTGCGTGGCCCAGCGCAAACCCAGGACGTTTCCACGTACATTTGAGCTGCCACACGAGCCCTTGTTGGTAAGACACGGAGTAGGTTTGCCCTCGATACAGAAAGCGTTCGCCAACGCGTTGGGGTTTCCCACGTAGCACTTCCCACGCCGCGCGCGATAACCCAAGACCGCCGGATTGAAACCCGCGCGTGGTCATATCTTCCGCTGGGGGGATCGGATCGAGAAACAAGGGGTCTTCAGGCGGTTGTTCCAGCGATGGCATGGGAGGCGGGGGCGGTGCTGGTGGGACAGGCGAGAATCGGTGCACCATCACGGCGATACCGAGGAGCATGAGCAGTCCAGTGAGGATGAGTAACGGTTTCCGCATACGACTTCCAGCCCAGCGTGCTTTGCTGTATAGAGTCGTTTTATCTTAATCGCGAGACGTTACCAACGAAGACCTGACAAATGGAGTGGACGCAAAGGAGCAATCATCATGATGAAAGAACGAGGATCCGACGATTACGTACAAGTCAGTGCCGTCATCTGGCAACCGTTTCCTGGAGAATTTTCCGCTGGTGGGATTCGCTGGAAGCTGCTCCACGTCTCACCGGAAGTTGGAGCATGGGCGGCCATCTTTGATTGCCCCAAAGGCTCATCTTTTGCCGGCCATATTCACGTTGGTCCCGGCGAATACTTGCTGACCAAAGGGAAGATGGAAGTCCGTGGCGGAACGGAACAGGGTGGGGCAACGGCGACGGCGGTGGGCTATGGGTACGAAGCCTGCAATGCCCGCCATGATTTGACCCACTTCCTTGAGGATAGTGAATTCTACATGACCTTTCTGGGCCCGTTGCAGTTCATCGACAAGGACGGGAACACGCTCGCCGTCGTGGGCTGGCAACAAGCGCAAGCCTTGTGGGCCCACCAAACCGGACAGTAGTAATATGAAAGTCACGATTCCTGACGATGTGGTGTTCCGTGATCTCGCTGGTGAAGCGGTGATTCTCAATCTAGCGAGTGGGACCTATTTCGGCCTGAACGAAGTCGGCACGCGGATGTGGAACCTGCTGGCTGAACACGGATCGACTGAACAGGTGCTCGCTTCCGTCCTGGCGGAGTACGAGGTCCAAGAAGCCCCGCTACGCCAGGATATTGATGCGCTCCTACGCACCCTGGTCGAGAAAGGGCTCATTGTTGTCGATCCTGAGCAAACTTCAGCGGCTGGCTAAGCTCTCGCTCGGCGATTGGATGCTGCTGATCCAGCTTGTCGCGTTTGTGCTCTTGCTCGAAGTCGCCCTGCGGCTGTTCTCGCTACCCTCGCTTGTGCGCCTTCTCTCGTCAGGAGCGCAGTCGCGCTGGGGGGGGATATTCCCGCTCTGCCACGGTCGGGCTGAACGTCAGCAACTGTCTGACCTTTCCGCCCTTGCGGCGCGTATCGTTCGTGGGCCGGAGTATTGTTTGCCTCGCTCACTTCTTCTGTTCTGGCTATTCAGCGCCCGACGCAAACCCGTCACGCTGGTGATTGGGGTCCGCAAAGAGGCTGGCACGTTGCACTCGCATGCGTGGGTCGAAACCCACGACGGACTTGCGGTGAGTGGACAGCGAGAAGGAGCAGTCTTCGAACCGCTGCTTCGCTTCTCTGGTGCAGGAAGATGAGCGGCATCGCCGGGATGTACCATCTCGACGGCCGCCCAGTCGATTCGGCGCTACTGCATCGCATGACCGATGCCATTGCCCACCGTGGACCGGACGGAATTCATCACTGGATCAGTGGCAGCGCTGGACTTGGTCACTGCATGTTACAAACAACGCCGGAGTCGCTCCATGAGCGACAACCGCTGGTGAATGACACTGGCGAGGTTGTCTTGACCTTCGACGGACGGGTGGACAATCGAGAGGACCTCCGCGCCGCTCTGGAAAGCAAAGGCGCGCGGCTTCGCGACGAGACGGATGCGGAACTCGTCTTGCATGCCTACGAATGGTGGGGGGAGGAGTCCCCGCTTCATATTCTAGGAGACTTCGTGTTTGTGATCTGGGACGGACGCCAGCGGCAGATCTTCTGCGCCCGTGATTTTTCCGGCATGAAGCCGTTTTTCTATTATTTCGATGCCCACACCTTCTTGTGTGGCTCCGAGCTCAAGCAACTTTTGTGTGTGCCGACGGTACTGCGGCATGTCAACGAAGGAATGGTCGGCGAGTATCTCACCGGTTTCATTACGAGCCAAGAAGAGACGCTGTACCAACATCTCTTCCGCTTGCCGCCAGCCCACTTCCTGGTGATTCGCGCGACCGGCGTGCGGAAACAACGCTATTGGGATGTTGATCCTGGGCGTGCCATTCGCTACCGGACTGATGCCGAATATCGGGACCATTTCTTTTCGCTTTTCCAAGAAGCCGTGCGGTGTTGTTTGCGCAGTCATAAGCGCGTTGGCGCCCACTTGAGCGGCGGTATGGACTCGTCCTCGGTTGTTGCGATGGCGAGCCTGTTGTGTCGTGAAGGGAAGGGTCCCGCGCGCGGCTTCGAAGCGTTCTCTCTCGTCTACCCTTCGGGCTGGCCCTGTGATGAACGCGCCTATATTCAGGCGGTCCGCGAGCATTGCCAGGTGAAAACCAATCTGGTCGAGCCGGGCCTGCCCGACCTAGCATATTATCGCGAACAGACCCGGAACAGTTGTGACTTCGCGGATTTTCCCAATGGCGGAGGGCAAAACCAATCCCTCAATGCGCTCGCCCGTGCGCGGGGTGTTGGGGTGATGCTGACGGGCTGCGGCGGGAATGAATGGTTCGAAGGGAATATGAACCATTTGGCCGATTTGTTACGCGCGGGGAAACTGCGGCGGTTACTGTGGCAAGCGCGGTGTGACGCCACGCTCACTTTTCAGCCGTCACTCTTCCAGTTCCTCTTGCGACATGCGGTGTTTCCTCAGCTTCCCCCGTTCCTCCGCCAGGTGGGCAAGGCCATGTTCAGGAAGCCGTCGTTTCCGGCCTGGCTCAATCGTGATTTTGCCGAACGTATTCACCTGCACGAGCGCATGCGTCCGAGAACACCGGCACACCGATTTGCCAGTTTCGCCCAGGAAAGCATGTATCGTGTCCTGACGCATGGCGCAGGCGAGAATTCCTACGTGCTGATGGAGCGGTTTTTTGCCCAGGCGGGGCTGGATTTTCGTCACCCATTCAATGATCGACGGCTCGTTGAATTTTCGTTCGCCATGCCGGAGGAACAACGCTGGAGCGGAGACCGGGTGAAAGTTCTCCTCCGCGCGGCGATGCAACCGTATTTGCCCGCGGAGGTCGTGCGGCGCAGTGAGCAGGGAGAATACTCTATTCTGTTTATGAAGACGTTCGAGAAAATAGAGGTGGAGCGCTTGTTTGCTGATCTTGCGCTTGCCGCTCAAGGGTGGGTAGAGCCACAGCGTATCGCTCAGACATACCAGCTTATGACCACGCAGTTCGCGCACCGAGACTATGCGTACGGGGCACACATGTGGGCGCTCTGGGGTCTCGTGGCAGTGGAACTCTGGTTGCGCGAGTTGCTCTTCTCACCAAAGCCGGTATAGAAAAAGGCTCTCTCTGTGCACCGATAGCCCCGTGCATGAGAATACATGCGCGGAACCTTAACCTCATCACCTTGTGGAGAGACAATGGAAAAATTCGCCGAGCAGGACGTTACGAAGAACCGACAGGAGCCGAGACCAGGCAGGAAACTCTATACTCCCCCCCAGATGATCGAGTATGGCCAGATTGCCAAGCTGACACACGGCGCAAGCGGGACGGTGGGCGACGGGACGGGGGCCATGCAAATGAGCACGTGCCTCTAACCGTTTCCTGAGAAAGGCTCTGTGTGTCACTCATTGTTGATGAACATCGTCAGTACCTCAGTGATGAGGTGCGGGTTGCCGCCTTTCGCCGGGCCATTCATGAAGTGGTCAAACCTGGGGATGTCGTCGGTGACCTCGGCGCGGGGACGGGCATTCTTAGTCTCTTGGCTTGTCAGGCTGGTGCCGCACGGGTCTATGCGCTTGAGTCAGGTGGCATGATCGAGGTTGCTCGTAGTCTTGCCCAAGCAAATGGCTTTCAGGATCGCGTGACCTTTATTCCCGGCCACTCTCTGCATGTTGATCTGCCGGAAAAAGTTGATGTCGTCGTTGCCGATCAGATCGGACGCTTCGGTTTTGAGGCCGGTGTGGTCGATTTTTTCACTGACGCGCGACGCCGTTTTCTCAAGCCAAACGGGACCCTTATTCCTTCTCGCATTGACATGATGGTCGCTCCAGTGGAGTGCCCGGAGCGATGGGCGGATGTGGAATTTTGGCGGGACAATGCCACGGGATTTGATCTTCTTCCCGTGCGCGAGTGGGCCATGAACACAGGGTATCCCGTCACGTACCAACGGGAACATCTCTTGGGGGCACCGGTGGTTGGGGCCGTGCTTGATTTACCGACCTACGAGCCGCGTGCGATCACGATCCATGCCGATCTTCTTATCCGCCGGGCGGGAACGCTGCATGGAATTGGTGGCTGGTTTGCCGCGCGACTTTCCGCCAATTCCTGGATGACCAATGGGCCGCTCAGTGACCAACGGATCAACCGACAGAACGTTTTCTTCCCCATCAATCAGGCACTCCCAGTGGCTGCCGGGGATTGTATGACCGTTGCGATGACGATTTTACCGGTGGACGTGATGGTGACGTGGCGCGTGACGGTAACGAGCGTGGACGGAAAGCCAAAGGGGCGCTTCGTCCATTCCACGCTGAAAGGCATGTTGACGACCAGAGAAGACATGCAGCGTACGCGTCCTGACTTTGTTCCCCATTTGGTTCACGTGGACAGGCACGGATGACCGTGCTGAGTCTGTGCGATGG
>JANMSE010000314.1:0-2516 GCA_031389045.1 Deltaproteobacteria bacterium | reverse complement strand
AGTCAGAGCCTGAACCGCTTTCCACAGCTTCTCAAGAGTTTCTTCAGCTTGTTGCTTGGCTACGACGGCATCGTCCAGTTCTCGTTCAACGGCTTTGAGTGCGTCTCGCAGGGAACTCTCACATTTCTGTACTCCCGGCACTGAAATGAAGTCTTGCAAGGCCTGGTAACGGTCTTTTGGTGGAGCACTAACCACTCGGAGAATTTGACTTCGTCTCAGAATCCGGGAGCTTGGTCGCTTATCTGGCCCTGCGGTTTCAGGCCCGCTTTTGCCCAATCCTGCCGACCAGGATTGACCGCCAAAGGTGAGCGATACTTGGAGGGCTCCAGGCGTTGTTCCAATTGAAGGAAGGTGTGTTTTGGGTCTAGTCGAACTTCGCTCGGTTAGGGAGCCGTACTCGCCATTGCACACGAAGTCTATCGCATCCACTATTGTGGATTTGCCCGTGCCATTCTCCCCAAAGATCATCACTGCGGGTTTACTTACGTCGAACTCTATCTCGACTGGACATGTGGCCCCACGAAAGCCGTTCAAGGTCAGTTTTTCAATCCGCTTTGCCACTGCCAACCTCCCTGGCCTTCGCAATCGTCAGTTCGGCCATCAGTCTCCAGTCTTCGGCGGAAAGCTTACCAGCGGAGAGCTTTCCCTCTAACTCTTCCAATCTCTCTTCATCCATGAGCTGCTTCACCCGCAACTCAGCAATGATTTTTCCCGTTACGATCTGATCGGGGGTATTTGTCATACAATTTGCCACCGCATGGTAAACACTGTGTGAGTCTCTAGCCTCTGCTTCAGTCGCTTTTCAATGTCCTCAATCAGTTTTTCCTTCTGACTATCAACGTCGTCCTGTGCATCGAACAGGTTACGGCGTTTTTCGTTCCGTCTGCGCTCTAATGCCTTGGCTTTCTTGTGCAGCTCAACCTTGGCATCCAGGTCAGCGCATTGTCGCGCTTCCTTCTTGGTGGATTTGATTTCTTTATCAAGTTCCCTCAGTTCCTGCTCCAGACTGACCTTCAGATCATCCGCCCATTTGTCGAGTTTCTCCATCTCCGTGTCGAAATAGGAGTGGTTTCTCTCCGTAGTCTCGGTGACGATGCGGTTCTTTGCTTCCTCAAACCCACGCTCCAGGCGTGTTCGTACATCATCCGGTACCGTCGTCTCCGCACCCACTATACCAGCCACGGAAAACAACTTCTCGCACGTTTCAGCATCGAGCATCGTATCTTCATCGCACGTCCCGGTTAAGATGAGATGATCTTCTCGCTCCAAGGATTCGATGGACAGCAACGAAAGGTACAACCAGCCAGACCGGCCCTTGAAGTTCTCGATAAGGCTGATTTTTGGCGGCGGTTGATACTGAAATACAACCTCCCGAACAGGAAGCAAGCGGTCTTTCGCCTTCGTAAGCAACCATTCGGCTAGCGGATGTCCAAGCCGAAACTGGTGATCGATGGTTCCATCTTTGTGCGTCACAAGACGGTAACGTCCCAGGGGAATTCTTGCGTTATCCAGACTTGCAGGAGTGCTGGTGAGTTCGAAGGTGTATTCGTTGGAGTCGAACCGCGCGCAGTCGGCTAATTCGACCTGAGTCAAGCGCCAGAGCCAGTCTTCAAAGCGGTCTATTTGCCGTGCGGTTTCACTACGGCGGAGCCGAAGCCGTGTATGAACCTCTTCATCGAAGTTTTCCAGTAAATTGACGCGAGTGTCTTCCAGACGCGTACGAATCTGTTCGTCAAGTTCACTCTGGAGTTGATCGAACGCCGCATTGATTGCTTCGGTCGACCGGCAGGATTGATAGATGTCGTTCACGCGCTTCTCAAAATCGACGCCGGATTCCAAAACGCCGAGCACTTCGTCCGACGTTCCAAAGACGCCATCAAACAATCGCAGCTTCTGTGACAGGAGTTCAAAAACGCGCTGATCAGCAGCATTCTTGCGATTGAGGAAGTTGACGACCACAACATCGTGTTGCTGGCCGTAGCGATGGCAGCGACCGATCCGTTGCTCGATTCGTTGAGGATTCCAGGGCAAATCGTAGTTGACGACCAGGTTGCAGAATTGCAGGTTGAGCCCCTCGGCCCCGGATTCCGTGGCGATTATGATTGATGCTCGGTCGTGGAACTCCTCAACCAAAGCCGAACGCATGTCGGCAGTCGGTGATCCCGTTATGACCTCTTGTCCTTCATGGCGTTGGAGCCAGCCTTTGTAGACACCCTTGGATTGCGGATCGCTGTTGGTCCCGTTGAGCGTGACAATTTGGCCGCCATACCCATTGGTCACTAATAGTTCCATCAGATACTGCTGCGTCCGTCTCGATTCGGTAAAAATGAGCGCCTTACGCGCAGCGCCAAGAGCAGCGGCTTTCTGAAAGCCGGTTTTCAGAGCAATCAGTAAGGCCTCACCCTTCGCGTTTTGCGTAATGGACTCTGCCAATCCTCGATAACTTTTGAGTTCATCTGCTTCTTTGCGAATAGCTTTCAGAATAAGTGCTTGCTCCTGTTCCTCGGTCAGGCCGC
>JANMSE010000283.1:0-12304 GCA_031389045.1 Deltaproteobacteria bacterium | reverse complement strand
TGCGCCAGTGCCTCAAGTAACGGCAGATTCGGTTGTGGCTGTGGAGCCTCCACGGCTTGAGGTGGCGGTAGCGTATAGCCGAACGGCCCCAGACGTTCGCCAGCAGGTGGCGTTATCTCGACCCGATAATCCCCGGCCTTCGTCGTGCGATGGACTCCTTGATAATGGCCGGGGGCAAGACGTTGCAGAGAAAGAGTCGCACTTGTTCCCCCGGGCTCTTGCACGCGGGCGGACGCCACCCGTCCTTCTTCACTGGCACCATACGAGAAGAGATCAACCACTACCCCCGCGTCACCGTGTCCGAGCGTGGCTGAGAAGTGCGTTTCCTTTAGCTCTTCCTTGCGCTCAGGCAGACACCACTGCAACGCTTGTGACCAGAATTGGCTAAAGCCTTCCCACCCCACCCACAGGGCGGACCAGCGTCCGTTGGCATCCGAAGTAAAGGCGATGGCTTTACCCTCGCCATACGACCACGACGCCGCCAGCGGTGGGCGCTTGTCATTCGTGCGCAATGAGATATCCGTTCGCGCTCCTGGTTTCGCCTGCGTCTCCACATATCCCTTCAGTGGCGGGAATGTCCGGCTGGCCAGGTCCTTTAAGAACGGAGAGGCGGGATTGGGAATGGGCAACAACTCCCGCTCGACCATCGTCTTTTCTTCCGGCTTCTTTTTCTCCCGCAGTTCATCAATGAAGAGATCGGCGAGGGTTGAGGGGTCGGTCGTATGGTGAAATGCCCCGCCCCCATAATCGGCGATGCGTGACATCAGCCGCAGATTGGGCTCTTCTCCCACCGCGATCGCGGAGATCACGATTTTTCCTTCCCGGTGCATGGCGGACACGATATCGATGTAATCGCTGCCGCTGCCACCGGTTTCCCCATCGGTGAGAATGATGATGTGCTTGCGGGTCGCGGATTGGCGCTCAATCTGACGCTTGGCTTCCTCGAGCGCGGGAAAAAGAAACGTGCCACCCGACGCCTTGAGCCGATTCAGCCGATACTCCACATCTTCCCGAATCGTTGACATGGGACTAAGCGGGATCACCACGAACGGTTCGGTGTCGAAGCCAATGACGCCAAAATAATCTTTGTCCTTGAGATTGTGCGCGACTGCTCGTGCCCCTTCTTTGGCGTAAAGCATTTTCGCTTCTCGTCGCATGCTGCCCGAGGTGTCCATCACCAACATCACGGCGGTGCGCGGCTCTTCCTTCTTTTGTGGAGGCACGAGGGTGAGCGGGAGAATTTGTTCGACCTCTGTTCCTTTATACCCACCGAGGCCCAGACTCTCCTCGCCCCCAATCATAATGAATCCCCCACCGCCGCGTACGTAGTCATCAAGACTCGTGAGGAGCGTGGCTGGGAGCCGACTGCGCGCGACATTGTTGAGAATGATCGCCTTGTACGATCCCGGCGTGCCAATGGCGGCGGGTTGGTCCGTGACGTTGATGGCGGTCACGCCAAGCCCACGCCCGCGAAACACCCGTTCGAGATAGCGATTGTCCTGGGCCTTGGCGCTGAGCAGGAGAATCTTCTCTTTCGCGATCACCGTCACCCACGCCGTGGCGCGGTTATCCTGGGGGTTGGCGTCGTTGCCAGGCGTGCTGGGAGTAAAGATAGCGCGCAGGGGAATCAGTCCACTGTCGTCGGCGGAAAAGACCAAGGGATGCGTCAACACCGAGGCCCCTGGAGTTAACGTCACGGATTGACGCCAGACCTCCTTGTCTCGCTTACTCACCACAAGTTCTCCCCGGATGGAACCGGCGTTGGTATTGTCGAGTGTGACTCGCAGTAGGGCACTTTCTCCACTGGAAGTCGTGGGTGGGAGATCGAAGCGTTGAAGGGTCACATTCGGAGCCGCTGGAGCGGGAGGGGGCGGAAAGGGATAGAACTTCAACCCGTGCGCTTTGAGAAGCGGGAGGAGGAGGTGTGTCGCCTCATTATTCGTGTCGACGCTGTTGGCGGCATTAGCCTCATTGGTTGTTGTTTGAGGTCCCACTTCCCAGCCATCACTAAACAGATAGATGTGACGGTTCGGTTCGTTCTGGAGGAGCGGCGTGAGTGCAGCGGCGATATTGGTTTCCACCCGTTGTAAATCCGCCGAAGGCGAGGTGAGCAGCACTTCGGCATCTTGCCAGCGCATCTGTTTATGGGTGCCAGCGAAGACGATCGTAGGGGTATCCGCGGTTGGGCGGATCTGTTGCGTGATGGTGGTCCGCATCCACTGCCGCTGGCTAGCCGTGAGGCTTTGCGAGAGATCAAGGACGAGCACGGGAATGCTGGCCGCGCCTGGTTGAAACGTGTGGAGCCCCGCCGCGGCGAGCACAACGCAGCCGAACACCAACGAATGTAACACCAGACTCACGAAGGTCGCGAGCGAACGAAACGCGCGCCACTGCCACAGCCAGAAGAGGGGAAGAATGCCGAACAGGAAGAGGAGGTCGGGGCGACTGAACGAATAAGGGGGAAGCGTGAAGAGCATGGAGGGGGGAAGCGTTCAGCTATCAGCTTTCAGGAGTCAGCTAGACAAGAAAACACGGAAAATTTTGCCCAACTTCTCTCACGAGGCAGTGATCTTAGGGTGTCCCTCTCTTTGTTTTTGCTGAAAGCTGATAGCTGACGGCTGAACGCTGACTATGAAAGAAGCTGCCTACCGAATGAGCCGCGCCGAGGGACTGTTGCCCTCGGCGTGGACGCGGACAGGAACACAGTCACCTTATTGCAGGTTGTACAGCTCCGCGACGTTATCGTGGAGGATGAAGTTTTTCTCTTCCTCGCTCAGGTGCGAGGCATGTTGCTTGAGCAGGGCTTGGGAATTGGGCCACGTGGAGTCACTGTGGGGGAAATCATTGGCCCACATCAGGCGACGGATATTGCAGAGGTCCTTCATCTTGAAGGCCACCCAATCGTCCTGGAATGTCACATAGATATGCTCGCGGAAATACTCGCTCGGCATCTTGGAGAGCGCCCCAGCAGTGAGCCAATAACGGTGACGATCATACGCATGGTCCATGCGATACATGTAATGTGGCACCCATCCGGCATCGGCTTCGACGCAGACGACTTTTAATTTGGGATGACGCTCAAACACGGCACCGAGGATGAACGTGCCCATAATGTCTTGGCAACCACGAATGATGGACATGAAGCCATTCATCTTCGGGCCACGCGCGGGGGCCGCGACGACATCGCCCTTGCTGGTGAGAATATGGAAGCTCAGGGGCATTTGCATATCGACGGCGGCTTCGAAGAATGGGGCATAGATCGGATCGTCATAATCCGAGATGCCGGGATTGCCGGGCATCATCACCCCAGGGAGCCCAAGCGCTTTGATCTTTCGTAGATCTTCAATGCCTTCTTCCACCGACCGCATGGCGGTTTGTCCACAGCCGATCAGGCGCTTCGGGTACGCGGAGCAATATTCCGCGATCCAGAGGTTATAGGCATCGAAGCACGCCTTCTTGTAGTCAATATCGGGATGATTGCAGAGGAGCATACCGACAGTGGGATAGATGACTTCAGCGGCGACGCCATCACGGTCCTGGTCGGCCATACGGGCTTGCGGGTCCCAGCCGCCACGATGGAGGTCCTCGAATTTCGCACCGAACATCTTCAGGTCTTCGGCTTTTTGCCCGGCGGCGGCCACCAAGCCCATGGGAATCGGTTGGTTCAATCCCTCAATGACAAACAGGTCCCCTCTTTTTTCATCGCGGACGACGTGTGGCGCGGTGTCTTTGTATTTGTGGTCAATGCGGTCAATGTAGGTGCCTGGCGGCTCCGTGATATGTGAGTCCGCTGAGATGATCGGCTTCAACATAGAGAATCCCTCCTGTCGCGTCTGAATTTTATGAAGTACGCGCGTCCTTCCCTATAGCGGTGATTGTTCGTGGGGTGAAGTAGGGGCGAATCATTATTCGCCCCTACTTCACTCAGCAGGGACAATCATGAGGGGCGCATCATTATTCACCCCTCCCAGGTGGGGCCGCGCTACCGTAACGCGACGCGCAACTCCTCAAACGCCACGAGCTGATTGCCGTGCGCGGACGATGGGACCACAATCAGCGTATTGACCCCCGCGTCATACCACGCCTCGATACCGTCTCGGACTTCAGATGCCGTCCCGTACAATGTCACTTGTTGTAACCAACGATCCGACATCAACTGGGGAATTTTGTCTTCCTGCTTATTAGTGACCGCCTGACGAATCGCCAACATCTCTTCCTCAAAGCCCGCTTCGATCCAATACTGCTGATAGTTCGGTAACCGGACATAGCCGGTCAGCGTGCGACGATTGACCGCCGCCGCCGCCGCCCGATCCTCGGCGATACAGGTCGGGACCATATTGGCGATCATAAAGGCGGGGTCGGTACGTTTCGCCTCCGGCAAGGCGCGGATCGAGTCGGCGATATGTGACCGGGCCGCGTTGGCCCACATCGCCCCTTGGGAAATTTCGCCAGCCAACTTCACCATCGGCTTGCGTAAGGTCGCCAGCACGATAGGTGGGAGGTCCGCGGGTTGGGGGACACTGCTGCGGACATCCTGGATGAATTTGCGAATGTCCCCGAGCGGCTTGCCAACCTGCAAGCCGAGGCGCTGATGTATCGGACCATGACTGACGCCGATGCCGAAACGAAAACGTCCGTCCGACAACTCATGGATGAACGACGCCGTTTGCGCATAATCAAACGGATGGCGAGTATAGATATTCGCGATACTCGTACCGAAGGGAATCTCGTGCGTGACCTGCGCCAACAGCGCGCACCAGGTCATGTTATCAATGACACTGGGTGAATAGATGCCGCTGAACCCTTCTTTCTCAAACTGTTGCGCCAATTCAATCGAGAGTTTCCGTCGGCCTGGGACGGGGGCCAGACTCACCGCGGGTTTTCGTTTCATCATTCCTCCTTTTGGGACTTGCCTTAGACTTGCCCTAGACTTAAGGTGACGCACCGAAAAGAGCAAGAGAAAGGGCATTATGAGCGACCGACCAGACTCGGTCTTGAAACGACGACTATTGGAAGCCAAGGGTTCCGTGAGTGCACTCCCACCACGGCAAGTGCGGTTTCCCGCCGAGCGTTCGATAGGCACGTTGTGGATTCGCAATAGCGAGTCCACGGCTGACAACTATGCCTTCTGGGAATCGTGGGGCGAGGCGCGAGGAGGAGTCGCTATTCCCGCGGGCAAGGATCTGCGTTTGGTCGTGAGTCCGCAGTCGGCCACGGACCTCTCACCACTGAGCACGTTCCGGCCCGACGACCTGCAATATCTGCAACTCTCTGGCACGCGAGTGTCAAATGCCGGGTTAGCGCATCTCCATCATCTGACCGGTCTGAGAGTGCTCTGGCTCTACGACACCCCAATCAGTGATGCCGGGCTTGTGCATTTACGCGGCCTGACAGGGCTCCGGGTGCTCAATCTCCGTAGCACTTTGACCAGCACCGCCGCCGTTGATGCGCTGCAAGACGCACTCCCCCAGTGTGAATTCCGCCGTGTGTGGAAGTAATGTGGGTCGAGATCGCGCTGGTCGCTGGCTGCATGCAAACCGCGCGCAATGCGTTTGCCCGGAGTCTCGCCGGGAAAGTTTCTCCCACACTCAATAGTTGGTCGCGCTTCGCGTTCAATTTTCCGTTGTTAGCGCCACTGATTGGCTTCTTGGTCTGGTGGGACCGCTGGCCCCAGCTTTCGTGGACCTTCTTGGCCTACTGCGCCGCCACCGGCGTCACGCAGATTCTCGGCAATATCGCGCTGATCGAAGCGTTCAACCGCGCCAATTTCGCTCAGTCGATCATTCTGCACAAATTGGAAGTGGCCTTCACGGCGGTGATTGGCATGCTGCTATTTTCCGAGAATCCCTCAATGCTGGGATGGGTGGGCATTGGCGTCTGTAGCTGTGGCACGCTGGTGATGAACTTGGGACGCGAGCGCGGGCCGGAAGGATGGCGACGGGCCTTCCACTTCGATGTGGGGGCGCTGCTCGCCTTGGCCTGCGCCTTGTTCATCGTTTTCGCCAGTTTCATGCTCAAGGCGGCCAATAGTGAATTTGTCGCCTTAAACCCCTGGGTCGGCACTGACCGGTTCGTCGCGGCGGCGCACACGTTGTTTCATACCGTTTGGATGGAAGTCATCATCCTCACGGTTGTGCTCTTAGTGAGTCAGCCCCAAGAGTTTCGACTCGTACCGGTGCACTGGCGACGCATGGCGCTGATTGGCGCGACGGGGTTTGGCGGCAGCTTGTGTTGGTTCTGGTCATACTCGCTGACGCTGGTGGCCTACGCCAAAGCGGTTGGCCAGATCGAATCCGTCCTGGCGATTGGCCTCGCCTTGGTGGTCTGGCGCGAACGAGAAATCGTCCGTCAGTTACCCGGCGTGGCGTTGGTCATGGCGGGGATCGTCTTGGTGTTGTTGGGCTGATTCTGGCTTATGGCCTATGGCTCGTTCGCTACGCTCACTCTATGGCAAGAACACTTTTTCCATAGGCCATAGAGCGCAGCGAGCCATAAGCCATACGCCATCTTCCGAGAAAGGAGACGACAGCAGTGCCCCAACAACCAAAGCCCAGTTTTGAACAACTTGAAGCCTCGTTACTTTTTTGTCCTCGTTGCCGCGAAGCGATGCCCGTGCGGAAAAAATTGCTGTTGATTCTCCCGCACGGGAACAAATTTGAGTACCTCTGTACCGTCTGCTCCTCAACCTGTGGCGACAAGATTGAATCCGACAGCCAGAAACCGCGGGTCCTGATGTAAGGGGTTTCCAGTATGACGAATGTTCCCCAACGCATTGTGTCCTTATTACCGAGTAGCACCGAAATCCTCTGCGCGCTGGGGTTGCGCGAGCACTTGGTGGGCGTCTCCCACGAGTGCGACTATCCAGCCGCGGTGATTGGGCTCCCCACGTTGACTGAACCAAAGCTCGATCCGCACGGACGCAGTGGAGAGATCGACGCACGCATGCGGCAGATTGTCCAAGAAGGACTCAGTGTCTATCGCATCAAGACCGATATCCTGCGATCTCTGCAACCCGATCTCATCGTGACACAGGATCAATGTGACGTGTGCGCGGTGTCTTTCCCTGAAGTGGAAGACGCGGTCCGGTGTTTCTTGACACCGGGAGTACAGGTGATCTCGCTGAAGCCGCAACGCTTGGGCGATATTTGGGAAGATATCCGCCAGGTGGCGAGAGCCACGGGACGAGAGGATGCCGCTGAAGAAGTGGTACGCGGCCTCAAACGTCGATTGTGGAAGCTCGAACAACAGACCCGTCACCGGCCTCGACGACGAGTGGCCTGTATCGAGTGGACCGAGCCGCTGATCGTCGCGGGGAATTGGGTGCCTGAACTGCTGACAATCGCCGGGGGCGCGTATGATCTCACCGGTGCGGGGGAACACAGTCCGGTGATGACGTGGGACGCGTTGGTTGCCTATCAACCTGACGTGCTCATTCTCATGCCGTGTGGCTTCCCGATCGCGCAAACCCAGCGGGAAATGTCCGCGCTCAGAGCCGTCCCACAGTGGAATGCGCTGCCCGGCGTGAAAACGCATCACGTGTTTATCATTGACGGAAATGCCTACCTCAATCGCCCCGGACCGCGCATTGTCGAGAGCGCGGAGATTCTCGCGGAGATACTGCACCCGGACGTGTGTGGAGGTCTTGCTCCCGTGGGGGCATACGTGCGGGCGGAAGGCTGAGCTTTCAGCAATTGTCCCTGCGCGAATGAAGGGCCAGAGTGCGCGCAAATCACTGCTCGACATGCAGCCAGTGGCCGCCGTACCCACCAGATATGCAGTGTCGAGATATGTCCATGCCGAATACTCTTCTCCCGCCGTGCGTGTTCCGAAATCCGCTTGATTGGCAGGTCTACTCCGATGAGGCGTTTAGGGTATTGGGTCATGCTCATTTTTGGTATTTCGTCCTGGTATGGAGAGACGCTCCTGCTGGGTCTCTCTCCGATTTAATCGCCTGGCGGCCACCATCCAGCACTGACCCACAGTCTACGTGTCACTACGATTACCGCATTATTCAATTTGAGAGCAGAGACCGTTGCACGTCCAGTGGCAGTCTCACCAATAATCTCCGTTCCCTCATTGTTCCAGCGAAAGTGCTCTTCCCATTGCTGTTCGCGAGGATTAAATAACGCGACGGTATTTGAAGTTTCGGTATCTACCGCTTCGGTCTGCTTGCCTTTGGCCTCGTTACAGCGCCGACACGACAACCACAGATTCTCTTCTGTCGTTTGTCCCCCCGATGCTAACGGAAGAAGATGTTCAAATTCCATGGTCATTCCGACCAGTACCTCACTACACAGACAATAGCCACATCGGACCCGGGCCTCCTCACGAATCTTCTTCCTCAACGCAACAGGAATTTTGCGGCGAGGGTGCTTCATGTAGCGTGAGCAGTGAACTGGTCAAGTTCAGTCAGTGTCGGGATACGCTTCCCGCGAAAGCGTAAGAGGACCGCCGCTCGTGCTTTGCGTAACATCACAAGGTCCGCCTGCCGTTGCCTTGTTGCTAGTCGTTCGTGTTCCTCGACTGAAAGATCAGTAGCCTGATGCCGTTCGAGTAAAGCACTCAGTTCACGTTGCAATGCAGCGGGCACTGTTTCTCCCATCACCCGCCAAAGAGATTGATCATCCAACGTCTCCAGCGCAGTCAGATTTTCAATCATATCCTCAGGCAATCCTTCCAGCGGTGGAAGCGACGCTTGCAACGCATGCACGAGCAGCTCCTCGACCGGCTGATTGGTTGCTTGTGCCGTGCGCTTGATCGGTTGGAAAAAGCTATCCGGTAACGTCAACGTAACAGTTTGGGACATTGTCATCCTCCCTGGAGAGACTGATGGTGTAGCATGCCGCACCCCTACGACAGCCAATTATTTTTTGAGCTTCTCTTTCCATATAGTTCTCCAACCGCTCACGGTCGAGGTGCTGGAACGTCGTCCTCGGTACCGGTCGCAGGTCGTACCGGACCGCCCCTAATGACTGGTACAACTTCGCCTCCTCATCGTGCTTTTTCGACACTCGAATTCTCACCATTGCAAAGAGTTCCCCATCACCGCGCGCGTTCCGCAAGCAGCTTCCTCACCGCCCCCTCAACCACCGTGCCCTTGAAGAAATCGGGATTCACATCGGTCTTGTGCTTCACGGCATTGACGAAGACGAAATCCCGGAAGTTCTCTTCCGTGAGCAGCCCTTTTTCCACCATCTCGTAGGCTTCCGCCGCCGCATCCCGCATGTCGGGTAAATCCCAATGTCCCAGGTCCGAGCTATAGATCGCATTCAGGCGCGAGCCGAAGGGCAGCTTTTTCGTATCGAAGGCCCAAGAAGTCACCCGATCATCTCCCTCACATCCGAAGTAAAATGAGCGCACAAACAGGTCGCGAATGTCCTCCTTGCGCTCAATCTTGCACGCAGCCCACTCGTCCAGGTCCGCCGGATTCTCATTGGGATTGCCCCACATCAGTTGGGAGCGATCCGCTTTGTTGGCCAGTCTTTCGGCATTCAGTGGACCGCCGCCATATTGCTGAAAAAGCTCGTGTAGCAGTTGCTCATCCAGATTCGCCGGGTTGAAATGCTCGACGAACTTCACATTATGTTTTTCCCAGTGGCCAACCAGATCGCCGAAGAGGGTGCAGGCCCAGCCGACCCCACCTTCGAGAAACGCGAACCGGAGTTGCGGGAACCGCCGCGTGACCCCACCGAAGAAGAGCGACTTACACGCTGCTTCCGCCGAGGCCGCGAAATGGCCAATGTGGTTGTACATGAAATTCGAGATCGACGTGCGGCTGCCCCAACCGACCCCAATCGAATGGAACGTCGGCGACACTTTCAACTCCACGCATTTGGCCCACACCGGGTCGTAGTCATAGACACTGTCGATACCGAACGTGTCGAGCCAAAAGGCATAGCGATTCACTTCCGGTGGCGCCGAGGCTAGGGCTGGGATCGGGCGGCGCACTTGCGCGGCCAGCAAAACCGCTTTGAGGCCGAGTTCCTTGACCACGTATTCCAGCTCGGCAATGGCCTCTTGTGGCGTGTGCATGGGAATGACAGCGACCGGCGTCATCCGGTCCGCGCACTCACGAAAGATGTCGGCATGATAGGTGTTCAGCGCGCGACAGGCGGCGCGGCGAAGCTCCTCGTCCCCCATGTGGAGCAGCGCCATGCCCATGCTGGGATAAATGATCGTGAAGTCGAGCCCGGTTTCGTCCAGCCGTGCGCGTAGCAACTTTGGCAACGAACTGGTCGCGCGGTCCAAGGTATTCTTGGTCGGATGCACCCACCAGTGCGGGCGCGGAATGCGGCGTTGGCGACGCTCTTGGGGCGAGAGTTTGTACCAGAGGAAGGAGAAGGGCACGTCCGGCGCGGTTTTCAGCCGCTCGACCGCGTTCCCGCCGGCGATTTTGGTGAGATAGTCGAAGAACGCGGGCTCAAATTCCGCCGTGTGTCCGTCCGAGTCGATAATAGGGTGAGGGAGTCGCGCGCGAATCGCCGCCGAGCGAGAAGGGTGCGTCGTGGCCATGAAATCCTCCTTGGTGTGGTATGGGAGACGACGCCCCAGACTGTAGCCGAAAGCGGCGCGAAGATGCTAGAGGAGCGGTATGGAGTCCATGCTCACCACATCACAAATTGCCCGCGCGTTCTCGCCACTTTTTCCCGGAGCCGCGCCCCACGTTCAACAGGTGTTCGCTGGGAACATCAATACCATTATCCAAATCGCCGTGAATGGACGAAGCTATGGTTTGCGCGTGCGCACGCACGAACAGGTGTATCGCTACGAACCCAACCTCATCAAAGAGGCGTTTGTGCTGTGGCTGCTGAGGCATGCCGCCAGCGGTCCGTGTGACACTGAGGCGGCGGCGGCATTCGCGCGGCTCACGGCGGCCCAGCGTGGCATTGTGACCGAGCACAGCGCGGGATTCCCCGTCGTGCGGTATTACGACTGGTCACGTGCCTCTCTGCCGTATCCGTACTGTATTTATGACTGGGTTGATGGCGAGCCACTGTGGGATTGGCCACACCAACGGCAGTACGCACTGGCGGGCCAAACGCTGGCGCGCATTCATCATATCCAGTTCGCGGCGTTTTATGCGGACTTCCTCGCGGTGGGTGTGCGGCCCGTGTCGTGGCCTGAGCGTTACCGCGCCGCGCTCGATAAGGAGATCGCTGCCGCGCATGCGCACTTGCCGCTATCTCTTGTTGATACGCTACGCGCACTCGAAGTGCCTTCGTCAATCGCGGCCGCTCCGTGTCTGGTGCACAACGATTTCGCGCCGGGAAACATTCTGGTGCGCGACGGCAACATCGCCGCCGTGATTGATTGGGACAATGCGGTGATTGATGTGCCACATCTTGATTTCGTGAAGATGAAATACTGGACGGCTAAGCATGCCACGGGCGAACTCGCCCATGATCCCACGCTGTTCGGCGCTTTTGTTGATGGCTATGGGCCGACGGGGCGAGACATGATCGAGTCGCCGATTTTTGTCTTATACGAAGTGTTGTGGTTATTGCGAGTGTTCAACTTCGAGCGCTCCAAGGAAGAGCAGGGGCTCAGACGAGCGCCGGAGTATCCGGCGGCGGCGGTATATGAGAGATACCTTATGGCCAGACTCCACAGTCCACGTGCGTAACCGCCGCACGCATCACAGAGAGAGAGGGCAATGCAGCAATTTCGTTTACCGACCGCACCCGCGCGACACGTGAAGCCCCGGACCTACAAACACACGCTGATTGATCTCCTTGCGGGAGACCTGGACTTTCACGATCAAGATGGCCGCCTCGCGTCGCACAATTTTCACGCCTTTCCCGCGAAATTTCCGCCGCAATTGCCAGAGAAATTCATCACCACGCTCACGGAAAGCGGAGCGGTTGTCCTCGATCCCATGCTTGGGTCTGGAACGACAATCGTGGAAGCGTTTCTGGCGGGAAGAGCAGGGCTTGGATTTGATATCGACCCGCTCGCGTTACGCATCGCGCGAGTCAAAGTCACACCGCTTGATGTCCCTTGCGTCCATCGTCTCGCGAATACCATTCTCACGCAGGCCCAGAAAGCCGCACGATCGCACGGCGACCGTCTCCAAGCCGATTGCGTACGACGCTGGGATGAAGAAACTCGGAGTTTTGTTGATTACTGGTTTGCTCAGGAGACGCAGATCGCCTTGCTGGCCCTGTTAGCGGAGATCGCGAAAATCACGGACGAGGGCATTCGGTCTTTTTTCGAGATCGCCTTGTCCGCGAGCATCATTACCAAATCGGGTGGAGTGTCGCTTGCCTTTGACTTAGCGCATACCCGCCCACATCGCGCGAAAATT
>JANMSE010000209.1:0-1634 GCA_031389045.1 Deltaproteobacteria bacterium | reverse complement strand
CTTGTTCGATCGGAATGACCTGGGCTGTCCCGTTTTCGACTTCGGCAATGCGACGCTCAACTTCGGCTGCCCAAGCCTCCTCAATCTCGGAGTCCTCATCGAGGCTGGCGAGAAGCCGTTGTGCTAATGCAGCGCGCTCGCCCGCGCTAAGCTTTAGAGCTTCCTCCTCAACAGTTTCGAAGTTCGTTTGCATGATGGCACTTCTCCATTGTCGGACACATCTTACTGCGACCTCACCTCGCATGCTAGAGACGCCGAACGCTTAGAATTTATCCGTAAATAGTACAATCCCCTCCCGAGCCGCCTGTGACGCGGCGCGAGGGGCAAAGGATGGCGACAAAGAAGCCGGCAAAGAAGCGGGTGGCCTCATGGGTGGTCACCGATGATTTCTGGGCGAGAGTGGAACCTTTGGTGCCAGTCCGAGAGCGCCCGGCGGAAAAAGAGTACGCGCGTAAGGCGGGTGGTGGACGCAAGCCAAAGCCAGCGCGACTGGTGTTTGAGGCTGTTGTGTATGTGTTGCGCACGGGTTGCCAGTGGAAAGCGTTGCCGAAGGAGCGCTTCGGCAGCGCCAGCGCGATCCACAAGCGGTTTCTGGAATGGGAGCATGCCGGGGTGTTTGAAGCGATCTGGGCGATGGGGTTGGCGGAATATGACCAGATGGAAGGGATCGCGTGGCGATGGCAGAGTATCGATGGGGCCATGTTCAAGGCTCCACTGGCACAAGAACAGGTTGGGCGCAACCCGACTGATCGGGGAAAAAAATGGGAGCAAGCGTCACCTGCTGGTCGACGGCCGTGGCGTCCCCTTGTCGCTCGTCGTGACCGGAGCGAACCGGCATGATGTCACGCAACTCGACGCAGTCCTGTCGTCCATCATGGTCAAGCGCAAGGTGCCGACCAAGCGCCGCTCCAAGCATCTGTGTCTGGATGCCGGATATCGCGGCCAACCAGCGTTGGACATCATTGAGCGCCACGACTACATTCCTCATGTGGCCAGTCGCAACCAAGAGAAGAAGGCCAAGCAACGACATCCCGGAAAGAAAGCCCGACGTTGGATTGTTGAGGTTTGCCATAGTTGGTTCAACCGTTTTCGCAAGCTGCTCGTGCGCTATGAGAAGCTTGAGCGCAGCTTCCTCGCGCTCAACCATCTCGCAGCGGGCATCATCGCGCTACGCAAAGTGCATCTCAAGATAAATATTATTTACGGATAAATTCTTAACCGTATCGCAGGCCGCTACGCAGGGCAACCTTGTCGCCAATCAAGCTGCCCAACTAACGGTGACCACCGGTGTCAACGACACACTCAATCTGACCATTGACGGCGTGCTGGTGTCCCTCATCTTGCCGGCGAAGACTTACTCTTCAGCGACGGAACTCGCGGCAGATTTACAGTCCCGAATTTCCGTAAGCGCCGCCTTGACGGCGGCAGGCGCGAGCGTCACCGTCACCAACGCCGCGGGCATGCTAACGATCGCCTCGGGGCGATATGGCAGCGGGTCAGGTATAATTGCGGGCGGAACCGTAGCCGCTTCGCTACTCGGCAGCACTCCGATTGCCACGACTGGATTGGATGTAGCCGGTTCGATCGGCGGTGCAGCGGAAGTCAGCAAAGGCCAGATTCTTACTGGCACAGGC
>JANMSE010000187.1:0-2193 GCA_031389045.1 Deltaproteobacteria bacterium | reverse complement strand
TACCACACGCCGTTGGGCGCTGGCCTCGTGGTTCTTCCTGTCTTGCGGCAACCTGCTCGGTGGTCGCTGGGCGTATGAAGTGTTGGGGTGGGGCGGCTATTGGGCGTGGGACCCGGTGGAAAATGCCGCGATCATGCCGTGGTTCACCGCGACGGCGTATCTGCACTCCGTGATGATTCAAGAGAAGAAAAACATGCTTAAGGTGTGGAACATGGTACTCGTGATCCTCACCTTTGCACTGACGATCTTCGGGACATTTCTGACGCGTAGCGGCGTGATCTCCTCGGTACATTCGTTCACGCAGTCCGGTCTCGGCCCCTATTTCATGGGGTTTCTGGTGTTTCTCCTGATTGTGTCCTTTGGCCTCTTGTTCTATCGCCTGCCGGACCTGAAGAGCGACAACGAACTCGACTCGCTGATGTCGCGGGAAGCGGCGTTTCTGTTGAATAACTGGGTGTTGGTCGGGTTAGCGTTCGCGACCTTCTGGGGCACGGTTTTTCCGATCATCTCCGAATGGGTACGCGGCGTGAAAATCACCGTGGGTCCTCCATTCTTCAATAAAGTGAATGGCCCGCTCGGGATATTATTGCTGCTGCTCACCGGGATTGGTCCCGTGATCGCTTGGCGACGGGCGAGCGTGAAAAGCCTCGGTCGCAACTTCAGCATCTCGCTTATTTCCGGATTCAGTGCCGGCGTGCTGTTTTTTCTCTTTGGCTATCGCCACTACTACGCGGTGGTCATCTTCTCGTTAGCGGGCTTCGTGCTCGGCACGATCTTCTCCGAGTTTTATCGCGGCACCCGTGCCCGACAATCCATGTTACGCGAGAGTTCGCCACAAGCGCTTGGTCGCTTGGTCAGTAAAAACCCACGCCGGTATGGTGGGTACATCGTGCATGTGGCGGTGGTGATGATGTTTATTGGGATCGCGGGCTCTTCGTTCTTTAAGATCGAGAAGCAAATTTCGATCAATACGGGCGAATCGTTCGAGGTCGGACGCTACACGTTGCGATATAACGGCATCAAGAGCAGCGATTCTCCGCATGTGAGCATTCAGGCGGCTGAGGTCCAGGTGTTCGTTGGCGGTCAACAGATTGACACCATGTATCCAGAGAAACGGCACTACAAGAAACAGGACCAACCGACGACGGAAGTGGCGATTCGACCGACGCTGCTTGAAGACCTCTATGTGGTGCTTGGCGGGTACGACGTGCCTTCGGGGCTCGTGACGTTTCAAGTGTTCGTCAATCCGCTGTTATCGTGGCTGTGGATCGGAGGATTCGTGTTGGTCCTGGGAACCTGCGTGACGATGATGCCAACGCCGGCGGAGCGACAAGAGCGGGTGTTGGCGCAGGCTCCGGTGGCGCGCGGGAATGAAGTGGCCGAGTAACGTTGTCGTGGAGAGATGCGGATTGAAGACAGTCCTGACATTACTAGTTCTTCTCATTGTCCTCCCCATACCGCCCGCGTTGGCTGAGCTTTTAACGACGCAAGAGGTGGAAGAAGGGCTCACGTGTCAGTGTTCGTGCGGATTGACGGTGCACAGTTGTAATCACTTACAGTGCAGCTTCGCCGTACCAAGAAAGCAGGAGATCGCCAAGGCGATTAACGAAGGCAAAGGGAGAGAAGAAATCCTGGCCTCGTACATGGCGCAGTACGGAGAGAAAGTGCTCTCGGCTCCGACGACCACGGGCTTCAACCTCGCAGCGTGGATCACCCCATTTCTCGCCCTGATCCTGGGCGGTGTGGTGGTGAGTCTCATCACGTTACGCTGGAGTCGGCAACGCGCGAATCAAGAGCCACAACCACCGGTCGTTACCGAGGTCGCGGACGAGTACCGCGAACGGCTCAAGCGGGAATTAGAACAGTTCAAGGAGTGAGAAAAAGTCCAAGGTCTCAGGTCCAAAGTCCAAAGTCAAAAAAATGGAAAACCGTGAGACTTTAGACTTGAGACCTTGGACTTGAGACCTTGGACCTTAGACTTTGGACCTTGGACTTGAAGAATGACATTTCTACTCTACATTTCCGGACTGCTATTGATCGGCATGATCGCCATGTTTGTCGCGGCTCCGTTGTTCAAGCCGGAGCGAGAATCTGACCGTTCCGATGCGCGGGAAGACTTGGCGGCACGCTGGGAAAAGCAAAAGACCGATGCGTATGCCGCGATTAGAGAAGCGGACTTCGATCAGGAGATGG
>JANMSE010000170.1:0-30659 GCA_031389045.1 Deltaproteobacteria bacterium | reverse complement strand
CCGCCGCAACGTGCCCCTCAGCCGCAGAAACCCAACATCGATAAACTCAAAACCACGTACCTCTCGTATCTCGCTTGGCAACCGTCTCCCAAAGAGGCGTTGCAGCAGGACCTGCTTGAAGACCAGCAACGGCTGCAACGGTTACTCTCCTCGCGGCACTTTACCTTCGATCGTCTGCTGCTCTTGGTCAATCGGCGGTCTCCTCCCATCACGTATGAAGACTACTGGGAACTCCCACCACCCCTCACCGCCATCGCCATCCCGCAAGTGCAAGCCGCCTGCACGAAAAAAGCCTGGGAACAAGAAATCGCGGCTCTGCTGCAACAAATCCAGGATGCCGTGCCCGAGGTCAATTCCCAACTTCGTCAGTTCCGCCAACAACACATCACCGACTGTCTCGCCCAGTGGCAACAGTTTCTGACCGATTTTCCGCAAGGCGCGACGCGCTGGAAAGGCTCGGAGAGACGCCTGACACTAGCGATGCGTGTGCTGGGCGATGAATCTCCCTATCAACGAGTGATTCGTGATGCTTGGATGAATATCTCGGCTTGGCTCACCACCGAAGACGGAGGGCCAAGTTTGCCGTCGTGGACGAGCCAGATGCAGGCGTATGTGGGGAATGAGCAAAAGCACGCCTACATGGAGGCGCTCAAGCAAATCCACGAGCGCCTGAAGAAACCACCCTTACCAGAAGCCTCTTTCAATCTGGCGAGCGATGCGTTCGCCGAGGGCAAGCCACCCGAAGAATCGACCAACCCGACGCAGCGCGCGTTGGTGCTGGCGACCCAACTCTCTGGCGCGGGAGGTGAAGCCTCCGCGAATCCCGCCGAAACCAATGTGTTGTTGCCTTTGCTACAAAACCCGATTCGGTATGTGTGGGACTTGGTGATCGAGCAAGCGGGGCTGTATGTGCAAAAAGCCTGGACCGACGAGGTGCTCACTCCGCTTGCTGGGATGCCGCCAGCGGAACGGCTCGCCGCGTTACACGGACCTGGCGGGAAAGCGGGCATTTTCACGGACCAATTCCTCAAACCGTTACTCACCGGCACGGGACCGCTGGGGGCAAAGGTGGCATTGCCCACGGCGGTCACGACGGCGCTCGAAGAGGACAAACAACTCAAGCCGATTCTCAGCGGGAATATCGCCTATCCCGTGCAGGTCCGCGCTGGTCGTCGTTCGGATATCGAAGGCGTGACACGACTGTTGGAGGATCAAACGATTCTCACCATCTCTTGTGGGGGGAAGTCGCACCGCATCACCACTCGCCCACGAGACTTTTCGGAAGGAATGGAAACCCAAGCGACTATTCAGTGGTCCTATCAAAGTTGTAGCAGCGTCACGTTGACGATTTATTTCCACGTCCTCGAACGAGAACGCGAACGCCGTTTCGAGCGTGAGCGGAGACGGGAAGAAAAGCAGCCGCCGGAACCGACGAAACGCATTCAAATCACCAAGCAATATCCCGGCTCCGCCGGATTCCTGCGGTTTCTCCAAGATTTCGCCAAGGGAGAGCACCGATTCGCGGTGGAAGAGTTCGAACGCGATCCCGAAGCCGCCATGATTCTCCAAGAGGGGGAGCATAGCGTGAACGTCTACTATTCCGTGACTGTCCCCCCACAACTCAGCAAACTCACCGCCAAGCTAGAAGCTGATCCTCCACCCAGCACTTCGCCGCCGCACCCAACACCGAAGACGTAGAAAACGGGAAGAGGGGGCACAAAATTGTGCCCCCTCTTCCCGTATGGCGTTTTTACGAGCGGCACGGGTCTAACGTGCGTGAAGCCTGAGAGGGTCTTGAAAACTCCGTGTCCACCCTTCGGAGATATACCGCGCGCGGTATAGTACGGACGGCCTCCTCCGAAACTCGGGTCTGTTGCCTATTCCATTACCCGTTCGTCCCGGTGCCGGTGCCGGTCCCCGTTACTCCTGGGCCGGTGGCCGTGCCGGTGTTGGTGTCGGTGAACGTACCGTTGCCACCCTGATCATCCGTGAGCGTCTCAGTGGCGGTGGCCGTGGCGGCTCCGGTCGCGGTCCCGGTGGCAGTGGCTGTGTCGTCGTTCGTATTGGGGTTAGTTTCGGTAGCGGTCTTGGTGGCCGCGCCCGTGCCGGTGGCGGTGGCGGTGCCGTCGCCCTGTTTCTCGGTCCCGGTGGCGGTATTCGTTGCCGTGAAATCTTGCGATACCCACTTCTTCTTCTTGGCGTTCCATACCAGTTTTGCCGTATCGGTCGCCGTGTTGGTTCCGGTGTTATCGACCGTGTTCGGGTCGGTTCCCGTCGCCGTCGCCGTCGCCGTGTTCACGCCCGTGCCGGTGGCGGTGTCAGTGTCGGTGCCGATATCACCCGTTGCCGTTGCTGTGTTGGTCGCCGTGTTGGCGCCCGTGCCGGTGGCGGTGTTGGTGGCCGTCGCATCCTGGGTGGCCGGGTTAGTCGCGGTGCCCGTCGCGGTCGCCGTGTTCACGCCCGTGCCGGTGGCCGTGCCGTCCAGACCCTTCACCGTGCCGGTCGCCGTGTCGGTCGCCGTGTTGGCGCCCGTGCCGGTGGCGGTGCCGGTGGCCGTGGCATCAACCGTATTCGGGTCGGTGTAGGTGTCCGTATCGGTCGCCGTGGCCGCGCCCGTGCCGGTGCCCGTACCGGTACCCGTGCCGGCGTTTTCGGTGCCGGTGGCCGTAGCGGTGGCCGTACCAGCGCCTGTACCGGTAGCGGTGTTGGAGGCGGTCAGGTCGATCGTATTCAGATCGGTGCCGGTGGCGGTCGCCGTGTTGGCGCCCGTGCCGGTGGCGGTGGCGGTGTTGTCGCCGGTGGCGTCGTCAATGTTATCAGCATCGACGTTCGGAGCCAGGGCTAGCGTGGCGGCCGCTCCAAAAAACATGAACGTCGCCAAAGCGCCCGCGCGTACCTTACCTGAATGTTCCTTGCCTCCTTCTTGCTCCGCGCTGTTGCCGGTGAGGTGAAGGTAGAGCGAGGACGTTGTCTTGTTTGACCGCGCCGTGTCTTTCCAGTGATGTTTCTTGAACTTCATGAAGTAGCCTCCTAGTGTGTTTGAGCGTTCGCGGCTCCACGAAACGCTGAGTTAATTTACCCGCCGAGCCCAGCGAACGCGGAGGCCGCGCCGCGTGACCGAGAGCTTTTGCGGGAGTATTTCGACTAGTGGACCAAGAGTCGTGACGACCTCCGCCGCGGTTGGCCGCTGCACGGGGTCTTTCGCTAGCATGGTGAGGAGGAGGTCTCGCAGTAGTGACGGAACCTCCTGCGGAAACGGCTCAGGTTCCGCGACGAGCTGCGGAAACCGCAACGTCGGATCGTCGCTCTCCCGCGCGCCCTGGGGCCGGGGGAACGGCACCTTGCCGACGACGGCATGATAGAGCGTGGCGCCCAGCCCCCAGATGTCGGCCGCGGGACCGATGCGCTCGGGCCACGCCGCCGGATCACACTGTTCGGGAGGCATGTAGGCGTCGGTGCCAATCGACCGATGAATGCGTGCGGCAGCCTCGTGCGTGCGGGCAATGCTCAGGTCGATCAAGCGTGGCGGCATGCCCATGACAATGTTGCTCGGTTTGACGTCGAGGTGCACCAGATGCTCGGCGGACAGGTAGTGCAGCGCCGAGGCGATGTGCAAGGCGAGGGGTAAGAGTTGTTCCAACGGCAACGGGCCGTGGCGCTTGATCACGCGCCGCAGCGTGGGTCCTTCGATATGTTCGAGTAAGAAGTGGGGATGCGGGCCGTCAAACACCGCCCCGAAACACCGCACGAGAATCGGATGGGAGAGCTGGTGCAGCACTTCGACCTCACGGCGAATGTCGCGTTGGTCCCGTTCACTCCCGACGCGATCCGGGCGCAACAATTTCGCCACCACCAGCGAGAAAAGATGCTCATCCCAGGCGAGATACACTTCGTACTGGCTACCGCCACCGAGGTGTTTCAGGATGGAGCGCCCTTCGGCGATGAAGGTTCCCTCCTCGAAGTCCCAGCTTGGTAGCTCATCCTGGGAACGCTTTTTTCGCCCGCTGGACTCCTGGCACTGATCCCCGCCGACTACGTGCCCCTCTCCGGCCACGGCTGGGTCTTGGCTCTCTCTGTTCACGGACATCCCGTCGTGCCCCTCACTAGGACTCGGCCGCCACCACCGCGGGATGAACGAACTCCATCCGAGGCCGCCACCGCGGCGGTGTGCTTCTATGGGAGTACTCAAACCTAAAAGCATGCGTATTCTCCTCGTCTTTTCTGTTCGTGGTTTTTGATCACAAGTTGAGAGATGATCCGCGTGACCATCGCGAGCGGCTGCGGTTTATAGAGAAACACGTCAACCCCATGCTCCCGAGCCTGGCGCTCAATCTCGGAACACCCGTAGGCGGTAAACAGCACCCTGCGCGTCCACTGACAGTGCGCGCGGGCGCAGTCAAGGATCCGCAGTCCTTCGCGGCCGTCGGTTTCGTTGAGGTCGAGATCGGCGATCACCACGGCATAGTGGGTCGTCGCCAGCAGCGCCTCTGCTTCCGCCGTGGTCCCGGCGCAGTCCACCTGATACCCGGAGAGTGTCAGGTACTCCCGCATGGCGGAGAGGATGACGTCTTCATCGTCAACCAGCAGAATTCTATGCACCATGGTGGGACAAGGAGCAAAGAGCAGGCCATTCGGCTCCTGCACCGTCGCTCCCACGCTAACTCACAGTAGGCATAGGGAATTGGCGCAATGGGGAGAGGGAAGACCCAACGCGCGAATCTCAGATTGAGCGGCGGATTCTAGACTTTGGATACGCGAATCCGGTGTCGCTGGATTTTCGAGTAGAGGGAACTGCGGGGGATACCCAGTCTCCGCGCGGCGCGTTCGATATGGCCGTGCTCTTCGCGCAGCACTTGTTCAATCCGCCGTCGCTCCAGTGCCAGCAACGACAGCTCTTCACCCTCGCTTGGTCCCGCGGTCATGACCGGCAGGCCGAACTGCAACTCCTTGGGTCCTAATACCTGGTGATCCGTGAGCAACAAGGCGCGCTCCAACACGTTGCGTAACTCCCGGATATTGCCGGGCCACTGGTATTCCTGTAGCGCCCGTTCCGCCGCTGGGGCGAGGGACACGTCGCCGCGTCGCACCTCGGCGGCGAGCCGTTCGAGCAGCGCGCGTGCCAGCACCGGGATGTCCTCGACCCGTTCGCGCAGCGCGGGGAGGCGGAGCGGAATCGTGCTGATGCGAAAATAGAGGTCCAGGCGAAATTTTTTCTCTTGCACGAGCTGCTGCAGATCTTGATGGGTGGCCACGATCAGGTGCAGCGCGACCTGCCGATCCCGCACGTCGCCCACCCGGCGAAAGCGCTGCTCCTCTAACACCTTGAGGAGCTTGGGCTGCACCTGGAGGTCCATGTCGCCCATTTCGTCGAGGAACATCGTGCCGCCGTGGGCCACCTCGAGCAGCCCCACCTTGGTGGCAATGGCGTCGGTAAACGCGCCTTTCTCGTGCCCGAAGAGTTCCGTTTCCAGCAGCTCGCGGGACAGCCCGGCACAGTTGAGATCGACAAACGCCTCCTCGGCGCGGGGGCCGTTGTCATGCAACCAGCGGGCTAACACGCCTTTGCCGGTCCCCGTTTCCCCTTGCAGCAACACCGGGCTGTTGGCGACCAGGATTTTGCGGGCCTCCGCCGCCAGATGGCGTATGACGGCGCTGGAGCCCCCAAACGGGTCGATCGCGTCACGTCCCTGGCGCGACTTGCCGGCAAGCTGCTTGCGCCGATTGCGCTGATTCTCGAGCAGGCGTTGGAGGATGACGAGCAGGGCGGGGAGCGCCACCGGCTTGGTGAGGAACTGTTCGGCGCCGTCCTTGACCGCTTGCACCGCTAGTCCGATCGACCCATGGGCCGTCAAGATCAGCAGGGGCACCTCGGGATCGATTTCCTTGAGACGGGGCAGCAACTCGAGCGCCGTGCTGTCCGACAGGAGATAGTCGAGGAGCACCGCATCCGGGCGGGCGGTGCGAAAAGATTCCTCTGCCGCGCGCCCGCTGTCGGCCTCGTTCACCTCATAACCGTGCAGCTCCAGAAAATCTCGGAGCGTGAGCCGAATATCGGCTTCGTCGTCAACGATGAGGATCTTGTTAGCCATGCACTTCCGAGTCCTTCGCGAGCAAAACCCCTGGCAAAGTCACGGTGATCACAGCCCCTCCCTCGGGGCGGTTGTCGGCGCGAATGCTGCCGCCATGCTCCTCCACGATTCGTCGTGCGATAGGCAGGCCCAGCCCCGTCCCACCCGGGCGGCGGGTAAAGAAGGGCTCAAAGATTCTGGGCAGGTCCTCCTCGCACATCCCTGGCCCGGCATCACTAATGGAGCACGCGAGATGCGCGTGCTCGCCCTCGTGCACCTCGTGCGCTTCCACGACCACCACGCCCTCCGGGGGAGAATGGTGCAGCGCGTTCTCCAGCAAATTCTGAAATACGGTGTACAGGCGGGTCTGGTCCGCCAGCACCATGATATCGCCGTCGGTGACGCGGTTCTCAATCATGCACCGGCGATGCTCCGCCAACGGCAGACAGTCCTGCACCACCGAGGTGAGCACCTCCTTGATCGGTCCTGGCGCGAGCGTCAGGGCTGGCGGTTTGCCATAGTCGAGGAGTTGAGACATGAGGGTATTCAAGCGATTCAGAGATTTGCGCAATACCGCGAGATAGCGTCGATACTCTTCACGATCACCAAAGAGCGCCTCCATCACGTCGATAGCCGAAGAGATGCCAAACAAGGGGTTACGGACTTCATGCGCCACCCCAGAAACCAGGCGACCCATCGTCGACACCGCCTCACTGTTTCGCAGGGCCTCCTGTAAACGAGCTTGTTCGGTTTCCGCGCACCTGCGCTCAGCAATCTCCTTATGCAGCGCGGCGTTGGCGTTCATCAACTCCGCCTCACTGGTCTCCAGTTCCGCTTTGGAGACGGTTAGGGTCTCCAACCGGGTCATCATATGGTTGAAGCACTCCATCAGTTCGGCAAGTTCATCTCTCCCTTTCACCTCAAGGCGGTAACTGAGGTCTCCCTTCTGACTGACAGTTCTGGCTCCCGCCATGAGCCGTTGCAACGGGTTCTTGATGTTGCGGACGATGAGCAGCGTCATACCAAGGCCGAACACTAAGAACAGCGGGAGGAGGACAGTCAGTATGCGCAGGACTCGCGTCGAGGCGTGATCTACCGCGGCAACTGAAACACTCAGATCCTGCATGGTGAGGGTTTGCAACTCGTCATCCAAGACGTCATCCATCTGATTGCGTAAGGCGAGAAACGCATTGAGTTGCTGCTGCATCGCATCGTGGAGGGTCAGGATCTGGTGAATCTCGTCTGTTGTTTGCTGAAAGAGAGTGTCTACCTCGTCAACGAGCCGCCGTTCCGCCACGGTCAAGCGGAAAGCGCGAAACGTGGTGAGGTGTCGGCGAAAATCGTCGGCATTGTCGGCAATGCGCGTCCGGTAGTCCGGGGTGTGAGTCCGCAAGTAGTTGCCCAACCACGTGCCCGTTTCCGCGGCGTCGGCTTCTAGCGCAACCGCTTCTTCGGCCTTATGCGTTCCGTCCGGCCCCCTGCGATCAAGGTTTGCCTGAAGGTGGTCATCAAGCAGCACATCGAGCCGAGAAAAATTCGCGGCCACGGTGGCGAAACGCGCCGCTTGCTCATCCTTTGCCGCCATGAGGGTTTTGCCGAGTGCGACGAATTGTCGGTAGAGGGTCAGGAGCTTCTGCCCGTGCGCCTTCCCGTGCGGCGTCTCGACGAGCTGCTCGTAGCGAGCTTGAAAATGTGCGAAGTCCGCCTCATCTTTTGTCACCCGCTGACGATATTGGGGATCGCCGGTATCAAGATACTTGAGCACCCCCATACCCGTGCCGATGACGTTAATCTCCATTTCATAGCCGGCCGCGCTGAGGGGCTCCTTCACCTGGATCACCGTACGCAACGCGCGCTGGGCCGTCACGAGTTCTCGGTACAGGATCAGCATACCCACGAGGCCAATGAGCAGCACTAGGGCGAATCCCAAGCCGATTTTTTTTGTGATCGTGAAGCGCATCAGAGTCCAAGAGTAAGAGACAAAACGAGGAATCCAGAGTGGTCTGTGTAGCAGGAACATCAGTGCCGAAGCGATGAGAGAAACCCTGAAAATCGACTCAGAGATTTCCTTACGCACGGGCGAAGGCGAATGGGATGCCCGCACGCAGTTCGGCGGCAGCTTGATTTTTATACCCTGACCCTGTTACCTTGGGCGACAGTCGTCTCCCAAAAGCTGAAAGGCGGGAATATCTTATGCTTCGTCCTCACTCGTTCTTGCTCCTGTCCCGTATCGCCGTGGTTCTCACCAGTGTCCTCTTATTCAGCCCTCCGCCGTTGGTGCATGCCGGGTGTGGTTGCGAAAAACCGCCACCGCCGCTCGCCGCGGTGCGGCCACACGTCACGTATGCAGGGAAGGAAGTGCGATTATTCGCTCCCACCTTTCAGAGCGGGCAATCCTACAACGTGACGTTTGTGTCTGGCACGGGAAAGGAGACGGCCACCGTACAAGCCACAGCCGTCGTTCGCCGTGATGTCGCCGATAGTCACTACAAGGTTCAACTTCCGGTGCAGGTTCCCAATCTCCCGCTGGGACCAAGCGGCATTCGCGTCACTCCGGTGGGTCAGAGTACCGTTACCCTGTCTATTGAGGATGCAGCGTTCACGGTAGCGCCTCAGCCGATCACGATTCCCGCGCGGACGGGAGCCTCTCGCCTCTCCGGTTTCCGTGCCGCCGTCAGCCGTGCCGGCGTTCTCTATTTCAGTCTGAATCTCTCCCAAGTCACTCTGCCGCTGGTCTTTCAGACGCAGGCGCAAGGGTATCCCCTGCGCTTCACCAATCATAATGTCCTTTTCTACAATACCCAGGGATTTCTCATGCAGCTTCTCAATGAGGACATGCTAGGGCTTTTCTCCATTGCCTCGGCTACCAGCAGCGGCGATAGTGATGTGTTGCGCTATTCCCGCCATGAGTTCAATTCGTTCTACTTGCAGCACGGCGAGCGCCAGCAACATCAACTCGACGCCACTGACGCCAACTGGCATACCGATGGAACTCCGCACATCGATCACGACTATCTGATCGTGGCGATCTACGGTCACGTCAATGGCAGTCGCCCCACGCCAGGGGCAACACCAGCGGTGGAGATGGTGGTACAGACGTTCTCGCTCTTCCAGCGCGGGCTGGTTGCCGATGCCTCTATCGAGATCACCGGCTCCGTCCGCACGGACAGCTATCACTCGCAAACGGGTGCGGTTGGAGGCCAAAACGGCGACCTCTGGAGTAATGGCAAAATCAAGTTAGCCGACAAGGTGGCCGTACACGGCCACGCCACCGGACGAGAGTTCGACATCAGCAAAGAGGCCACCATCACCGGCGGGACAACCACAACGACTGGGCCCGTAACGCTGATGCCGGTCTCCATGCCGTCCGGGTTACCCGACCTCGGGGAGATTGAAGTTGAGAATACGGAGACCCGCACCCTAGAGCCGGGCAGCTATCTTGTCTCCGACCTGACCGTCGGCAGCAACGGCACGCTCGTCATCGACAACACCAACGGCCCAGTTACCCTGTATGTCACCGGCGACGTGGACATCTCCACCAATAACGGGGTGGTGACCACCGACCCTGATCCAGAGAAATTCGCCCTGTATGTGATCGGTGACGGCGCCGTCAAGATCCAAAACCAGGGGCACTTTCACGGCGTGATTTACGCGCCCGCCTCATTGCTCGATTTGTCCGGCGCGGGCCATTTTTTCGGAGCGTTCGTCGGTGAGAAAGTCAAAGTCAGTAACACCGTGACCCTGCACTACGACACCGCCTTGCGCGGGGAATGACCAGACTCAGATGGCACACCGGGCCGGCGAGCACCACTTCGCACGCCCACGCCCCAAGGAGTGGTTGTTCCAGCGCGGGCGAGACCTCTCTCTCCTCGCCCTGGGGGCGCTGCTCTACACCCTGGGTTCTCCTCCCCATACCTGGAGTAGCGCTGCGTGGTTCGCCTTAGCACCCCTGTTCTTTGTCTTGCGCGATAAGACTCCTCGCGTGGGTTTTCTGCTGGGGTTTTGCTACGCCCTCCTCTGTTGTCTCGGGATTACCAGGTGGATCTATTTCGCCAGCGCCTCGTATTTCCATCTGGCTTTTCCGTGGGATTATCTGTTCACGCTTGGGGCCTGGGTCGTGTTCGGCGGCTTGTACACGGGCGTGGCGGCCATGCTCATTTGCCGTGTCCTATCCCTGAACGCCCCGCGGCTCGCGTGCGTGGCCGTGCCAGCACTCTGGGTGAGTCTCGAAGCCGTGCGTTCGTATTGGGGATTTTCCTGGGTCATTCTCGGCTATACCCAGTATCGTCACCCCACCTTCATTCAGATTGCTGATGTCACGGGCGTGTATGGCCTCTCGTTTCTCATGGCCTTGACCAGTTATGCCTGCGCCGCGGTGGCGACGTTTCTCCGGCACCGCTCCACCACGGCTGTCACTGTCCCCGCGTTTCCTTGGTTCCCCGTTGTCGGCGCGGCGCTCGCGTTTCTGGGAGTATGGTTCTACGGCGTCGTGCGCATGCAGCAATACGCGTCACTCGCGGCTCCCTCCGTTGCTCCAGTGCGCGTGGCGATCGTGCTGCGTCAATCTCCAGGCCCGCAACGCTGGATGCCGGAGCATTATGCGCGGACGCTCCTGCGCTATACCTCCGCTACTCGGCAAGGACTCGACGGACAACCACCACAACCACCGCACCAGCCACACCTCATTATCTGGCCGGAGTTCGCGGTGGGCTTTCATCTCAATCAAGATTCGATGTTGCGCGCGCAACTCGGTCGCTTTGTCCAGACGCTCAACACCTTCTTGCTGCTTGGCGCGCCACGGGTGGAGACCACCCCCACCGGAAGCCAGTACTATAATTCCGCCTATCTGCTCACGCCGACTGGAGAACCGAGCACCATCTACAACAAGATTCGCCTCGTCCCTTTTGCCGAATATCAGCCGTTCTCCGCTGTGACGGGCGCGTCGCTGCCCCACAACGGAGCGCCGCAAGCGTTTACGGCGGGCAGCCAGTCCACCATTTTTCCTTTCCCACAAGGGGATTTTGGCGTGGTGATCTGCTACGAAGCGACCTATCCCGCGCTGGCTTGGCGCTTGGTGCGCAACGGCGCGCGATTTCTCGTCAACATTTCTAACGATGCCTGGATGGCCGCCGGTGGACCCGCTGCCGTCGAGCAGCATTTCTCCATGGTCGTCTTTCGGGCCGTGGAAACCAAACGCTACGTCGTCCGGGCCGCGACCGCGGGCCTCTCTGGGTTTGTCGATCCGGTAGGGCGCCCGGTTTCCGTGTCAGCCACGGAGGAGGGGGTGCTGTTCGGAGACCTCTTTCCCCTGCGCGAAATAACCCGCTATGCGCGGTACGGCGATTGGTTTGTCGTGACCTGCGCCGGGTTCTCCGCCTGTATCCTTCTCTTTACGAGACGCCCTTCCCTGGGGTAGAACCGTGCTGTCTCGGAGCGCGGAAGGAGAGCTGAAGAAAGTATCCACATGGAAGCCACTACACCATCAGGCACGCAAAAAATCAGCGCCCTCGTGATCGCGCTGCTCATGCTTGGGCTGGCGACGGTCTGTACCCTGAGCAGCCTCCGCTGGATCGGCACTCCTTTCCCCGGCTTTTTTCTGCTGGAGAATCGCGTGATCGCGTCCGTGACGCTGCCGCACTGGCCAATCAGCGAGCCCCATCCCAACCTCCTGCAATCCGAAGTGGTCGCGGTCAATGGCACGCCGCTTGTCTCCGCGGAATCTCTCTATACGCTTGTGCGAAGCCTGCCGCCGGGAACCTTCGTCGAATATACGGTACGCAAACAAGGGCGGTCGCTTCGCCTGAAGCTGCCGACCTTCGTGTTCACGTGGCGGGATTATACGTTGATCTTCGGTGCCTACCTCTTCACCGCCTTGACGATTGTGGTGATTGGTATCGGCGTCTGGTTCCTCACTCCGGCGACACCCGCGAGTCGCGCGTTGTTGATCGCCGGCGTGGTGACCGGCGTGTTCGGAATCACGGGGTTGGACTTGTATGCCCCTTTTCACTTTTTCCGCCTGCATGTCCTGGCCGAAGCCTTCCTCCCCGCCGGCTATATCCATTTGGCCCTGGTGTTTCCCGTCGATCGTTTCCGCCGTCTGCGCACGCCGCTGATCGTGCTGCCCTATCTGGTGAGCTCCCTCTTGGCCGTCGTATACGAAGTCTTCTTGTATCAGCCGTCATCCTATTCGCTGATTCATAATCTGTGCATGGTGCAGGTTGGCGTCGCCATGCCGCTTTTCTTGGGGCGATTCCTCTGGGATTATTTCACCACCAGTTCTCCTCTGGTGTGGCAACGGATTCGGATCATGTTGATCGGGTTTGTCGGCGGGTACTGTTTTCCCGCCACGCTCATGTTCTTCTCCGGCATCATGCGGGGCGAAGTCGCGGTCAACGCGATGGCGTTCACGGCGTTCTTTTTTCCCTTGAGTATCGGCTACGCGATCGTCAAACATGATCTGTTCGAGATTGATGCCTTTCTGAAACGGTGGAGTTTTTACCTGACGCTGACCGCAGTCTTAACCGTCCTCCATGTGAGCGGACTGGCGCTGTTCCATTTCCTGCTGCGCTCCTGGGATTTCGCGCACGCGCCATCCTTTTCGTTCCTCTTCGCGATCGGCCTCGTGTTTTTTTGGCAGCCGTTGAAAGATACGGTCCAGCGGGGAGTAGACCGCGTCTTCTTTCGCGTGCGCTACGATCCCAAGCAGGTCCTCAATGCGACGAGCGCGTCGTTAGCCGCCACGCTGCAACTGCACACAATTCTGCCTCTTCTCTGGCACACGATTCAAGAAACGGTCGGAGTTCGACAGGGCGGTATCTTCTTGCTTTTGCCCGGACAACCGCATTACGTCCTCGCGTATCCCACGCGCGTACCCCAGCAGACAATTGCATCCTCGCATTCTCTCCTTGCCCACCTGCGGCGGCAGAGGCGAGTGTTATCGCTTCTCGATGGTCCTCCCAACGCGCATGCACTGGAGGTGCAAGACCCGCTCCCCGCCGTGCTTGCTGTGTGTCAGACCCAACTCTTGGTGCCACTCTTCTTCGAATCCACCTTACTTGGAGTCCTCGCTCTGGGTCCCAAGAACACGAGCGAATTCTTCTCCGCCGATGATATTGATTTTCTGTCCACCCTAGCCAATCAGGGCGCATTGGCGATCGCCAATGCGCTGGCGTACCAAGAAATCCAGGACCTCAACCACGACTTGGAAAAACAGGTCTCACAGGTCCGCGAGAAAGAGCAGGAGGTCGTGCGCTCGCAGACGCAACTGCGACATCTGTCCGCCCATCTCCTCCATCTCCAAGAAGAAGAACGCGAGCGGATTAGCCGGGAATTACACGATCATCTCGGCCAATTGCTCGCCGCCATGGCGATGGACCTCAAGTGGGTGAAAACCCACTGTGCGGAAGACTCCTCGGCGATGCGTGAACGACTGCAAGAAATGTCCCATCTGGTGCAACTGGCGGCGCGGACCACACGCGAACTCTCCGTGTCACTGCGGCCCGAGATTCTGAGCAAGCAGGGACTGGAAGTGGCATTGAAACAGTACGCGACGGAGTTCGAGCGGCGCAGTGGTTTGCTCGTGCACTTTTCCAGTGATCTGGCGGAACTGGACCTGCCTCTCCAGATGACGATGAACATCTATCGTATCGTGCAGGAAGCGCTGAGCAATGTCGCGCGCCATGCGGAGGCGCGGACCGTGACCATTACCGCGCACTGCGCCAATCAGGTGCTGACCGCCTCGGTCGTCGATGATGGCAGCGGTTTCGAGAACGAGCGCTTCTCTGATCCGCATGCGCTCGGGCTGGTCGGCATGCAAGAGCGAGCGCGGCTCATCGGTGGTTCCGTCGAGATCACGTCCATGCTGGGCGCGGGAGTCAAGGTCGTCTTGACGGTCCCAATCCCCACCGCAACGGTCCCGGTCACTATAGGACAGGAGAACTATGACTACGATCCTTATCGTTGATGATCACACGTTAATGCGCGATGGGCTCCGCCGTCTCTTGGGCGATTACGACGATATGGAAGTTATTGGCGAAGCCCGTGAGGGACGCGAAGCCGTCCGGTTGATCAGGCAACTCCAACCCGATGTGGTGTTGTTGGACCTCTCGCTCCCTGGCCTGGATGGGCTCGAAGTGACGAAGCAGATGGTGGCGGAAGGGCTGAAGTCGCGCATTCTGATGCTGACGATGCACGCGAATGAAGAATATGCGGTCCGGGTGTTACAGGCCGGGGCGCGAGGCTTCATGGTCAAGGATGACCCCAGTGATGACGTGGTTGAAGCGGTGCGTAAAGTCGCGGCTGGCGGCACCTACCTCTCCCCAGTGCTTTCGCAACATCTCCCGCAGCGGTTCACCCGTGGGCGGGAAGCGCAGTCTCCACTCGACCTCCTGACGGACCGCGAATTACAGGTCTTGAAAAAATTCGCGGAAGGCCACACCACAAGCCAGATCGCCCAAGAGCTGCATCTCAGCGTCAAAACCATTGATACCCACCGGGCGCGGCTGCTGGAAAAATTGGGGTTACACACGACGGTGGATCTGATTCGCTTCGCGCTCCGTAATCGGCTGATTGAAGATTTGTGGTGAACGGGTATACCGGCCGCCATAGTCCATGAAACCATAGAAGAAGAGACCACGAGCTCTGCACCGTTCACGTATATAGGGGTGGCGCTCAGGAGGATATGATGACCGCATTACACAGTGATCGAAGTCACACAACCGCGACCACCGGACCTGAGTTAGTGGCACGGGCACGCGCGCTCACCGCTCTGCTTGCGACCCACGCCGCGGAAGCCGAACGGATTCGCAAGCCAGTTGATAGCGTGATCCGCGCCTTGGAAGAGGCGGAGATTTTCAAGCTCATGGTGCCACGCTGTTACGGGGGACTCGAACTGGACTTGGATACCTTCTTCGAGGTGGGAGTTGCCCTGGGCGAAGGGGACACCTCAATGGCCTGGGTCGCCAATTTTTACGTGGAGCACAACTGGATACTGTGCCAGTTTCCCGCCGCCTTTCAGCAAGAACTATTCGCCACACGCTCGTACATCCTCGCCCCAGCGATGGTGGCACCTGGTGGACGCGTGACACGAGAACGCGATGGGTATCGTCTCAGTGGACGGTGGCAGTGGGCCTCGGGCATCATGCACGCCGACTGGGTCATTCCCTCGGCCCTCGAGGTCACGGCTGAAGGCCGCCCAGATTCCCGCTGGTTCGCGCTCCCCATCTCGCAAGTAAAAGTCGAAGATACTTGGTACGTCGATGGGCTGTGTGGGACCGGAAGCAATGACGTGGTGATCGAAGATGTCTTCGTGCCAGCGGAACGCAGTGTCTCAATCCCCGATTTGGCGCATGGGGGTGGACCCGGCGCGCAGCTTCACGCAGGCCCGCTTTATCGGACGCCGATGCTGCCGATCCTCACGTGTGCCGCGACGACACCCGCGCTGGGACAAGCCAAGATGGCTGTGCGACTTTTTCGCGAGAACCTCACCAATCGTGTGCTGCTCGCGTCCGGCCTCAAACAAGCCGAGAAACCGGCGGCGCAGATACGCTTGGCTCGCGCCGAGGTGGAAGTCCATGAAGCGGAGTTGTTGATCCGCGATACGATCCAGGATGTGTGCGCTCGACGGAACACGGCGACGATTGTCGATCGCGCACGCTGGGCAGCGCAATTCGCCATGGCCGTGGAGCGGTGTCGCGGCGTGATTCAGACCGTCTGCGGGGCGAGCGGCGCCCATGCCCATTTTCAGAGCCATCCACTCCAGCGGGCTTGGCGCGACATCAATACCCTCTCCTGCCACATGGTCTTTGATCAAGACGGCAGATTCGAAGCCTTCGGACGCGTGTTGCTCGGTCTCGATCCTGGCCGGGTGCTGTTGTAAGGGGTGTGTCGCCAAGCACGCGACCGCCCGAAACCCACGAAGTCAGCGTTCCGCTTTCACCACAGCTCGCGCACCAGCAATACAAACCCCGGCAGCACTGGGTCACCGCTCACTGCCGCTGGGTCGTCCAATACTTCCACAGGTTGGTCTGGGCGGTAGACAGAGACCCGTTTCTTCACCGGGTCGATGAGCCAGCCCAGGCGCGCGCCATTGGCGAGATATTCCCGCATCTTCTCGTGCAGGTCTTTGAGTCGGTCCGTCGGCGAACGTAATTCGATGACGAAGTCTGGACAGATTAAGCCAAACCCTTCCCGCTCTTTGACGGGTAAAGCGTCCCAGCGCTCTCGTCGTAGCCATGACGCATCCGGCGAGCGTTTGGCGCCGTTGGGCAGCGTGAACATCGTGGAGGAATCGAAGGCGATCCCCGTGCCATCGGCTTCAGTCCATTCATCTACGCGACGGGCAAGCCTGAGGTTTCGTCGCCCCGATTCCATTCCTGTTGGCGGCATAATCACCAATTCCCCCTGAGCCGTGAGCTCAATCCGTAAATCTGAATTCTCCTGACACAAGTGCACGAACTGCTCTTCGGTCAGGTGCGTTTCGCGCAGATTGAGTTTGAAGGGCATCTGATATTCTTCAGGCAACGCCAGTTGTGACATAGACGGCTCCTTGTGTGTCCCCGCAGCCTAAATCCTTCGGTTGATTCTGGCAACCGATTTTTTCCAGCCCCACCAGCGACTCACCACTTCTCATACTGCACCGCGCGGCGTTGGTATCCGGCTCCGCGCAGCAAATCACGGAGCTGCGTCACGACTGGCCCGACTCCGCAGATGTAAAAGTGCCGACCGCGGTCAGCATCGCCTTTCACATACCGAGCTTCGACCTGCTCCAGCAATGTCCCGCGCAGCCCCCTCCAGCCATCAGTTGAAGGTGGCAACATCGGCTCGAACACAAATCGCGGGTGTTGTCGCGTCCAACTCACCAGCTCGTTCCGATACAGCAAATGCCCTTCATCCTCGGCGCGGTACACGAGATGCACCGGGAGTGAAGGCGCGGACTCCAACACCCGACGAATCATCGGACGGATCGGCGCGATCCCGGTGCCGTCGGCCAGAAAGATACATTCCGCTGGTGGTGGCTGGTCAAGCGTGAATGTGCCCCACGGTCCCGTGAAGTTGATCCGCGCTCCGGGTTCAAGGGAACATAAGTAGTGAGACCCGCGCCCCCCCGGCACTTCGTTCAGACAAATCTCTAGCAGCTCGTTGGCTTCGGGACTCGACGCAATGGAATAGGGGCGCGTCAGCACCGCCCCGTCAATTGGCAACAGGAAAGAAAGGAATTGTCCGGGCAGAAAAGCCAGCGGGCCAGTGGTTGGCCGCAGAAAGAGGGAACGAGTATTCGCCGTGTGGTGCTCAATGCGTTCGACGAGAGCGACCGATGAGGGGCGGCCTGTGCTCGCCCCTGCTTCCGCCTGACTCATTATCCAACCTGTTGATTGATGGTGTGGCGGGGAATGAGAATGGTGACTTCGCCCTCGCTCATCACCGCCTGACAACCGAGACGCGAGGTGGGGGTCAGTCCCGGCGCTTTATCCAGCAGATCGTCTTCTTCTTCGGTGTTCTCGGACAGGTGCGCCATGCCGCTTTTGACGATGACGTGACACGTCGTGCACGCGCAGTTCCCGCCACAGGCGTGCTCAAGCGGCACCCCGCGCGCCAGCATGATGTCGAGAATCGACCCCGGTTGGCCATCGTGTTGAAAGGGGGCTTGCGAGGGGTCGAATTCGAGAACCTGTTCCGGAGCTCCCGTTTCATAGCGGATACGTAGGATTGCCATAGCTGTGGTTAATGGATCGTCGTCGCTTGCGGCTTCCCGCTCTCCGCCAAGCGTTGCACAACCTGCTCGGCGATGTGGCGGAACGCCTGACTCTGTGGGTGTCCAGGATTCGCCACCATGATAGGCGTGCCTTGATCGCCATCCACACGAATTTCGCGCACGAGGGGAATTTCGCCCAGCAACGGGACGTGAAACTGCGCGGCCATCTTGGCCCCGCCGCCGTGACTAAAAATCTCCGCGCGGTGGCCACACTTGCCGCAGACGTGGTAGCTCATGTTCTCGATCACGCCGAACACCGGCACTTTGACCTCTTCAAACATCTTCATGCCACGCCGCACGTCGAGCAGCGCCACATCTTGCGGTGTCGTCACGATCACCCCACCTGAGAGCGGGGTCTTCTGCACCATCGTCAACTGCGCATCGCCGGTGCCGGGGGGCAGGTCGATCACCAAGACATCCAGCTCGCCCCACTCGACGTTGCGAATGAACTCGGTGAGCAACTTGTCAATCATCGGCCCGCGCCAGACCACCGCTTGGCCATCGGGCACCAGCATGCCAATCGACATCACGTTGAGGCCGTATTTGTTGACGGGGATCATGCGTTGATCGTCGGTCGTTCGGGGCCGCTCGGTGATGCCCAACATCAGCGGCACGCTTGGTCCGTAGACATCGGCGTCGAGCACGCCAACGCGCTGCCCTAACGATGCCAACGCCAGCGCGAGATTCACCGCCACGGTCGATTTGCCCACCCCACCCTTGCCACTGGCGACCGCGAGGATATGCCGCACGCCGGGAATTGCCGGTGCCACGGGCGTGGTGGCCTTCGCTTGTCCAGGAATGGCCGCCGGGGGCGGACGCTCCATAATCACTTCCACCGGCACCTGGACCAGTGGGGTCAGGATGTTGATGACACTCTGGCGCAGCAGCGCGAGGGCATCGGTGTTTTCGGTCGAAGGGGCGAGAAAGACGGTCACTTTCGCGCCGCCCACTTCAATATCCCGGACGATGCCGAAATCGACGATGTCGCGACTGAAGCCGGGATATTTGATTTGCTTGAGAGCAGTGAGCAGTTCTTGTGGGGTTGGCATGATGGCAACACTATCTTTCCGTGGCGGTGGCGTTGAATTCGGCGACTTCATCACTCAAGGTGCGGAGAAACTCGAAGGTATAGATGCCGGTGTCGTGACCGTCATGCCAGCCCAGGTTCAACGCATAGTTGCCCACCGGCTTGATGGTCGTCAACTGCGGGTTTTCGACCTTGACGAATTGGCGGTCGCCACTGTGGCCCTGACAGCCGGCGCAGGGGCACCACCCGCGGAGATACGGAAAGGGGTAGGTGCTGATCTGGTCGTCGTCCCACAGCAGCCGCAGGGATTTCTCTTCCATGAGGGGAATAATTAAGGCTGGAATCGGCATGATGTTGGTCTCCGTCAGCGGGCTTAGTGAATGGACCGCTGGCTTGCTTCAATCACGCGCGTCGCGAGGGTACGAAACGCGAGTGACACCGGATGCTCTGGGTGCTGAATGACAATGGGTTTGCCGGTATCGCCACCCGTGCGCACCTCTTCAACCAGGGGGATTTCGCCCAGCAGTTCCAGGCCGGTCTTGGCGGTGCCACCGTGGCCAAAAATCTCCTCGCGTTCGCCACAGTGCGGGCAGAGGTAGTAACTCATGTTCTCGACGATACCCAGAATCGGCACATGCACTTGGCGGAACATGGCGATGCCGCGATTCACGTCGAGCAGCGCCACATCCTGCGGCGTGCTGACCACGACCCCACCATTGAGGGGAATCTCTTGCGCCAGGGTCAACGAGGCGTCGCCCGTGCCTGGCGGCAGATCAACAATCAAGTAGTCGAGTTCGCCCCACAGGACATCGCGCAGGAACTGACGAATGATGCCCATGACCACGGGGCCACGCCAGATCACTGGCGACTCATCATCAAGAAAGAATCCCATGGAGATGAGGCTGATGCCGTACTTTTCAACGGGAAAGATTTTTTTGTCATTGCCCGCTCGTGGCACGGCTTCGGTGCCCATCATCAGCGGCACACTCGGTCCATACACGTCGGCATCCAGCAGCCCGACGCGATAGCCCAGGGCATTGATCGACACGGCCAGATTGACGGCGACCGTCGATTTCCCCACGCCCCCCTTACCACTGGCAACAGCGATCACCTTGTTGATCCCAGGTAATGGCGTTTTGGTTGGCGCGGAAACGGACGCGGGACCAGCGGCGGGACCCGAAGGTCGTCCGGTATGAATCGACACCGTGCCGATGTCTGGCATGGCGGACAGGGTCGTGGTGATTTTCTGACTGAGGCGTTGCAGCGTATCCGGGGTCGCGCTGGAGGGGCGAAAGTGGACCGTGACGTTATTGTCTTGGAGAGTGGCGGTCCGGACCAATCCCAACGTCACGATGTCATGCCGTGAGCCGGGATAAGGAATCTTTTGGAGTTGGGTGAGAATGTCTTTTTCGTTGGGCATAAGCCTTATCCGAGCCTTGTCTTAGACTTCTAAGGTCTATGTTGTCAACGACGGGAGCCACCAATGGGGCTCCGTTTTCTTGACTCTCTCGCAGTGCGTATGGTTTGTTGAAGACAGTCTCGCTCGTGCCAGGACTCAGAAAATCACCGCGATGATGAGACGAAAGAGAAGCCTATGCCCCGCAACGATCAAACCACTCGTCAATGGACACTCCTGAAAAAGTTGGAGAATCCGCGTGGAGCGACGCTCCGCGAACTCGCGGCCGCGCTCTCGGAGGATTCCGTGCGCCACCCCCGCACGATTCGCCGTGACCTGGAAGCCCTGGAAGCGCGGTTTCCCCTCGTGACCGAACGGGTGAACGGACAAACCCGTTGGCGGTTGATGGACGGCTACCGTAACGTTCCGCCATTGGCGCTTTCCTCCACGGAACTGATGGCCCTGGTGTTCAGTCGTGATCTCCTCAAACCACTGGACGGGACGGAGATCAAGGCGTCACTGGACTCCGCGTTGCACAAAGCCGCCACGGTCATCCCGCCGGAAGGGCTCGCGTATGTCCAACAGATGCAGGGCTACCTGTCGGTCGGTCTTGGCCCGCACAACCTCTACCGACAACATCGCCAGGCCATCGAGCAACTCACACGGGCGATTGCGCAACACCGTACCGTCCAGATGCGCTACTACTCAGCCTCACGCGACAAGACCACTCGTCGCGATGTCGATCCCTATCACCTCTGGTATACGGCTGGCGCGTTGTATCTGATTGCCTACTGCCATCTGCGCGGCGATGTGCGCATGTTCACGATTGATCGCATTCGGTCGCTGACGGTCACCAACCAGCCCTGTCAGATGCCACTCACCTTCGATCTCGATACCTATCTTCGCGATGCCCTGGTCGTGATGCGCGGCACGCCGCTGACGGTGGTGCTGCGCTTCAATCGTCCGACGGCGGCGTGGGTGAAAGACCGACAATGGCATCCGAGTCAGCAGACGACCATGCACAAAGACGGCAGTCTCACCATGACGTTACAGGTCGCGGACACCCGTGAGCTGGTCGGGTGGATTCTCAACTTCGGCAGCGGCGTGCGCGTGCTCCAGCCCGACACGCTGCGCGAAAAAGTCCGCGAAGAGGCCCGAAAAATATTTTCACAAGCATGAGGACGAGTGACCTCGGATGTCACGGTCGTCTGCTAAGGTCCGCTGAATTGAACAAAACGTAAACCCGTTCGCCCTGAGCTTGTCGAAGGGTGGGACGGTGTTGGAGATATGTCATGCCACACATTGATCTTGCTTTTCGCGTAACCGGCTCCACCATTCCCGTCGATCATGGCTACGCACTGTATGCCGCGCTCAGCCGCATCGTACCTGAGTTACACGCGGCTCAAGAGATTGGTGTCCATCCTATTCGCGGGGTGTACGGCGGGGATGGCAAACTCCATCTGACAGACTTTTCGCGGCTCATCCTCAGACTCCCGGACGAGCAGATTCGCACCTATCTCAAGCTCGCCGGAAAGCAGTTGGAAGTAGATAGCCACTTCCTGCGAGTCGGAGTCCCTGAAGTCCGCGCCCTGCTTCCCGTAGTAAGTCTACGAGCCCGACTCGTCACCATTAAAGGGTTTATGGAGGAATCGGCATTCGTTGCCGCAGCGCAACGACAGCTTGCGACTTTCGGGATCGCTGGCGAACTCCATAGAGGAGACCGACGGACATTCCGAGTGAAAGACAAGCAGGTCGTGGGGTTCGAAGTAGGCATCACTGGACTCACGGCGGAAGAGTCATTGACCTTACAAGAAAAAGGACTCGGCGGACGGCGGCGGATGGGGTGCGGAGTGTTCGTGCCGTGGGGAGGATAGATCATGAGTGAACAATTACTTGCAAAAAGTTCCTTCTCAGGAAAGCCGCCAAAGAACCTTGTGGACCATACTCGTGAGGTAATGGCAGCCACCAGTTTTCTTTTCGGCAAGGAAGACCAACCAACCCGCTTGGCCCGCGAGTGGCTTCGCTTCTTTCGTTTGGAAAGCTCAGAGTACAACCATTTTCTGGTCAACACGCGTGCCGCCGCGGCCTTTCACGACCTCGGCAAAGCCAACGATGGGTTTCAGAAAGTTGTCACCCATCGTGGAGACCAGAACATTCGCCATGAGCACTTGAGCGGTCTTGTCCTCAATCTTCCAGAGTTCAAAAGCTGGATTCAACACAACTCGCGTCTTGATTTTGATGTCGTATTGGCAGCCGTCATTTCCCACCATCTCAAGGTGAAGCCCGGACAATGGGGACAACCCCTCGGCCTTGCGAGGACATTCCAGGTGCTGGGACACAAGCCAGATTTCGACACTCTTCTTGACACTATCGGTTCAGCGCTCCACTTGCCGATTCCATTTCGACCGAACATTTCCTCTGTCTGGAGTTTCGATGCTACTCCGCAATCTTCTTCTTTTTCTGAACTACTAGAGGAGGCAGAAAGGCATGCCCACCGTTTTGGTCGGACAGTTGAGAAACAGCCCCAACGACTCGCACTCTTACTTGCGGTGAAAGCGGCGTTGCTCGCTGCTGACTCCGCCGGTTCTGGTGTCGTCCGAGTGGGGCACGATCTGGAGAGCTGGATCAAGGCTGCCTTTGGCCAACCCCTTACGGCGGCGGATGTGCACCAGAAAGTGATAGCGCCGCGCATCCGTGACATTGAGGCAAAAACCCATACACCCTTTGTCCTGCAAGATTTTCAGAGGCAAGCGGCGACACTCAGTGAACGCACGCTGTTGCTCGCCCCTTGCGGAAGCGGCAAGACTCTGGCGGCCTGGCAGTGGATCGCGTCTCGTTTGGAGAAAAGACCAGCAACCCGCGTGCTGTTTCTCTACCCGACTCGGGCGACAGCGACCGAAGGTTTTCGTGATTACGTTTCGTGGGCACCTGAAGAAGAAGCAGCCCTAGCGCACGGAACCGCGGCGTACGATCTAGAGGAAATGTTTGAGAATCCCGCCGACAGCCGAGCGGAAAAAGATTTCACCGCCGAGGATCGTTTATATGCACTCGGATTGTGGCCCAAGCGGCTCTTCAGCGCCACGGCGGACCAATTCTTAGCGTTTATGCAGAACCAGTATGGGCCACTGTGCCTGCTTCCTTTGTTGGTGGACAGCGTCATCGTCGTCGATGAAGTCCACAGCTTTGACAAGTCAATGTTCTCCGCCTTGGTCAAATTCCTCAACCGCTTTGACGCACCCGTCTTGTGTATGACGGCCAGTCTGACCACCGGTCGTCAGCGTATTCTGGCCGAGGAATGTGGATTGCAAGTTTTCCCCGAGACCCTAGAGGGGCTTGATGATCTGCGAGCGAAGGCGGAACACCCTCGCTACAATTTGCGGACGGTATCGCGGGAAGAGGCTGAGAAGACAGCGGCACACGCTCTTCAAGCCGGCAAAAAAGTCTTGTGGGTGGTGAATCAAGTCAAGCGATGTCAAGCCATTGCGCTCACTATGAGTGCGCGCGCTAGTCACGCAACCGTCCTTTGTTACCACAGTCGCTTCAAGTTGGAGGATCGACGCGCTCGACACAAGGCCGTTGTGGACGCCTTTCAAACCAAACCAGGCCCGCTCTTAGCCGTCACGACCCAAGTGTGCGAAATGAGCCTCGACCTCGACGCTGACGTTCTGATTACGGAGGAAGCGCCAATTCCAGCGCTCATCCAACGCATGGGGCGGTGTAATCGTCAAGGAAAACCAGGAGACGGGAAGGTTGGTGAAGTGTACGTGTCCCCAGCTCAAGACGCGAAACCATATTCTCAAGTAGAGCTCACGGCGGCGCGAAAGTTTGTCGCGGCGCTTGATGGCAAGAATTTTTCTCAAGCTGATTTGGAGGGAGCAATGGAACAACATCAACCCGCCCAACGTGAACCAGAGCGTTTCAGCAGCTTCTTAGAGAGCGGCTCCTACGCCATGAGCTATCCCTATCGAGAAGGGGAGGACTTCACGGTACCAGCCGTACTTGATGCGGAAATTGAGGCGTGGCTGACGACGAAGAAGTCCGGGAAACCTACCGATGGATTCATCGTCCCTGTCCCAAAACGATTCGCGACAGCGCATCCAGCTTTAGGTCGTTTTCTCAAGGCTGCTCCAACAAGCCAATATCACAAAGACTTTGGGTTTCTCGAACTTCCTGTGAAATCGGAGAATTAAGCGATGGCGAAAGCATCTCAACCCTCTGAAATTTCTCTCTCCTACAATTTATTCGATCTCCCCACTGCCCAACATAAAGCTGGGTTAGCAGGTTTGTTGTTATTGATCGACTCCTTGCAGCAACGCGGGCTCGGCCCCTTGCCAGTTGTGAGCGACTTTGGTGCCACCAGTGTCACGTTGACGTTCTCACAAGAAGCCTTGCAGACAGTTTTTGATGACCTCTATGACGCGGAGGTAAGAGAAACAGTAGTCAAGCAAAAATGGAAGGGAGCGCCACCCAAACGGGAAGAGACAGATGAAACCTCAGACCGAAAAACCGGTAAGACGAAGAAAAGCAAAGTTTACGTATACGACACAGTCATACCGAAAGCAGCGTTTCTTGAACACCACTATCCCGGAGACGAGAACGGTTGGTTGAAGCTCTGGCGAGATATGCTCTGGAACACCGTGCGCGGTCGTCCCACAACTCGTATTGTTTATGAGGAGCGCGCGGACGGATAATCGTGTGGCGAGGCTGAGGATACGTGGAAGGAACTGGCCCAGTTCTCTTCTGCACCTGACAAGAAAGGAAAACTTGTTGTTGGCGAAGTTCCAAGTTCCCTCTTCGTTGGAGCGCAGGCATTGAATGCCGAGAAAATACCTTTTCGTGGGCGAGTTGAGCAAAATTTACTACTACATTTCTGGCCGCTCACCACCCAGGTCTTTGTCCCAGAAGCCATTGACCGTGAAGGAAAGGGCGAGTTCAAAGGATACGTCATCGTCATTCCGGAAGTGAATGACCTGGAGGAATTCTGTGACGTCTACCCTCATTTGCTTGCCGGATTAGACCCGCAGATGCGTGGCTATCGGCCAAAAGCGTCTATCGTCGATCTTCCGGCTGAGGGCGGACTAGAGTTTCTCAGACATCTCTCCCTCCTTGCTCGGCAGAAAGCCGGAGGCACTGAGCTCAAATACAGCATTAGCGCGGTCGAGCTGTTTCATCTCGATAAACAAGGCAACAACATTAAGACACGGGCCGCGGAGAGAATTGTCCCTCGCCAAGGTTTGCTGAAGCAGTACGAGGGCGTACGCGCGTTCTGTCGTAATCCTTTTTTCAAGTCCCAGTTGCTCATCAATCTCTTACGAGAGGTTGAATGGTACGAGGGATTCAGTCACGTCTTCGCACTGCACCCTTGGGAGTTTTTTGTTCGCTCCGAGAAAACTCCGACAACCTTGCCCTTCTTTTCCTTTGATACACGTCGAAAGTTTGAAATTCTTGCTGAAGAGTTCCAGCACCAACAGGAGGCTTACACGATGGCAGAATCACCAGAACAGAAACCGCAATCTTTAGAAAAGCGCATCTACGACATGATCGGCGCGTATGTCCGATCCAGAACCGAGACACGGTCGAAAATCAAGTGGGCGGACTTCAAGGACCAAAAAACAACGGAGGGGAAACTGGCCATCCCTTCCGCCTACGTGGAGGCTCGGCAGAAAGTGTGCGCGGATGTTTTCCTCGCCATGCGTTCTCGCCGAGAACAAGACTTCGTTGAATACTTCACCGGAACAATCTGTTCCGTACCGCAGTTTCTCCCAGCCGATGATTACCTCTTTGTCTCCCAAACGCTGCTGGAAGACGGAGGATGGGAGAAAATCAAAGCATTATCAATGCTGGCCGTCGCCGCACATTCATAATCGACTACCCAGAAAAGGAGAACTCCCATGAACTTGTTTGCCACCGTACTCACCTATCCCGCGCCATCCGCCAACTATCGCGGGGAAAGTGAGCAGAATCGGACCGTTATTCAGAAAATTACCGACGGACGGTTTGAGTATCCGGTCATCTCTCCAGAGGCGATGCGCAACGCACTGCGAGAAATCCTGGCTGCCTATGGTCTCCCCTGCAATCGTTCCCGCTTGCATGATGAAGAACAGTTGGCGGTCAAATTTAGTGAGTACCCAAATCCGGAGAAATATATTGACGATTTTTTCTTTGGGTACATGGTCGCGGCGAGCTCCGCTGATCGTAAAAAAATCCTTGACGACCTGAAGAAAGAAGACCGACACCAAACTTTCCAGTTTAAGCGGGACTCAATCCTTCGCATGAACCTCGCGAAGAGCTTGGAGCCCTACCGACATAACTCTCTCCTGACTCAATCACCAAAGAGTGTTGAGAGTCCGTGGAAGAATGCTGAGGACTCAGCTCTTCTTCACCGTGAGACCGTCCATACTGCGTTTCAGTATCCATTTGCTTTGAATCTCAACGAATGCAAAAGCCAAACATTCAAGAAGAAAGCTGGAGACAATGAAGAAGCGGTTATTGGCCTCAAATTCTTACTGCAGGCTATAGGCGAACTGAATGGCGTTGCCGGTAATCATGCTCGCAGTTACTACGAGATGGCTCCAGCGAGTATTGTCATCCGGCTCAGCAATTCCCTTGTTGCTGGTTACAACACCTACGGTTTCACCAAAGAAGGTGACTTTCCAGAAGTGACCGAAGGGATTCTAAAAGGGGACTATCCAGGCAACGAGTTTTACCTCGGCGGGAAGATCATCAAAGACATGTCCGAGGAAAAACAAAAAGAACTAAGGGAGAAGCGGGTAACTCTTTGCCGTAACGCTCAACAGCTAATCAGGATCGTAAGTGCCGTAACCACATAAGATTATGGTCAAGGAGAATGGACAATGATTTCCTTGTATGTCCAAGCACCGTTTGCAGTGTTTCGCACTTTTACGGCGGGTAACTTTCGGCCTACGGCAGGCTTTCTCACACATTCAGCGGCATACGGACTTGTCCTCAACATCGCAGGAATCGATTCGCGCTTTGATGACGGCGAGTCCGCTATGACGCTCATGAAGACAAACCTCCCCGGTATCAAAATTGCAATCGGGGCGCTGTGTTTTCCGCACGTGCAGAGCCTTTACCAACAAGGACATAACTACCCGGTCGGGAACACCGGTGCCGAGCGAGCACCTCTCACCAAAGGTAACAAGTACAATATAACCCCCATGAGGCGGGAGCTTCTGAGTAATCTGCACGCTTACGTTTGCCTGGATGAAAACTCCGAACTCGAACAGCGTGTACGGAATGGTTTGGCTGGGCATTACAACACTACCCGTTACGGCGTGCCGTTTCTTGGCGACAATAATTTCATGGTTGACGTACTGCGCGAAGAAGCCGAAAGACAACCGGCATACTGGTACGAGGAAATTACAGAAAGTGATGGCCGTGGTCCACGACCACGAACAACTCGTCTGACTCTTAGCATTGACCGTCAGAACATGGCTAAGACGAAAAGCGCTCTGTTTGCTCCAAGCTCCGAGCAAACACTGACTATTCCTGAAAACGCATGGGTGTCAGTTCCCAATTAGCACATCACAGAAACAAAAGGTCATCGCCCTGCTCATGCATACGACGGAAGGCATCTGTCCAGCCACTTCGAGGTTTCACAACTGGACGAATAATCAAATGGTCGTTCCGGACCTCAAGTTCGACCTCATCATGGAGGTGACACCGCTCAAGGAATGTTTTGGGAATCCGAATACCACATGAGTTACCAATCCGAACAATGTTGGTCTTCATAAACAGACACACTCCTGACTCTAACGTACTCACTCTGTAACTACTGGGAGGCTACCACCGATGTCAACCGAACTTACTTCTGAACCTCTCGTTCGTGTCATGGCCCTACATGCGTTGGCCTACTGCGAGCGGTTATTTTATCTGGAGGAGGTGGAGGAGATTCGCATCGCCGATGCTGCTGTGTATGCCGGTCGGCGCTTGCATGAAGAACTCGCCGCCGATGAAGGTGAAATCGTCAGCCTCGTGCTGGAAAGTGACACCCTCGGCATTCGCGGCAAGGTCGATTGCCTGCGTCGTCGCGATGGGCGGCTCATTCCTTATGAACACAAGCGTGGCCGCTCGGCCAAGAATGAGGCTGGTTCCCAAGCCTGGCCAAGCGACCGCCTGCAAGCCTGCGCCTACGCTCTCCTCATTGAGGAACACACGGGCACTGCTATCGAAGAGGCGCGGATTCGCTACCATGCCGACAATGTCACCGTGCGTATCCCTATTGATGCGGCCGCGCGTGAGACGGTCAGTAATGCGGTAGCGCGTGCGCGTGAACTCCGACAATCACTTGATCGCCCTCCAGTAACCGACAATTCTCGCCTCTGCCTGCGCTGCTCGTTAGCGCCCGTCTGTCTGCCCGAAGAGGGACGGTTGTCTCAACATGAACCCAAAGAACTACTCCGCCTGTTTCCACAAGATCGCGAACGTCAAACCGTGCATGTCACGGCGCACGGCGCACGGATCGGGAAAGCCGGGGATACCCTGACGATTGTTGACACGGAAGGCGGCAAACAAGTGTTCCCGATCCGCTCGGTGGGTGAAGTCGTCGTACACGGGAACGCGCAGATCAGTACCCAAGCCATTCATCTCTGTGCCACGCAAGAAATTGGCGTGCATTGGTTCACCGGCGGAGGCCGCTACATTGGCGGACTGGCGGCCGGGGCCTCTCCGGTGCAACGCCGTCTGCGCCAGTTTGAGGCGTTGCGTGATCCGGGCGTGGCCTTTCGTCTCGCGCGACGACTGGTCTTCGCGCGGGCTTCCGGCCAGCTTGGATTCTTGTTGCGGGCCTCACGGGATAAGGATCGCACCGCTTCTGGCATCGCCGACGCCGTGCACGGCATTCGCAATGCGCTCCGTGCAATCGACGACACGGAGGGCATCGATTCATTACGCGGTCACGAGGGTGATGCCGCTCGTCACTATTTCGCGGGCTTCCCCGGCCTGTTCCGGGAAGACCTCGACGAACGGTTCCATTTCGACGGACGCAACCGCCGGCCACCCCAGGATCGTCTCAACGCTTTGCTGAGCTTTGGGTACGCGCTGCTGTACCGCGACGTGCTTCAAGCCATTATCGTTGTTGGCCTGGAACCGGCCTTTGGTTTTTTCCACCGTCCACGCTCGGCGGCACATCCGCTGGCACTGGACTTGATGGAATTATTCAGGGTTCCTCTGTGGGATATGCCTATGGTCGCTTCCGTCAACCGGTTGCAATGGGACGCTGAGGCTGACTTTACTTGCGCTGGTAAACAAGTGTGGCTGAGTGACGTTGGCCGCAAAAAAGCCATCGAAGTCTATGAGCGCCGCAAAGAAGACCAATGGAAGCACCCGGTCACTGGCTACTCGCTTTCGTATGCGCGGTTGCTTGAGCTAGAAACTCGGTTGCTTGAGAAAGAATGGAGTGGCGAGCCTGGGCTCTTCGCGCGGATGCGCTTGAGGTAACCGAGATGGCGGAACAACGAAACTGGTATCTCATCTGTTATGACATCCGTGAACCGAAACGCTGGCGTCGGTGCTTCAAGTTGCTCAAGGGCTACGGAAAGAGCTTGCAGTATTCGATCTTTCGTTGTCGTTTGACAAAGCGAGAGCTTGAACGTCTCCGTTGGGAACTCGAAACGGAGCTTGCCGCCGAGGATAGTCTGATGCTGATTGGCCTCTGTCCCGGTTGCGCGGGACACGTCATTGCGCGCAACACCAAAGAGGCATGGGTTGAAGAACAGCCGCGGTTTCACGTCTTGTAGCGTTACAGCGTCTGCGTTAGGAATTCATGCACCGAACGATGTGTGAGCACGGAGAGAAATAAAAATTGACTAACCAACGGAACTATTTGAAGAAAAGAGCATTGCCGATAGAGACGAGGTCCATGCGCGAAAAAAAGAAAGCGAAATAGCAACGTTAAACGATACAGAAAGGAAAAACAGTGAACAAGCCAAGAGCATCATTACCGGTCCTTGTGGGCATAGAGAAAAATGAGAGAAGAAACAGATAGTTATGAGCGAGCAGTGACTACCTCTGTGATGCCGAAAGGCGTTGAGCACGGGCCCGCCTGCGTTGTCCTCCCCTGCGATGTCGTCGGGTGACTACCTCTGTGATGCCGAAAGGCGTTGAGCACCGCATCGCACCAGTCCGAGAGATTCGGCTTTGGTGGGTGACTACCTCTGTGATGCCGAAAGGCGTTGAGCACTCGCCATCCGTGGGTTGCCAGGCACGTTCCGTATTTTGTGACTACCTCTGTGATGCCGAAAGGCGTTGAGCACCGCCCACCGTGTCGCGAGACTCCTCCGAGACAAGCTGGTGACTACCTCTGTGATGCCGAAAGGCGTTGAGCACCTCCCTCTGCCTGCTGCGTTACCAAAACGTTACTACGTGACTACCTCTGTGATGCCGAAAGGCGTTGAG
>JANMSE010000154.1:0-18107 GCA_031389045.1 Deltaproteobacteria bacterium | reverse complement strand
CTGACTACTGACTACTGACTACTGACTACTGACTACTGACTACTGACTACTGACTACTGACTACTGGGATTATGCTTCTGATTCTCGACTTTGGCAGCCAATACACGCAACTGATCGCCCGCCGGGTGCGGGAGGCGCACGTCTATTGCGAAATTCATCCCTATAACGTCTCGCTTGACCGTATCCGCCAACTCCAACCCGAAGGCATCATCCTCTCCGGTGGACCCGCCAGCGTGTATGCCAAAGATGCCCCCATGCTTGATGCGCGGGTGCTTGATGTGCCCGTGCCCTTCTTGGGGATCTGCTATGGCATGAATGTCCTGCACCAATTGGCTGGCGGTGTCGTTGGCAGAGCCGACCGCCGTGAGTTTGGCTCCGCGCAATTGGTGGTCGATGAGAATAGCGACTTGTTCGCCGGCTTCGCGCCTGGCTCGGAAACGCGCGTGTGGATGAGTCATGGCGATACCATGGAGTCGCTGCCGAGCGGCTGGCGGATTCTCGCGCATTCAGCGAACTCGCCCCTCGCCGCTGGCCGTGACGCGTCAGGCCGGTTTTTCGGTTTGCAGTTTCACCCCGAAGTCGTCCACAGCGAACGCGGGCTTGATGTCCTCAAGAATTTTCTTTTCCGTATCTGCCACTGTGAACCTCATTGGACGATGGAAGGGTTCATCGAACGGGAGACGCAACACATTCGCCAACGCGTGGGGAGCCAGCATGTCGTGTGTGGGCTCAGCGGTGGTGTTGATTCCGCTGTCGTCGCGCTGCTGATTCACCGGGCGATTGGGAAACAACTGACCTGCGTGTTTGTCGATAATGGCCTGCTGCGGCACCAAGAAGCGGCACAGGTCGAGGCGGTCTTCTCCAAGCTCGGCTTGAATCTCCGCTGTGTCGATGCCTCGAAGCAATTTCTCGACAAGCTCGCGAACGTCGAGGACCCCGAACACAAGCGTCGTATCATTGGGCACACGTTTATCGAAGTGTTTGACGAAGCGGCCAAGACGATTCCCGACGTGCAATTCCTGGCGCAAGGAACACTGTATCCCGATGTCATTGAGTCGGTTTCGTTCAAAGGGCCGTCGGCGACCATCAAGTCGCATCACAACGTTGGCGGGCTGCCGGAACGGATGCGGATGGCGCTGATCGAACCGCTACGCGAATTGTTCAAGGATGAGGCGCGCGTCATTGGTCGGCTGCTCGGTTTGCCAGCCGAGGTCGTCAATCGTCAACCGTTTCCTGGTCCGGGATTAGCCATTCGCATTATTGGTTCGGTGGACGCGGAACGGTTAGCCGTGTTGCGCGCGGCGGATGCGATCGTGGACGAGGAGGTGCGCAAGGCGGGCCTCTATGATCGGGTATGGCAAGCCTTCGCGGTGTTGCTCCCGGTGAAGACAGTGGGGGTGATGGGCGACGAGCGGACCTACGAGGATGTGCTGGCGATTCGCGCGGTTGAAAGCGTCGATGGCATGACCGCCGACTGGGCGCATTTGCCTTACGATTTACTCGGTCGGATGGCAACCCGCATCGTCAACGAAGTACGTGGAGTGAACCGGGTGGTGTACGACATTTCGTCGAAACCACCGGCTACCATTGAGTGGGAATAACATCGGGGACATTGAGTCATCGGGTGATTGGATCATCGGGTCATTAGAAAGATTAAGTCATTAAAATTGTCTTCAGCAATGACTCGATGGCTCAATCTCCCAATGTCCCGATGACTCAATGGCTCAATCCGAAGGACAGAAATGAGCTTCGTTCACTTACATTTACATACGCAATACAGCCTGCTGGACGGCGCGAATAAGGTGAAGAATCTGATGCCGCAGGTGAGCGCCTACGGCATGCCAGCGGTGGCGATGACCGATCATGGCAACATGTTTGGTGCCATTGATTTCTATCGCTCCGCCGAACAGGCTGGGATCAAGCCGATTATCGGCTGTGAAATGTATTTGGCCCCCAAAAGCCGCCACGATCGTGCCATCGTCCGGAGCGACGATTACGAAGGCGGCGGCAATTTCCATTTGATCCTGCTGGCGATGAATCTTGAGGGCTACCGCAATCTCTGCCGTTTGGTCAGCGCCGGATTCACCGAAGGGTTTTATCATAAGCCGCGCGTCGATAAGGAACTGCTGCGCGAACTCAATAAAGGGATCATCGCCCTCTCTGGCTGCCTCAGCGGGGAACTCGCGCGTGCCATGCTCGCCGGCAAGGAACAGCTCGCTCGTGACGTGGTCGCCGAGTACGCGGCCATTTTTGATGATCGCTTCTATATTGAGGTTCAAGCCAACCACTTGCCCGAACAGGAAAAGATCAACCCCGCGCTCATCGAAATCGCCCGTGAATTCTCACTGCCGCTGGTGGCGACTAACGACTGCCACTATCTGACCGCCGATGATGCCGAGGCCCACGAAGTGCTCCTCGCGGTGCAGAGTGGCAAGGTGTGGTCCGATGAAAAGCGCTGGCGTTTCGGCACCGACCAACTCTATGTGAAATCCCCACAAGAGATGGAAGCCGACTTCTTGCATTGTCCGCAAGCCATTAGCAATACGATGGAGGTCGCCAAACGCTGCAATCTCGAATTGTCGTTCGGTAACTTTTACTTCCCCGTCTTCGCCGTGCCACCAGAGGACACGCTGGAAGAGACGTTGCGCAAGAAAGCCTACGCTGGTCTGGAAGATCGCTTCGCGCAAATCCAGGCGCATACGCCGGATTGGAATGAGGAGAAAGCGCAACAGTATAAAGACCGGCTCGACTTCGAGCTGCAAGTCATCGAGAAGATGGGCTTTTCGGGGTACTTTCTCATCGTCGCCGATTTTATCGGGTACGCCAAATCCCAGAAGATTCCGGTTGGTCCTGGGCGCGGGTCCGCCGCTGGATGCCTCGTGGCGTATTCCACCCGGATCACTGATGTCGATCCCCTGCGCTATAACTTGCTGTTCGAGCGCTTCTTGAATCCAGGTCGCAAGAGCATGCCGGATATCGACGTCGATTTCTGTTTCGAGCGCCGCGACGAAGTGATCCGTTATATCAAGGAAAAATACGGTGCCGACAAGGTCGCGCAGATCATCACCTTTGGAACGCTCAAGGGTAAGCAGGCGATCAAGGATGTTGGGCGCGTGTTGGAGTTCCCGTATGCCGATACTGGACGCATCGCCAAGATGTATCCCGCGCCGAAGCAAGGGAAGGATTTTCCGCTTGAGGCCGCTTTGGAGATGGAGCCGCGCCTGCGTGAGATTCGTGACCGTGGCGACCGCGAGAAAAAACTGTTCAACTACGCCCTGAAACTTGAAGGGCTGTTGCGCCACGCCTCGAAGCACGCGGCGGGCATCGTCATTTCCCCCACGCCCTTGGTCGAACATCTGCCCCTCTTTGTCGATAAAGAAGGCAATGTCCTCACCCAATACGCCGGACCGGAAGTCGATACCATTGGGCTGATTAAATTTGACTTCCTCGGCCTCAAAACGTTGACCTTGCTCGACGATGCCATCAAGCGGATCAAAAAGAGCCGCGACGTGGATATTGACCTCGGCACGCTGCGCATTGATGACCGGTTGACGTATCAGAAGCTCACCCGCGGTGACACCGTCGGCGTCTTTCAGATGGAAGGCAGCGGCATTCGCAAGCTCATCACGCAACTCAAGCCCAGTTGTTTCGAGGACATCGTCGCCGTGATCGCCCTCTTTCGTCCAGGACCGCTGGATAGTGGGGCCGCCGAACAATTCATCCGTCGCAAAAATGGCAAGGACCAGATTTCGTATCCGCACCCCTTGCTCGGCCCGGTGTTGCGCGAAACCTACGGGGTGACGATTTACCAAGAACAGGTCATGCAGATCGCCCAGGTGTTAGCTGGCTACTCACTTGAGGACGCCGATAACTTGCGCCGGGCGATGGGCAAGAAGAAGAAAGAGGTGATGCAGGAAGAGCGCGCCCGCTTTATGAGCGGCGCGGCCAAGCAGAAAATCTCCGACAAACTCGCCGGTGAAGTTTTCGATGCGATGGAAACCTTTGCCGCGTATGGCTTTAACAAGTCGCATGCCGCCGCCTATGCGCTGATTTCCTATCAAACCGCCTATCTCAAGGCGCATTATCCCCAGGAGTTCATGGCCGCGCTGATGAGCATCGAAATGGGGGACCCGAATAAAGCCTACAAGAATATCGCCGAGTGTCGGATGCAGAACATCGAAGTCTTGCCGCCGGATGTCAATGAAAGCGATGAAGACTTCACCGTGACCGGCTCTCATATCCGCTTCGGACTCGGCGCGGTGAAAGGGGTGGGCTCGAAAGCGATTGAAGTGATTCACGCCGCGCGCAACGACGGTTCGTTTCAATCGTTGCACGAGTTCTGTACCCGCGTGCGTGGGTCGCAGGTGAACAAGCGGGTCATGGAAAGTCTGGTGAAATGTGGCGCGCTCGACTCGTTCAAGGCTCCGCGCGCGCGACTGCTCGCCGGTCTTGAAGACACCATGAAATGGGCGGAACAAAAAGCCAAGGGCGACCACAACGCGGCGCAACTGGGCTTGTTCGCCAGCCTCAGCAACCAGAACAGCGACGGCCATCCGGAACTGCCCAACGTCGAAGAATGGCCGGATACTGACAAGTTGCGCCACGAGCGCGAGACCCTCGGCTTTTTTATTACCGGCCATCCGCTCGATAAATATGTCGGGCGGTTGCATGGCGTGGTGTCGCTCTCCACCGACAACCTGAAAAGTCGCACCCATCAAGAGAAGGTCCGGCTGGCGGGGGTCATCCACTCGCTGGTCCTCAAGAACAACAAGAAAGGGGACCGCTACGCGACGTTCACGCTGGAGGATAAGGAAGGCGTCGTCGAAGTGATCGTGTGGCCCGAAGCCTACAAGAAACATGAAGCGACGATCCATGCGGACCAGCCGGTGTGCCTGCGTGGGGCGCTGGATATTGATGACGAGCGGTGCCAAATCATCGCCGACGAGGTCGTGCCGTTGGAATCGGTGGCGACGCACGAAGTGCAACAGGTGCATATTCAAGTGCCCGCCGATGTCACCACGAAAGAGGACTTGGTTGCGCTCAAGGATGTTCTGGCGCAACATACTGGAGGCTGCCAAACCTTTTTACACCTGATGCGTCCAGATTATACGGAAACGGTCATCGCCCTCCCGAACGCCTTGAGTGTCGCTCCAACACGGTCGATGCTCCTGGCTGTCGAACGATTGTTTGGCAATGGCATGACTTCGTTTCGATAGGAGACTATGAGTCGTCGCAGAGATTTTACTTCGCTTGAACATGCCACTGGATACGACCTGCGGCCAAAACTCGAACGAGTCCTGCTCGTTGGGGTTGAATGGCCCCGCGCGGACAAACGGGGCACGCGTGGCTCCCAGGAATGGACCGATGATTCCCTTGAGGAGCTGGCGCGGCTGAGCGAAACGTCCGGCTTGGAAGTCGCCGGTTCCATCGTGCAACCGGTGCGCGATAACGTGAATCCCGCCACTTTTATTGGTTCCGGCAAAGTGATCGAGGTCAAGGAGCTGCTGGACTCCACCTGCGCGCAGGCGGTCATTTTTGATGACGATCTCTCTCCGGCGCAACAACGCAATCTGGAAAAAGCCTTCGGTCTGAAGGTGATCGACCGCAGTCAATTGATTCTCGACATCTTCGCGCAACGGGCGCAGAGTCTGGCCGGGAAACTGCAAGTCGAGTTGGCGCAACTGGAATATCTGCGGCCACGACTGACGCGCCAATGGACGCACTTGTCCCGCCTCGGTGGTGGCGTGGGCACCCGTGGTCCCGGTGAGACCCAACTTGAAGTGGACCGCCGCCGCATTCGTGAACGCATTGCGATGCTCCGCCTCCGTCTCAAGGACGTGGAGCGCACTCGGGCCTTGCAGCGACACGAGCGCGCGCGTGTGCCGTTTCCCTGTGTCGCGTTGGTTGGCTATACCAACGCGGGCAAATCAACACTGATGAATGCCCTGACGCATGCGGGTGTGTTAGTGGAAGACAAACTCTTCGCCACGCTGGACCCGACCAGCCGTCGTCTTGATTTACCGGATGGCAGTCCGGTGATGCTCATTGATACGGTGGGCTTTATTAACAAACTGCCCCATCAACTGGTCGATGCCTTCAAGAGTACGCTGGAAGAGGTGCGCACGGCGGACCTGTTGCTCCATGTGATTGATGCCACGCATCCGCACTGGGAAGAGCAGAAGACGGTTGTCGAGCAAGTGCTGACCGATATTGGCGCGGGCGAGAAACCGACGATGCTGGTCTTCAATAAACTGGATCGCCTCACGCGCGCGGACGATGTGGTCTATCCCTGGGAAGACGTGGACCGCACGGAGCAGGAGCCCCATCCCTTGCGCAATGGCGACAGCGCGCCGACGAGTTTTGGGATCGCCGCGCTGACGGGAAAAGGGTTGCCCTCGTTGCTGAGTGGCATCGCGCGGTGGTTGGAGAAAGAGCAGGAAGTGGTGCATTGTGAGCTGCCGCTGACCGAGGGCAACCTGGTGGCCTGGTTGCACAGGAATGGCAACGTGGTAGAAGAGGCGTACTCAGAGACGGCGGTGAATGTCACCGTCCGCGTCTCCAGTAAAGTCGCTGGACAGTTACGCAAACGGCTCGCGGCCCTCACCCTCAGTCCAATGGTGGGCGGCGCGTGAGCGGAACGGACCGTTTTGATTTCTTCTGCCATCCTCAATCTCCCCAACTTGATCACGATGCTGCGGATTGGCGCGATTCCGCTGTTTCTCATCTTGTTGACCGATAAAGAGTATACCAACGCCCTGATCGTCTTCGCGATCGCGGCGGCGACGGACTCTCTGGATGGCGGGATCGCGCGGCTCACCAACTCGCGCACCGTGTTGGGCTCGTACATTGATCCGCTGGCTGACAAGCTCCTCCTCGTGAGCTCATTCTTGATTTTGACCTACCTGGGATTCATTCCGCATTGGCTGGCCATTCTGGTCATCAGTCGAGATGTGATTATCCTCGGTGGGTTTCTGGTCTTATTTATGATTACCGGACGGTCCATTGTGATCCGTCCGACCTTCGTGGGTAAAGCGAGTACGTTTTGTCAGTTACTGGTGGTCACGCAAACGCTGGTGGTCTTACATAATCCGCACTGGCGCATTCCGTGGTTATGGGGATCAACGCTAGCTGTGGCTGGGGCAGCCACCGTGGTGTCGGGGTTGCAATACCTTGTGCGCGCGGTGCAGTGGGCGAACCTGCAATATGAAGAGCCACCGCTCGAATTGCCGGAGCAAGAAGCCCACCGCGACGGCCAGTCAGAGGAACGGCCAGAAGAACGACGGCGCCATTCCGCCTAGCGGCGTGAATTTTTTACTTGAGGGATTCCGACAGGGTTGCTATATGGATGCTGCCTGTGCGGTTCGCGGGACGCGGCGCGTGCGACGGAAGAAGGGTGGATTGTGATTCGGGTGTTTCCTCATATTGAAAATGCCAAGCTGATGAGCTTGTACCACAAAGGGGTGGAAGGGCAGTGGTCAGCGGCCCAACTTGATTGGGAGCATCCGCTTGGCCTTGATCGCCAAGCGCAACAAGCGCTCGGCCATGTGCTGACGCCGGTCTATCTGGGCGAGCAGACGGCAATGGTGGGGGCCAGCTCGGTGATTCCCCAGTTCTTCGCCGCCCGCCAGACCGAAGCGCAATTGTATCTTGCCACGTTTCTTCTTGATGAAGCGCGCCATTTCGAGATTCTGACCCAGTTCTATCACAAGATGAACCAACGCCCATTAGAAGTGCGGGACCTCAAGGAAATTTTTCGCTACCAAGCCCGCCTGTTCAAATCGCAGGACCGTATCGAATGGCTGTGGGGCATCTTGCTGAGCGACATTTTCGCCCGCCATTTTTATAATACCCTGAAGACGCTTCATCCCGGCTCCCTCTTCGCGCATATCGCGAGCCGTATCGTGCGAGACGAAGTCCGGCACTTAGCGTTCGCCGAGTTGTTCCTGGGGGAAGTCTTGCAACAACAACCCGAACGCGCACCGTCTTTTCTGAAGATGCGTGACGATCTGTTGGGGCTGATGAGCGCGATGTCCCGCGGTCTCAAGGACCAATGCGCGACGATTGGATTGGATGGCGTCCTGTTAATCGCCACGGTCGCGGACGACATCGAAAAAAAAGCGCGACGGCTCCATCTCCATGAACCAGAGGCCGAGCTGGAGCAGGATGTCGCCGAGTGAAGACTGACCGCGCCGCGCGTCCTTCCCTGCCGCACTGGCCACGGGCCAATCGTCCCGAGGCCATCACTCAACGACAAGACCACCTGCGTCATCTCTCGCATTGGGGCGAGTCCCATCATCACGTGCTGTCCTGGCCAGTGGCCGCCGACACGTTAGCCAGTTTTCAAGAATGTCTGACTGGTCATACGGTGCTGCCCGTTGGCGTGATCGGGCCGCTTTCCATCAATCTCGGTCAATATCAGCTTGATGATGCTGGTGAGGTGCAAGAGCAGGGACGGGACACAGACCAGGTGTTTGTCCCATTGGCGCATACCGAAGGCGGGCTCTCGGCGTCGGTGCAACGGGGCGTGAGCGCGGTTGCCCTCGCGGGTGGCATTCGCACCACCGTCCTCGCCGATCGTATGACGCGCGACTCCTGTTTTGTGTTTCAGACCACGACGGAAGCGGTACAGTTAGCGCGGTGGATCGCCGACAACGGCGCGCGGATGTCCACGTGGCTGCGTGATCCGGCGAATCCGTTGCGGCACCCGGGAGGAGGGCAGGGGGCGTCCGCGAGTCCCGCGTTGCTCAGCGCGCATGCGGTGCTGCGGGGGGTGGATACGCATGTCATTGGTCCGATGTGTCATGTGTTGTATCGCTTCACGACGGGTGATGCCTGTGGTCCCAATATGATGACGCGCAATGCGTATGCGTTGAATCATCAATTCGTGTTGGCGCGGTTCCCAGCCGAGACCGGCGTCACGCCACTCCACGTCTTTCTCGAAACCAATATGGGTGGCGATAAGAAGCCCAGCTACGCGTTCTTCCAATTTCCTGGGCATGGCAAGGTCGTGCTAGCGGAAGCGACGATTCCAGCCCCGGTGCTGCGACGAGTCTTGCATGTCACGGCGGATGAGGTCGTGGCCTTGGAACACACGGGGTTACATGGCGCGCATGCCAGTGGCATGCAGTCGTTCGCCTTTACCCCGGCGTCGGCGATCGCGGCGATATTCGCGGCCACGGGTCAGGACTTAGGCATGGTGGGGACGAGCAGCATGGCGCAGGCGTCGGCGACACGGGTAGGGGAGGGGATTCATCTCGCGATCCGTTTCTCTGGACTGGAAGTGGGAACGGTTGGTGGAGGCACCAGCCTGCCGCATGCGCAAGCGTATCTCAAATTGCTGGACTGTCTGGGGCCGGGGAAAGTGTATCGTTTCGCGCAGATCATCGCGGCGACGGCGTTGTGTCTTGAACTGTCAGCGGCGGCGAGCATGGCGACGACGGGCAGTCATAATTTTCTGCAAGCGCATTTGGAACATGGGGGCATGCGGTGAAAATTGAGTCATTGAGTCATCGGGTCATCGGGCGATTGAGTCATTGAAATCATTAGGGCATTACTTCATTCTTCCGATGACACAATTTTCTAATTCCCCCAATGGCTCAATGACCCGTTCGCTCAATCGCTCAATTTCTTCAATCCCCCAATGACCCGATGACTCAATGTCCCAATGTCCTCAATGGCCCGATGACTCAATCGCTCAATCACTCAATTCCTATGACTTCTGTACGTCTCATCGTGAACCCAGTTGCTGGCCGAGGGCGTGGCGCGCGAGTGGCCGAGCAGGTCAGTCGCATGTTGCACGACCGAGGCTTACCGCACGAACTCTGTCTGAGCCGGTCTCCGGCGGACCCCACGGAACTCGCGCGAGAAGCGGTGCGCAATCGTGCCGACCTTGTGGTTGGCATCGGCGGTGATGGGCTCATCAATCAGATCGCCACTGAACTGGTCGGCAGCGAGACCGCGCTGGGCATTATTCCCGTGGGTGTGGGGAATGATTTCGCTCGCGGCTTAGGGATTCCGCTTGGTGTTGAAGAGGCATGCGCCGTGGTGGCGCAAGGGCGGCAGCAGCGTGTCGATGTGGGCAAGGTCAACGAGCGCTACTTCTTCTCGGTCGCGGTGATGGGACTGGCCGCGCAGGTGAACCGTCGGGCCAATCGCTTTCAACGCGTGCGCGTCAGTGCGCTGTATTCGGCGTTGACCGTGGCTTCGGTCTTGTTGGACACGCCGCAGTCGTTCACGCTGGAGTACGATGGACAGACCCGTCGCTGTTACAGTTGGCTGATTGCCGTGGCGAACACGTGGAGCTGCGGGCGTGGCATGGCTTTAGTGCCAGCGGCGCGTGCGGATGATGGCGTGCTTGATGCGTGTCTGGTCAACGGGATGGGCAAAATGGAATTGTTGTATACCTTCCCGCGCGTCTTTCGCGGGCGACATATTTACCATACGGGTATCGATACCCTGCGGGGACGAACGATGACTATTAGCGCTGACACCGCGTGTGATCTCTACGCCGATGGTGAGCGTATGGGCCCACTGCCAGCGGTGCTGACCGCGGTTCCGCGGGCGTTGAAGGTCGTGGTGCCTGTTGAGTTTGACACGTAGCCTGCTGTAACTCATAACTCATAACCGAGGTGTGAAGAAAATGGCTTTGCCAGAAACGCCACGAACGATTACCTTCGTTCCAGAGATGTTCGAGCGGATGGATGACAGCGAAGACACGCTCTTCTACGCCGCGCCGCGTAAAGTCGTGCACATTGATGAACCGGCGATTCGCGCGGCGGGCCAGATGATCGCGGCGACATTCGCGCCGAACGATGTCCTGCTCGACCTGATGAGCAGTTGGCGCTCTCATCTACCGACGGGGTTTGTGAAACAGAAACTCGTTGGCTTAGGACTCAACGCCGATGAGATGGCCGACAATCCCGACTTGGACGAGTATGTGGTGCACAACGTGAATGCCGACCCACGGCTTCCCTTTGCCGACGCGTCGTTCGACGGGGTGGTGATTACGGTGTCGATTCAGTACCTCACGCACCCGATCGAGATATTCGCCGAGGTGCGCCGGATACTGAAAGAGGGCGCTCCTTTTCTGGTGTTGTTCTCGAACCGTATGTTCCCGACAAAAGCGGTGCGCGTGTGGCAATCGTTATATGATGGCCAGCGAGCCAAACTCATCGAGGCGTATTTCCAGACGGCGGGAGGATATGAGGAGCCGGTGTTCACCGACGCTAGTCCACAGACTGGCATTACCGACCCGCTCTACGCGGTGTGCGCGCGAAAGCGATAGGGCGGCAAGGAGACGACGCTCAAATTGACCGCGTGGTAAGATGTGGCCGACCATTTTGCCGGTCCTAGTGCTCATACGGCAATTGAGGTCGATATTCCTTCTGCCCTCACTTCATGTGCTAATCGACATTCTGCAACAACTCCAACGTCGTCCCATCGGGATCACGGAAGTACACGGCTTTCACTTTATAGTCGTCGGTCTCGAACAGTTGTGGAGCGGAGTAAAACCGCACCCCGTGCGCGCGCAGTTCCTTATAGGTCTGCTAAATATCCTTTACCCAAAAGGCGACTTCGGTGATACCTGGATTCGCGACTCCGGCGTAGGGTTCTCCCTTGGCGATGGGCTCAACGAAATGAAGCAACTCAATGGGGGGACTCTTTCTGTCATCCGGGCTGCGGAGATACACGGCGCGCAGTTTGAGTTGTCTTCGCCAATAAGGATGTCGGCTTCGTCTCCCGCGAACGTCACATCGCCGATGACCTTCAAGCCGAGAAGATCACGATAGAAGTGGATCGCTTTTTCCATATCACGAACCGTAATGCCAATATGTGCGACTGCTCCAAGCATGTGAGTCTCCTTTTCCTTTCTCCGCGTGCGCATGCTGACCGCCGTCTTACCACGCACTCAGGAATATGAGTTGATTTTCTATTTCCTCAGTCAAAATATAACCGGATCGTCATCAGGCGATTTGTCTTTCTTGCGCGTATGCTCGTTCGAGACGATCCGCCATTGCTTCATCCGCCGTGATGTCGGCCTCAATTTGCTCCTGGTTGGCGTGATAATACGCTAGAGCCGCATGAACTTGCGCTTCGTTCAGATGCCCATAACGACGCACGATCTCCTCCGGGCCATGGCCCAACTTGTACCAGACTGCGATACGGTGAACCGAAATGCCCGTTCCGGCGATACACGGCCGTCCCTGTCGTATGTCAGGGGAGGTCACAATCAGAGAGCCTATATCCGTACTCATACACACGCTCGTTTCACTACTAGCAGCGGGAATCATCTCCACGCAGTCCTCGTCAATTATGCACCGGCCGACTATCCGGCTTCACCTTGCGCTCCTTGAACAACCACGTGCCGTTCACTTTTTCCATGCGATCCTCGTAGCGCCCGGAGATCACGAGTTCCGTCTTGTTCTCACTCGCGTGGGTCATCAGCAAATAACACTCGCCGGTCGCGTGATTGCCTTCGACATTGACTAAGACATTCATCACACAATGTCGCGGTTGGTAGTTGCCCGTCCAGGTCCGATATTTCTCAGTGAACTGTTTCAGCGCTGTCTTGCCCTGCCACCGCCCAAGGATCGGACTGTCGAACACACCGTCCTCCGTAAAAGTCGCCACCCAATCGTCGTAGCGGCCTGAGTCGATGTACAAACAATATCGTGTGACCAAGTCACGCAGCTCGTCCTTCTCTTCCAAAATACTCGCCATGAGATATTTCTCCTTCTTGTTGGTGTGGTTGTTTATTATTGATCGTTGAGGCGGAAATCAACCCGCTGTTCCCGCCCATCTCGTTGTACCCGCAAAGTCACGGTTGCGCCTTGCTCCTTGCTCAATTGGTGACGAAACTCCGCGACATCATGCACCGCTTTGTCCTCCACCGCGGTAATCACGTCCCCACGTCGCAGAGAGTCCTCTCCCGCGCGCGACTCCGCGCTTGCCACGAGCACCCCACCACGCTCCGGCAAATCGAAATGGGCCGCGAGTTCGGTCGTCAGATTCTGAATCGTCACTCCAGAGATCGTCGTGCTCGCCTCGGACTCCGTCACCGAAGCCATTTCCGCGGGTTGCGAGGCATCAAAGAGCGCTTTGGCCACATAGATCGGTCGGTGAAAGCGCAACGCCAACGCGATCGCGTCACTGGGGCGACTGTCGATGTCGAGGGGGTTCCCTTTCTGCACCAGATGAATATGCGCGTAGTACGTACTGTTCTTGAGTTCACTGACGACGACCTTCTCGAACTCGACACCGACCTGCTCAATGATGGTCTTCATCAGGTCATGCGTCATTGGCCGTGGCAACACCGCGCCCTCCAGTTGGAGGTGAATGGCTTGCGCCTCGGGCACCCCGACCCAAATAGGGATCGCTTTGGATTTGTCTTTATTCTGGAGAATAACCACGGGAGAGTTCAGCGTGGGATCAAAGCCGACGCCTTGGACTTCGACCTGGATAGGCTCCTCTTCGCGCGCCCGCGAGGTCGCTTGGCACGCGGTCACCATCGCCACGGACACAGTCACTCCCCAGAGGAGGAGTTGTCCAAAAGAGAAAGGTCGGAAGTGTGACGGTCGCGACATGGCGTGAGTGCACATACATCCCTCCGGTGACGTGATTTGTGGCTAGTCTATTTCCTTTCGCGGAATCTTACTAGTATAATTCACGACATGGAGAAAATGATTGCCCCTGATCGGCTACAGCCTTTTTTCCTCGAATGCGCCCGTCGTAGCTTTCACGAACTGGGCCTGCATGACCCACCCATCATCGAATACGTCGCCAATGTCCTCACTACCTTCGCTCGCTCGGATCAGCTCTATCGTTTCCAGACGCCAAGCGGGAAGCGATTGGAGAGCGTCGTCGAGATACTGAGCACCGCCCTGGCCCCAACGCCCGATACGCGGCTCCCCGTCCAACGCGAGCGCGAACTGTGTAAGTACGTGGGCGATTACGCGCTCTTCATGAGTGGACTCTTCCGCACCACGATCGATCGACGTGGCGTGCTCGATTACTACTTCCAGGAAGGACGGCGTTCCTATTGGAAAGTGTCGGAACTCGATTTGACGCTGTACCAAACCGGCTTCCTCCTGTTTCAAGAGTTATCGAAGAATTTCGAATATTACTCCGGCGCCCTTGATTATATGCGCAAGGCGTATTTCACGCCCGTGCTTGGCGAGGACCCATTCCACCAGTTCCTGCGTAACGTCGAAGGCTGGATGAAGGCATCGTTATCCGACAACTAGACTCCTCCGCTGAAGTGCCCCTTTCCCGCACATGGAAAGTCACCGCAAGCGACACCTCCCCGCGGCTGGATGCGTTCCTGCAAGCGTGTCTCCCAGCCGTGGCGAAACGCGAGATTATTGAGTGGATCGTGGCGGGGCGCGTCCGTCTGAACGCGAAGCCAGGAAAAAAGGGGGACCGTCTCCACGGTGGAGATCAGGTCAGTGTGATTGCTCCCGTTTCTTTGGTCGCCAATCCCCAGCTCGCCATTCCCGTCCTTTTCACCGACGAAGCGCTCCTCATCCTCGATAAGCCCGCCGGTATTCCGAGCATTGCCTTACGACACGATGAGACCGACACGGTGTCTAACTTTCTCCTCGCGCATTTCCCAGAGACAACGACCGCGAGTCCACGTCCGCTTGAAGCCGGAGTGGTGCATCGGCTTGATACTTCGACCTCTGGCCTACTGGTCGTGGCGCGTACTCCGTATGCCTACACGGCACTCCGTGAGATATTCCACCGTCACACGGTGGACAAGCAGTATTGCGCGCTCGTGGAGGGACAGGTGCGCCACAAAGGCCAACGCGAGTCGTGGCTCACGCCGGAAGGAAAACGGGGGCAACGCATGCGTGAAGGGGCGCTTGGCGAAGGGCAGCGGGCTAGTACGATCTACACGCCGATAGAGTCGTTCCCGCGACACACGCTGCTGCACATCACCATTCCGACCGGGGTGAGACATCAAATCCGAGTGCATCTTGCCGCGTTAGGGCATCCGATTGTTGGCGATGTGCGTTATGGAAGCATGGAGCACGACGCGCGCTTATGTCTCCATGCCACGGCGCTCGCGTTGACGCACCCGCTGACAGGTAAACGAGTGCGGGTTGAGAGTCCGTTGCCGGAAGATTTTCAGGCGGTGCGAAAGAAATTCAGCGAGTAGTGGGGTCGGTCATTGCGAGACACCCGGAGACGGGAGTCTCGCGCCGAGAGAAGGAAGACGGCAAGATCACGCCGCCGCTTGGGGATTTTTGCCTTTGATCTTAGAACAGGCGGTACACTGATTCGCGATGTTGTCGGGATCTTCTATAAGCCCTTCATCCAAGTTGTGGCAAATTTTCTTGCAGACGGAACAGATGAAGTAGACGCCCTCGACCGTCTTATTGATGCGCTCACGGTTGAGAACGCGGCCCTTGAGTTTGTCGATGCGGATGCCCAGGAGTTCCTCGTAGCGCTTTTTGATCTTCTTGCGCCCCGCTTCGTCTTTTGGTAGCTCTTCGTCGCTTGCTTCGTCCGTATGATCCTCGTCGAACAGGTTGGGATCTTTTTTACCGGTCTCTTTCTTCCGTGTCCTCGGCATGAGCAGGGTCTCCCAAGAGTTAGCGCGTGCGACTGAGGTGTTCAGGATTCTTATCGCACACCCAGAAAAATCCCTTCATCTCGCCAAATCCAGTGTACTGCACCACCTTGCTATCGCCCCCACACAAGGGGCATAAACGTTTCGCCCGCAACGCAGCCGCTTTTTGCGCGGTTTTTGCTTTTTCAGCCACAGCTTTCCTCCAATCGAATAGTGTTCAATGAAATGTCGGTAGGTACGGTTCGCCCGTGAAAAGTGCGCCCAGGATAGGGAGGATGCTTTCCACTGTCAAGGGTTCTTGTCGGCCCGGAACCCACGTGGTACGGTTCGCCCCTTCGCACCACTCAACCCGTAGGTACCATATACATAATGACTGACCGCACAACTCTTCAGGCCGGTGAATCGGTCCTGTTTATCGACGTGAAGGAACGCGAATATCTGCGCGCCCTCAAGCCCGGGGGGCGTATCTCCCTGCACGGCGGTACGCTCCAAGCGGAGCAGATTATCGGCTTGCCTGAAGGCAGTCGCATCCGCACCTCCAACAATATGCCCTACTGGGTGTTTCGACCGACCTACGCCCATCTCATCCCGAACCTGCCACGCCGAGCCCAAGTCATTTATCCCAAGGATACTGCAATCATGCTGCTGTGGGGCGACATTTTCCCTGGAGCCTCGGTGGTGGAGATTGGCGCGGGTCCTGGCTCCCTGGCGATCGCCCTTCTCCGCGCCATTGGACCAACCGGCACCCTCGTGACCATTGAGAATCGCGAAGACCATTGCGCGATGGCCCGCGAAAATGTGGCGCGCTTCTTTGGCGAGGCACCGAACTGGACCTTACAGCTTGGCGACGCCTACGAAGGAATCGAGCCACGGAATGTGGATCGGTTGTTGATGGATGTCCCCGAACCGTGGCGTGTGCTGCCGCACGCGGCTCAAGCTCTCCGGCCAGGCGGGGTGTTGGTCGGCTATAGTCCGACGGTGATTCAAGTCAAATCCCTGGTCGATGCACTGCGCGCGTCCTCTTTGTTCACGGCGATTGAGATCATTGAGACGCTGTTACGCCCCTGGCATGTGAAGGACCTCTCAGCCCGGCCCGAACACCGCATGGTCGCGCATACGGGCTTTCTCGTCTTTGCTCGTCGGACCGCGGAAACTCCACGAGTGGAAACTCCACGAGCGGAAATGCCGCCAGCGGAAATGCCGCCACCTCCGCCAGCGCAACCTGAATAACGAGGAACACGAGCCCGTGCCGCGCCGCATCATTCACCTGGACATGGATGCGTTCTATGCGGCCATTGAGCAACGCGACTTTCCAGAGTTGCGGGGCAAACCTATCATTGTTGGTGGTGACCGCTTGCGTGGCGTCGTCGCCACGGCGTCATACGAAGCGCGTCCGTATGGAGTCCATTCCGCTATGCCGATGGCGCAAGCGCTCAAGCTGTGTCCACAGGCGATTGTCGTGCCGCCACGTCGAGCACGCTACGTCGAAGCCTCACAACATATTTTTACTATTCTGCGGTCGTTCTCTCCGCTCGTCGAACCGCTGTCTCTTGACGAAGCGTTTCTCGATGTCACCGCGAGTGAACAGTTGTTCGGCCCCGCCTCCGCCATCGCCCAACAGATCAAAACGCGGATCACACAGGAAACCCAGCTCACGGCCTCGGCGGGTATTGCCTCCACGAAGTTCGTGGCCAAAATCGCCAGCGACCTCAAGAAGCCCGACGGCCTCGTTGAAGTCTCGGACGAGCAGGTCTTGAGCTTTTTGCATCCTCTTCCCGTCACGCGCTTGTGGGGAGTAGGCACCGTCACTGCTCGCACCCTCGGCAATCTTGGCATTACGACCATTGGCGATCTGGCGCGGCTCAGCCGGGAATCGTTGGTCAAACGCTTTGGTAGCAATGGCGAACATTTCTTCCAACTCGCGCATGGCATTGATCCACGGCCAGTTGATCCCAACCAAGAAGTCAAATCGATTGGCGAAGAGGAAACCTTCGCGCAAGACTTGGAGCATGATAGTGATGTGCACCCTGCTCTCCTCCGCTACGCGCAGACGGTCGCGCACCGTCTGCGCGCGCGTGGACTCGCGGGACGCACGGTGACCGTCAAGATCAGATTGGCGGAACGGCTTGAGGATGGTCACTATCGGATGTATACGCGGAGCCATACTTTGTCCGCGCCCACAAGTGACGCGCAAGCAATCTATCGCATCGCACTCGCGCTCTATGCTCAAGTGCCGCGTCACGGACTCAAGGTTCGGCTCGCGGGTATCTACACCAGCAGCCTGGAATCCGAACGCAACGCGGCTCAATTGTCCTTGTTCGCGCCGCCCACGACGCAAAGTGACAAGCGCCGCCAGCTCGGTCAGCTCTTGGACCAGCTCAGCTCGCGTTACGGAGAAAACGTGATCCGGTTAGGTGAAACTCCAACCACGGCGCGCCCATCGCAGCGGGACCCCGGCTCATTTCGCAAGGAAGAGCTGATTGATCCGTTGACGACTGAGCGCAAAGGTCGATAAGTAGAGCAGTAGTTAGTAGTC